>MPNB01000032.1 GCA_002238805.1 Rhodothermaceae bacterium bin80 | reverse complement strand
TTGACGCCCGCATCTTTTGCTATGCCGATACCACCGTGCGCAAAGCAACTCAGAAGGATGCGGCGCTGGAATTTGTTACGTACTGGAGTCGCCTTACCGGCCAATCGCCCGTTGAACTCGTCTTTGACAGCGGATTTACCACCCATAAGACACTCGGTGAGCTCGACGAAAGGAATATCAAATTCATCACACTCAGACGCCGCCATCCCAGTCTGATGGCCCATATCCAGTCCATCCCCAAGAATCAATGGCGTTCCATCACACTCACCAACATCAGCCGCAAGTACCGCCGACCTAGTATCGTGGATGAACAAGCCGATATCGCGGCCTATCCCAGACCGATCCGACAAATCCTCGTCAAGGGCCTGGGGCATCTCCAACCCACCGTACTGATCACCAACCACGAGAAACTCTCACCGGTCAAACTCGTCGACCGCTATGCACGCCGCATGGTGATTGAAAATGTCATCAGCGACGCCATTGACTTTTTTCACATTGATGCGCTCAGCGCGGCGGTACCCATGAAAATTAATGTAGACGTGCAGCTTACCGTGATCGCCAGTGTGCTGTATCGCTTACTTGGTCGGCGCATCGGGGACGGATTCGAAGTCGCCGAAGCACGCACACTCTTCCGCCGACTCATCCCCAAACGAGCCGACGTCAGACTGACCGATACGCACATAGAAGTCACCTTTCCACGCCGCGCTCATAATCCACACCTTATCAAGGCCAACTACCACCGATTAGAACAACCCATCCCCTGGCTAGACAATAAAATCCTCAAAATCAATTTCGCCTGAAAATACATAGGGTCACAGCTCCTTAGGTGAATGGAAATTCAGGCTAGTATTGAGATCGTCTATTCTGGCGCGGAACTTCTGATCCTGGTGGCGTTCAGCGGTTAGGAGTTTAGTCGTGTTGAGGCCCACCCACTCCGGTCCGATTCGCTAGCCCGAATTTCCAATGGGCGACGTAAAGTGTGTGTCTGTGGTACTTGGAATTTGAGTTAGTATTTGTGCACGCCCGACAAAATTGTATACATCTTAACACCGTAAAATTCACTGACTATTGTTCCCGAATTTGGTACACAACCAGAAGATTCTCCTCTCCGTCATCTATCGCATAAGCCCGCCCATGTCGAATAACACGCAGGTTCGTGCGTTTGGGGAGTCGAATTTCGCCCTTTAATTGACTTTTTTGATCAAGGATGAGCCATCGGGCGGTATCGGCTACTGACGGTGAAGTAGTTTTTATCCAGATGCGTTCGAGATCGTCAACTACAAACGTCTCAAATGCGGGTTTACTCGCGGGCAGATCGGCCGTAAGAATCTCATCATAAACCGAATTTGATATTTCAGATCTTTCCTCGGCAAAGAGTATTATCTCTTGGCGAGTCAGAGGAACAGGTGCGAGGGAGTGTGTGACAGTATTGTGCTGGATTCCGTCTGGTGAAACGACCTCGATGTCTATAGATTCCGTCCAACCCGCAAACAGGTTCCCTCTTGGCCCCATACGCAGAACAGTCTCACGCCCGACGGGGAAAGGCATTCTGATTGCGAATACTCTTTCATCGATTGCAGAACTCAACCAGTCGGCAGCCAGAATAGAATGTACAGGAGGGTGTATGACTTCCCTCGCCCAAGTGACTAGCATAACATGCATACGTCGTCCCTGTGAAGGCTCACCGGCTCGTATGGGCCGACCGTACGTAAATAGATAACCCGTATCAAGAGTGCTGACCAAAGAGTAGGACCCACCAAGCGAGTCATCATAGGAGACTGCAATACTATAGGCCAGTTCCAGCCTCTCCGGTTCATATACCGACAGATACCCTAAGTTGTAATCATGGATGTAAAGCGTATCGGCTGAACCTATATGAATAGATGACAGTCTTTGGAAGTCACCGGGACCGCTGCCTTCTCGGCCAATCTTTTTGAGTAGATCTCCATCTGTATTAAGAACATAGACTATGGGATCTTGTTGTTCTCCTATGAAAATCCGACCAGATCCGTCAACAGCTACGAGCTCTCCAATGCTGCCGAAGAGAATCGTGTCTCCCCTGGATTCGTCACCAAGTCGAAACAGTTCGGTGAGTTCAAATCCATAAGATATAGAATCCTCAGCTTCTCCTATGTTTTCAGTCGCACAGGATGGCAGAAAAGAGATAGTAAGAACTAAGCAGGCTAGTACTTTGTAACACTCCCACGCAGAGAGGTTCCTGGGGCGTTTATTAGGTTTTCATCTCTGATTAATATACTTGAAACCCGTGAATACATGACTCATTTCGTGATTAAGGGGTAAGTTCCAAACTTTGTTACAGCTGTATATAGGGAAACCTCACTCGCTGAGATTTGATACCGCTTTGGGTTTCTTATGAATCCCTCGATGTGTGGAGCAGGACTATGAGGTGTACCCAAACGGTTCAGGAGGTTGTTGTTGGTGTTTGAGATGGTGTGTGTGGAGGACCATCTGCAACATGCAGCGGCCCACTTCGCCCGGAATTGGTGGTTCACTTGGCTGGAAAATGCATTCCCGCACGGTGTCGGCGAATTCCAGATCCAGAAATCTCCTACAATTTCGTGTATTTTCAGTACGGGGGAGGTGTGCAGAAACTTATCTTGTCAAACGAGTCGTCGATTCACTGTGAGCGTAGTGAATCCAGTGCAGCCATCAGTGCTGAAGCAATCTCTGGCCGGTCCTCGTATCGGTTTATTGTCTCCCCTGGATCATCATCCAGGTTATACAATTGACGAGGGGGGTCATCAGCGAGGGTATCAAGCCTGGTAAAGCCGCCGGAGCCTTTTCCATCAATTAGTTTCCAAGGGCCGCGCCTGAGAGCAAGCATGCCGTGGATCGATTGATGAACCGCTTCTTTACGAGTCCCGCTGTTGCCCATAAAGACAGGCAGTAGGCTAAAGCTGTCCTCGCCACGAGTTTCGATACCAGCTATATCTGCAAGTGTAGAGAAAAAGTCAGTGTGTACCGTGAGTTGATCAGTCATAGAGCCCGCTTCCACTACGCCGGGCCACTGAACGATCAAAGGAACGCGATGTCCACCTTCGTGGATATCTGCCTTCATTCCCCGCCAGGTAGAATTGGCTCGATGCTGAAAGCGTTCAATAAAGTCCGGTGGCCAGTAGGCACCATTATCACTCGTGACGAACAGGAGTGTGTTTTCCGTTTGGTTGCTTTCGGTCAGTGCAGCAGTTATTTGTCCAACGGCGTCATCCACCATCACTACAAAGTCACCATATTCACCTGCTTCACTGGTGCCGATGAAGTCTTCTGTTGGTAACCATGGTGTATGTGGTGCAGCTAGTGGGATATAAAGAAAGAATGGGGCATCTGTTGCGGCTTGTGACCGAATATAATCGGATGCTCGTCGAGCAATCTCGGGCAAAACGTCCGTATGGTCGAAATCGGCTGCAATGGCTCCCGATCGCCAGAAGGCCCCGGTGCAACAGCCAACGGGGTTCTCGGCATATTCTGTTGGGTGTGCAGTGACTCGTTCATTCTCAACCCAGACATAAGGTGCCATGTCAAGCGAGGCGGGGATGCCGAAGAAATAATCAAACCCTAGTGAGCGCGGTCCTGGCAGGAGCGGCTCGTCATAATTGGTAGGCGTTACACTTCCAAGGCCCAAATGCCATTTGCCAATGGCAGCCGTATGGTATCCGGCGTCAGACATTACGTCAGCTACTGTGGTTCGGCTTGTATCAGCAATCAGCGGGGAGTAGCCATTTGTTACACCAGAAGTCAGTGATGGTAGTCTCCACGCATAGCGCCCCATCAGTAATGCATATCGTGTGGGTGTACAAACCGCGGATGGCGAGTGTGCATTAGTAAAGCGCATCCCTTGCGAGGCAATCAAGTCCATATGCGGCGTAGGAATACGGGAATTTTCATTATAGCTGCCAAGATCACCATATCCCATATCATCCGCCATAATGATCACTACATTCGGGGAAGTGGGGCGATTGCAGCCCAGAAGAAGGACAAAAACGGTCAGGAAGAGAATATTGCGATACACAGGACTAATTTTCTGGTGAGGAACAATACGGTGGGCAAAACCACTTCTGTTGCCGTCTTGAAGTTACAAAATGGAATACACATAGGGCAGCATTTTCCCGCTAACGATAATGGAATTTGAACTTGGCCGGCCGGAAACAGGGCGTGGTTCCGCATACTTTGCTCAGGATTATTTCTGGCGGTGATTTTCGTAAGGTCGCTCTGCGATTGGAACAGGTGAAAAATCTGGACTCCCGAAGAAGTTCTTGGGGTTACTGCCATACACTAAGGGAGATTAAAAAGAAAAGACTGACGCTGGTTTGAAGCAGTATCTTCTCCTAGATGGGACATGTTTTCAAGAGCATCTTGCCTGATTAGTAAGACCATCGCACGCTCCCTTGACCAACTAAGATTCGCATCTCCGCAAAGTTCAGTAGTATAGAAGTATAAATGACATCCGATGGTCTGGTATGTGGGTATGATAGAGTGTTGGCGTCTGATAGCTTTTGCCCCTGATTGTACGCAGGGGTAAAGCTGGAGAGAAGATGTCGTTCCATAGCTCGTTTATTCATGATTGATCCATACGTACGATCTGAACAGACGGTCAAAGCTCCTCCGAGGAGCTTTCGTACGCGGTTACGCTTTTTGGGGCCGGGGTTCATTCTGTCTGCTTCAATAGTAGGCAGCGGAGAACTTATAGCAACCACCCGTTTAGGAGCCGAAGCTGGATGGGTAACGCTCTGGGTAATATTGGTGAGCTGCCTTGTAAAGGTTGCTGTGCAACTCGAATTCGGACGCCACACCATCTTCTACGGGGAAACGACGATGAAAGCATTTAGTCGTTTGCCAGGTCCCCGCATTGGGCGTACCCACTGGTCAATCTGGACATGGATGCTGCTCATGGTCGTCAAACTCTTGCAGGTTGGGGGCATCGTGGGAGGAACAGCACTCGTACTGCACCTAGTGTTGCCCCAAGTTCCGTTGTGGGTGTGGTGTTACGCTACCGCATTCGTTGTCTCGTTGATCATTTACAGGGGACATTATAAGCCCATCGAAAGTATTTCCGTGATAATGATCGGTCTTTTCACACTTCTTACGCTGGCGTCCGTAGTTGCTGTGCAGTTCACAGATTACAGGTTTAGTGCGATCGATCTGGCAAGTGGCTTTCTATTTGAGCTTCCCCCTGAAATGGTACTGATTGTCATAGGAGCGTTTGGTATCACTGGTGTAGGAGGTGACGAAATCATGGGCTACAACTACTGGCTTCTTGAAAAAGGGTACGCTGCCTGGACGGGACCGAAAGAAGACACCAGAGCATGGGCTGCAAGGGCGAATGGCTGGGTGCGTGTAATGACGCTGGATGCGCTCTTATCCATGGTGGTGTACACGATTATGACAGCGGCGTTCTATGTGCTGGGGGTAGCTATCCTGCATCAGCAGGGTCTCCTGCCCGAGGGCATGGAGTTAGTGACGACACTTTCTCAGATGTACACACAGAGCCTAGGTTCTTGGGCGGGAACGATGTTTCTTGTCGGTGCTTTCGTAGTGTTGTTTTCGACGCTGTTTGGCGCACTGGCACTTTGGACTCGGTTATTTTCAGATGCATTTTCACAGGTGGGTTGGCTTGACTACTTGAACCCGGTTCAGCGCCATAGGGCGATTGCACTTGTAGCCTGGATTGTTCCAATATTGTGGGCAACGTTGTTTCTGTTGGTAAGGCTACCCACGTTAATGGTGATCATTGGGGGTGTTGCAGGAACGGGAATTCTCGTTATTGTAGTGGTTGCGGTCATATACTTCCGTTGCTGGCGGACTCCGCAAGAGCTACGACCCTCTAAGTTCTATGACGTTTGGCTCTGGGTGAGTATACTGGTCGTTGCCGGCGTGGCTCTGTACAGCACCATTCAGGTGTTGCAGCCGCACTAATCCTGAATCAGCTGAATGTGCGGGAACGGGATTTCGATATTAGCTTGGCGCAGCGCCTCTCGAATGGCTTCGGTGTAGTAGTAAATAATCTGGCGTTCTTTCTTCGGATTAGCAACATAAACCCAAAGACTCATATCTACACTACTGTCATTCAGGGCGATCACCACGACTGTTGGGGTTGGATCCTCCATCAGACGGGGATCATCCTCTGTGAGCCTGAGAACCACTTCACGGGCTTGTTGTGGGTGCTCCTTATAAGCGATCGAGAAAGGGATCTCAATTCGAAGTGCATCTGCAATTGTGTGATTGAGTATTCGTTCGTTGGCCATCTGCTGGTTTGGCACCACTAAGATCTCGTTCTTTGGTGTTCGCAGGCGTGTTGTGCGTAATGTGATCTTTTCAACCACACAGTAGATGTCGTTTACAATCAGAGTATCACCGATCCGGAAAGCTTTATCTGTTAGAATATTTACCCCTGAGAGGATATTTTCAACCGTGTCCCGGGCTGCAAATCCAAAGGCGATACCCGCAACACCAATGCCGGCTATCAGCGCCGCAGGATCAATTCCTAGTGTCTGCAAGACAGTTATACCAATCAGAATCAGCGCAAGGAGTCGGAACCCCTGCATCAGCAGCGTTTGTAGGCCGGCTTGGACGACATTACTTCTGCGGAGAATTCGGCGCAGCAAGCTATGAAGGACACGATAGCTCGTATAAAGGACAACCAGCACTAGGAATGCTGCAACAATTTTAGGCCAAAGATCCCCGAAGGCAACTGCCAAATCCAACGTCATAACATCCCAGGCTTCCGAAAATCGACCTTCGGCAATGAGGATGCCTGCGTCTACAAGATCCTGTGTAAGATTTCCGATTGCCTCCGAAGTTGTATTCGGCGCACTGGCTACCTGTATGGAGTCGCTTGCACTCAGCGTCGTATCGGCTACCTGCGTTGTGTCCTGGGATTGTATGTTTGCAGGAGCAACTTGCATCAGCTAAGCAATTTTGCTGCGGTCATCGTGTTTTTCAAGAGCATGGCGATTGTCATTGGTCCTACACCACCTGGAACTGGAGTAATGTAGCCTGCTAATTCTTTAGCAGCGCTATAGTCCACATCACCGGTGAGATAATATCCTCTTTTACGTGTTGGGGTTTCAACTCTGTTGATTCCCACATCTATAATAGCTGCTCCCGGCTTAATCATATCGGCGGACACAAAATGTGTACGACCGATTGCGGCTACGAGGATGTCGGCTATTCGGCAAATTTCGGGCAGGTTTTGTGTTCGGCTGTGGCAAACGGTGACCGTTGAGTTGTTTTCTTTTCGCAGCAACAGGCTAGCCAGTGGGCGTCCAACCAAATGCGATCGCCCAATAATCACGGCATGCTGCCCTTCTGTAGGGATATTTGAGCGGTGCAGCAGCTCTACAATTCCGGCTGGTGTACAAGGTACAAAGCCTTGTGAATCGGTAACTAACCGACCGGCATTCACGGTATGCAGACCATCTACATCCTTATCCGGATTCAGGGCAGCAATAATACGTGACGAATCAAGGTGGCCAGGAAGGGGGAGCTGCACCAGTATTCCGCTTACGTGAGGGCTGTCGTTTAAGTCTTGAATGACGGAGAGTAGGGCCTTTTCGGAAATGCTAGCGTCAAATTGTAGCGTATCGCCTGCAATTCCAACATCCTGACTTGCCTTGATCTTTCCTCGTACGTACGAAGCCGACGCGGGGTTGTCGCCAACCAGTACCACTGCAAGATAGGGGGGGGCATGTCCGTTGGACGTCCATGCTGCAACCTCTTCTCGCACTTCACTGCGTACTTCGGCCGCGATGGCCTTTCCGTCGATTATTGTAGCCACGTTAAATGTAGTTTTCTGATGGAAGGTGCCTCCGTTGAACGCTGAAGGTCCAAGATGGTAACAATCGCAAGCTACGTTCTGGCATGGCCATGTACCGAATCCTCTTTTTACTGGTTTTTGCGGTATTCTCTGCGTTGCCTGCGGTTTCACAGATTTTGCGTGGATTTGTTACGGAAGCCATTAGCGGTGAACCTTTGGAGGGCGTTAACGTGGTGCTGTATGGAGAGGGAGAAATCTCGTTTGGTGCCGCAACGGACAGCGATGGGTTCTATCTGTTGCCACGCCTGACACCGGGAAAATATGTTTTGCGCACCACGTACGTAGGATACGTCACCTACGTAGATTCTTTGGACATTACGCCGGGTCAGGAAATACGTCAGTTGGATATTACGTTGGAAGAAGATGAGTTTTTGTTGCAGCAGCTCACGATAGTCGACAATGCAGGCGGAAGTACGACTGTGATGGGCGCAGGTACTGAGCGCATTACTCCCGCTGCGATTGAGCGTGTTCCGATGCCGGACGTTGCAGCCGATCTGTCGGCCTATCTCGCTACATTGCCTGGTGTTGTACTTGTGGGAGACCAAGGAGGACAGTTTTATGTGCGAGGCGGCGAGCCAACACAGAATCTGGTGTTGCTTGACGGTATGCTGATCTATCAGCCATTTCATATTCTCAGCTACTACACTGCTTTCCCATCGGAAGTATTGCGGAGCGTTGACTTACATGCAGGCGGATTTGGTCCGCAGTTTGGAGGAAGAATTTCTAGCGTAGTGGACGCTTGGAGCCGCAATGGAAATAATAGTCGGTTCGCGGCCTCTGGTTCGGTTTCCCCATTTCTTGTGGGTACGCAGGTGGAAGGGCCCATTGTACCGGGAGGACGTTTCACGATGATTGCCTCCGCGCGGCAGTCGGTTGTTGAAGATGCTGCTGCGAGCGTGATTGGGCAGGACATCCCATTGCTTTTTCACGATCTATTTGCCAAGATTCACGGAAGACCCAACAGAAATGGTCGTGTTTCAGTCAGTGCGATCAAAACTTATGATCGCGGACGTGTAGGGGGTACGAGAGGTGTCGGTGCCCCGGATGAAGTTCGGTGGTGGAATGATGCTGTGGGCGGACGCTACCTATTTCTGCCGGGCAATCTGCCGGTTTTGGCAGAGTTTCTGATATCATGGTCAGGTCACACCATGCAGTTGGGGCCAAGCGAAGACCTAATTAGGACCTCGACCACCAGTCGGATTAATATGGAGGCTAACGTGACACACTATTCTCGTAGAGGTGATTTGCATTGGGGACTTTTTGCACGTTCGTTGACACTCAAGAGCGAACTGGGCGGGTTATACCAAAATCTCGACCTTAAAACCGAGTATGTAACCGAAGCGGGTATATATGCTGCCCCCGAATTTAAGCTTACCTCTAGCACGTCGGTCTCACCGGGTTTAAGGATTCATCACTTTCCCAGCAAGAGCCGCGTGATTCTTGAACCTCGCCTGCGTGCAAAAACTGCCTGGGGCGACAACGAATTCAGCGCTGCAGCGGGCCTGTACCATCAGGAACTCGTCGGTATCAATGATCGAAGAGATGCAGCTAGCGTGTTTACGGCATGGACTGCAGTACCGGTAGGAGATATTCCGCAGGCGCTGCACATTCTAATGGGATACAGGAGGACGATTGCAGAGGGGATGACCGTTGTGACGGATGTGTATTATAAACGCATGAGCAATCTGTATATCGCAGAATGGACTGCTCGTCCGCGTCTGACCACCAAGCTCCAGCAGGCTGACGGGCGTGTACTGGGGCTTGATCTGCGGTTGGAGTATTCGCGCGCCCCCTACTATGCGTACATCAACTACGGTTTGGCTTCAACAGAGTACGAAGCCATGCAATCTGAGCTGGTGCACTGGTTTGACGAAGTTACCTACAAATTCCGCCCTGCACATGACCGGAGGCATCAGATAAACGCGATGTTTTCGACAAGTATGTACGGTTTTGATATTTCATTTCGATGGCAGTTTGGATCGGGGCGTCCGTTTAATCGGGCCTATGGATTTGACGGGTTTCTGCTCATGGACGGTTCTGTTAACGTATTTACTGAGGCGGGCGAGCGACGTGTGGTCTATGAACGCCCCTTTAACGGAATTTTGCCGGCCTATCATCGGCTTGATGCTTCTGTGAACCGCGCTTTCCAGATAGGTTTCTCAAGGGTAACATTACAGGCAAGTGTGATCAACGTGTACGATCGTGCCAATGTCTTCTATCTGGATGTTTTTACACTTGAGCGGTCTGATCAGTTACCGCTCATTCCATCTGTCGGGATAAAGGTTGATTTGCCATGATCCGAGCCGGGCTTCTTGTATTGGCGCTGGTGCTTGGTGCCTGTGATGAGAGCGTAGATGTTGTGTTGGATACCGAGCGTGCATACACCGTGTATGGGCATTTGAGCGTACGTGCGGATACGCAGGCAGTGCGTGTATATGCGATTGATCAGACGATAGATGTTGTGCGACCGAAACTGCTTGATGCGAGGGTCATGTCCAGGAATCTGCATACGGGGGAAGTCTATACATGGAGAGACTCAGTTATTCAATTTGGAGAGCATGATTTTGGGCATGTATTCTGGGTGCGTTTTCGGCCGGATTTCGAAGAGCGTCATCGACTCGAGTTAGTGCGCTCGGATGGTGCAATGTCTGCAGTTGAGGTGCAGATGCCTCCGGAATCGACTCCAGAGCTCGTAGATCCAATCATCACGCCAGGCTTCGTGCAATTCCCGATTCTATGGCAGAATGCCCCCAGGCTGAACAACATCCGTGTTCTCTATCATACCAATAGAGGCATGTTTACCTTCGAGTATCCGAATGATCAAGAGCGTATTGAGGATGGGCAGGTTGCCACGGTCCTCGTCTATGCAGATGTTCGTGAGATCTTTCGTGAGATCTTCCGCGCTCACGGGTCTACCAGCGATGCAAGGCTCAGAGCGATTGAGCAGGTCGTGCTTGTTTCCAGTGCAGATTGGATACCTCCGGGCAATGTATTTTCGCCCGATGTGCTGATCGAACCAGGTGCATTCTCCAACGTGGAGAATGGTTTCGGGTATGTAGGAGCAGGTTATGAGGCCTCATTCTACTACGAGGTTCCCGATTCCGTCGCTATAGCGGCTGGTTTTTCTGTTCGCTGATTCTGCCGCCGCTGGAGTACCAGTAAGGTAACATCATCATTAAGTGCTCTTTCTGCTCTCCAAGCGATTCCAGCCTTTCGAAGATGGGTAATAATTTCATTGGGAGAGCGGTTGCCTGCTTCCGCAAAGATTTTCCTGATCCGGTTCAGTTGAAGCATTTCGCCAGAGGGACTCAGGAGTTCAAGCAATCCGTCACTCATGAACAGTACAGTGTCTCCAGGCTCGAGGGGTATATTGAGTTCTTCATACGGGAACTCTGTGAAGCTTCCCAGCGGCATGCCTTTCAGGACGATGTCCTCAACTGTTTGCGTTGCTGTCCGGTATACCAGAACGGGAGGCATCCCTGCTACGATTAGCCGCAGCACTCCCTCGTTATAGCGAGCGAGGGCGAGGTGCATATACGTGTTGCGCAGGTTCAAACTCTTAAGCGTTTTAGACATGCGTCGAACAAGAGTCCGCAATTTTGATTCGGCTGCCAAGGCTTTGAAGAGCGCTTTGGTTGCAATGACCATCATACCGGCAGTTGTTCCATGGCCGGTAGCATCCCCAATTGCGATAGTGAGCACACCCTCTTCGGAAAGAAAAAAGTCGTAATAGTCGCCGCTAACCTCGGTAGCTGTTTTCAGGAATGCATCAATCTCCAACTTGGGATGAGTAGGAATTTTTGCAGCGAGCATCTCTTGCTGTGCCTGGCGTGCGGTATTCAACTCACTGGATTTACGCAGATATTCGGTTTTTATTTCGGGTGGAAGGTCCCCATCTTTGACGAATGCGTCCGGGCCTTCCCGATTGTAGCGCAGAACGATGTCCCTGACCCAGTCCTCACGGTATCCAGTTATGTTAATTATGTCATTGATGGTCTTGCCTTGGTTCTTCAGGTAGATAATCTGCCAGTGTGTCCGCTCGGCAGCCCCTTTTGTTCGGCGGTATCTGTCGAATATTTCTTGACGAGACAAATGCTCTCGTAAAGGGAGCACTGCTTTTGATGCGGGGGAAATAGATGTATCAATCATTGATGTAGTAATTTTGATTGGCTTCCCTATACACAAAGCCTGCACTTTATACGGTATAAATCTTGATAAATCCCATCTTTATGAATATTACGATCCAAATTGGTCACCGCCACGATCTAATATGCAGATTCGGTAGGGGCAATGGTCAGGGGCTTTCGCAGGATTCACCTCTGAGTACGATGGGATAGGCATTATGGATGATACATCCAGAATGGCATCTGCGACGGTGGGATCTTCCATGGTTTCGTGCCAGAGGTTACAGGTATTTGATTGGTAATAATCACGGTGCCCTTCTGGTATTAGCAACCAATTACCTCAACAGATCACATTGTTGAGAACGGTCCATCTTTCGAGGTCCAAGGTAATATCAAAAACCATCAATGATCAAGAGGTGGAGTGCTCAGCTGTTACGGCCGCTTCTGGTAGCATCCGTTGTTCTGTGCGATCATCAGATCATCCAGAAGACGAGGGAGTCAACAGTTGTGGGCCCGGAATACTTCCATACATGCTTTGTGCGCCAATGTGCAGGCGACAAAGCCTTTGCCACTCCGTTCCATTTCACGCTGCATGATCTCGTCTGGGCATTCCAACTGAGCCCTATCTGGCGGGACGCCGTCAATATCTGGTCTCGTCCAGCCAGTCAATTAGGAGCGACGCAAATTCTGCTATCGACCAGTACCACCCGGGTCCTCATTGAACCGTAGAGAGGCTGTTATATTGCTGAAATTCAAGGGCTGAGGGAGAATCCGAAGACGAGGTAGGTTTTCTCAGTTGTCGGATTCATGATGTAAGCGGCGGACAGAGGTAGCGAAAATTGCTCTGTGATTTGTAGATCCTTACTGGCGGATAAGCTCATGTTCACCAGGGATGTGCTTGCTACACCATAGAAATCACTCATGCCCGCAACCATGCCAAGCGTGAGCCCCAGCTCTACATCTCCAATGCTAAACGGAAGTGCACCCTCGAGATAGAGGGAGTTATCCGGGTCGTTATAGGCCATAAAGGCTGCTGAGAGTGTCACAGGGAAGGATTCAGGGAACGTTAATGAGCCCATCAATTCGATCCAGTGTGCTCCGTCACCGTCACCGTCAAAATTAAGCCAGTCGCTATCGGTTGGGAAATAGTAGTCTGTAACAGTTAGCGCCAGACTAGTAGAGCTGCCCAAACCGAAGCTGTACGTGGCGTACAGGTCGTGTTCATTCGCCCCTGCACCATCAGCACTGATGGAATATGAACCCCAGGTTCCGAGTTCAAAATCCCCTGCAGTGAAGGCAAGGCCGGGCTGGACACTAAAGGAGTCACCGAAGTCATAGCCACGCCATATATAGCGGTTGTAGAAGTCTGCTCCGAACCCAATAGACTGGGCGTTCGTGAGCAATGGTGTTGAAACCAGGAGCGCCAGCATCATGAATGTGCGTGTAAAATAATGCTTGGTCATTGTGCAAAGGGATGAGTTTGTTGAAGAGATAGCGAGGATTCTGCAAAAAAGAGTCAAACTTTCCGCATAGACTTGAAACTACTAAGTAATCTGCTGTTTTACCAGAGTAGCGCAGGCAGGATCGGCGACAGGCCGAAAATTCCAGATTTTCCCGAAGGTACCGCTCATAGCCCAAAACATCTCTGCGATTTTTGAAAATTCCATGAATTTTCAGTACAAGACAAATAAAGCCTACTTTAGTCTGTTTCTAAAATAATAATGATTTTTTTATAAAAAAACACAATTAATTTAGGAATATATGTTGTTTTATCAAAAAAAACCTAGAAAAGAAATAAATTGTCTATAATCCCGATATTATTGCATTCCTAAAAGGAGTGTAAGTTTGGTAAAGAATGGTTACTTGGGATGCGTTTGGGTATTTCCAGTTCTAGAACATTATCAGCGGCGGATTCGGTCCTCGAAAGGCAGGGATGGCGAAGCTGATTCAGAAGCAGAGTATGTGACAGATGATTAAACAGAGAGGATTATATGATCCCACATTTGAGCATGATGCGTGCGGGGTTGGACTCTATTGTCGTATAGATGGGACGCCTTCACATGGTATTGTAAAAAATGGGCTCCAGATACTCATGGAGCTGGATCACAGAGGAGCATGCGGCTGTGACGAAACAACAGGCGATGGTGCGGGAATTCTGGTACAGTTGCCCCATGCATTCTTCGAGCATGAAGTTTCTTCGCTGCCAGAGCCGGGCGATTATGGCGTTGGGATGGTGTTTATTTCTCCTCGCCATGAAAAAAACTGTAAGCGTCTGGTGGAAAACATCCTGAAAGCAGAGGGAGCGGGGTTCATAGCTTGGCGACGGGTCCCAACCGAGGCGACGTCTATAGGATCAGGTGCAAAAATAACCGAACCAGCAATATGGCAGTGCTTTGTTCAGCGGCGCGGGGATGTTGCCCTGGATGCATTCGAGCGTCAACTCTATGTTATCCGGAAAGTATTTCAACAGTATGTCCTTGAACGCAGACTTCATGGATGCTACTTCGCGAGCTTGTCCGCAAAAACCATTGTCTATAAGGGTATGCTCACGCCGGAACAGGTCTCGGCTTACTATCCAGATCTGAGCTCCAGGCGATTCAAGAGTGCATTGGCCATGGTGCACTCCCGGTTCAGTACAAATACTTTCCCTGAGTGGTCACTGGCACAACCGTTTCGCTTTCTTTGCCACAATGGAGAGATCAACACGCTCCGGGGCAACATCAACCAGATGCATGCAGGCGAAGTTATGTTCAGGAGTGAGCGTTTTGGTGAGGACACACGCAAACTCGTTCCAATCATTCGTGAGGGAGGGAGTGACTCCATGGCACTCGACAATGCTCTGGAACTGCTCTACTATACCGGTCGCTCACTTCCCCATTCAATGATGATGCTCATCCCGGAGGCATGGGAGCATAATGAGACCATGCCTGATGAAAAACGGGCATTTTATCAGTATCACAGTAACCTGATGGAACCGTGGGATGGGCCGGCGACAATTCCATTCACGGATGGTCGATATGCAGGAGCATTACTGGATCGTAATGGACTGCGTCCTTCCCGCTACAACATATCCAAAGACGGTTATGTCGTTTTAGCTTCAGAAACCGGCGTTGGCGGTATTCCCGAGTCAAACGTACTGCGGAAAGGCCGCCTCAAGCCTGGGCGCATGTTTCTGATTGATCTGGAGGAAAAGCGTGTGATTGAGGATGAAGAAATCAAAGCCCGCATCTGTTCACGTGCACCATATCGTGTGTGGTTGAATGAACATCAACGCACGCTTGCTTCGCTTCCGCCTGCGGAGCCGAAGGCAATGGAAGGTTCGTTGCTCGGTAGACAGCAGATGTTTGGATACACGCTGGAGGACCTACGTTTGCTAATGGCTCCCATGGGAGAAAAGGGTAAAGAACCCCTGGGCGCAATGGGCAATGATACACCTCTTGCGGTATTGTCTGATCGGCCGAGACTGCTCTACGATTATTTTAAACAGCTTTTTGCGCAGGTTACGAATCCCCCGTTGGATGCGATTCGCGAATCTATGGTAACCTCACTTGCACTGAACCTGGGATCCAGTGGCAATCTCTTTACGGAAGAGGCGTGGCACTGTGAAAAGTTGAGGTTGATGCAGCCAATACTCACCGAAGCGGATATGGCTTCAATTGAGACAGGGATTGCCGGCGTTGCCACACTTAATATGTGCTTTCAACCCGGGGAACTGTCAATGGCACTGGAGCGCCTCCAAGAGGAAGCTACGCAATCCATCAGTCATGGTTGTAGTCTGATTGTTCTCTCTGATCGCGAGGCCGGAAAAAGTCAATTGCCTGTGCCGGCCTTGCTGGCTACGGGGGCAGTCCATCATTATTTGATCGAAAAAGGGTTGCGACTCCGGTGTGGCCTGATCGTGGATAGTGGAGAACCTCGTGAAGTACATCACTTTGCAATGCTGATCGGTTATGGTGCGGAAGCAGTCTGTCCATATGTAGCGCTGTCCAGCGTACGCCAGATGGCTCACCGAGGTCAACTCGGAGAAATTTCCATGGCAGACGCGGAAGAGCATTACATCAAGGCGGTTGGACATGGGTTGCTGAAGGTCATGTCCAAGATGGGCATTTCGACACTGCAGAGTTATCGTGGTGCACAGATATTTGAGGCTATTGGACTGAGTCCACAGGTGATTGATGAGTACTTCTGCCGTACGCCGTCACGGATCGGGGGAATTGGCCTGAAAGAGATCACCAGGGAGGTGGTCATGCGACACGAGTGCGCATATCCCGTAAAAAAAGTTTCTGGAATCTACCCACTGGATGTAGGTGGTCAGTATCAGTGGCGTCGGGGAGGTGAGCGTCATGCATTCAGCCCGACGGCGATTACAAATATGCAGGAAGCTGCATGGACGCAGTCACAGTCGTCTTACAAGGCCTTTGCGGACGAGATCAACAAAGGTGCAGTAAACACCTTAAGGGGACTGTTATCCTTCGACTATTCCAAGGCAAAACCGATGGATATAGATGAGGTTATGCCATGGACTGAGATTGTTAAGTCCTTCAAGACGGGGGCTATGTCCAATGGATCGATTAGTGGAGAGACACACGAAGCTCTGGCTATTGCAATGAACTCCATAGGTGGCAAGAGCAATACAGGGGAAGGAGGGGAAGGTCCTGAACGATATGGAAAAAGTAACCCCCGCCGGAGTCGAATCAAGCAGGTTGCTTCCGGCAGATTTGGAGTAACGATTGAATACCTGGAGAGTGCTGACGAGATTCAAATCAAGATGGCGCAGGGTGCCAAGCCGGGAGAAGGTGGTCAGCTCCCTGGCAAGAAGGTTTATCCTTGGATTGCAAAACTTCGGCATTCAACACCTTATGTGGGGCTGATTTCTCCACCGCCGCATCATGACATTTACTCCATAGAGGACCTGGCTCAGTTGATCCATGACCTCAAGAATGCGAATCCGCGCGCCCGGATCAGTGTTAAGCTGGTATCAGAAGTGGGGGTAGGTACGGTTGCAGCGGGCGTAGCCAAAGGGAAAGCCGATGTTGTGCTCATCAGCGGAACGGATGGAGGTACGGGTGCATCACCACAAACCTCCATCATGCACGCAGGGCTGCCCTGGGAGCTTGGGCTTTCGGAAACGCATCAAACACTTGTAAGCCACGGATTGCGCTCACGCATCGTAGTCGAGTGTGATGGTCAGATGAAGACAGGCAGAGATGTTGCAGTTGCAGCACTCCTAGGCGCAGACGAATTTGGGTTTGCAACCGCACCCCTGGTGGCTCTGGGCTGCATAATGATGCGCAAATGCCACCTGAATACTTGCCCCGTGGGGATTGCCACACAGGATCCTGAACTGCGCAAAAAATTTCGTGGCCAGCCGGAGCATGTTGTGAACTACCTGCATTTTGTTGCAGAAGATTTGCGAAAAATAATGGCACGGCTAGGAGTCCGTACACTCGCGGAAATGCGTGGGCGTGTTGACTTACTTAAGCCGCGACGGAATATCAAGCACTGGAAAGCACGTCATTTAGATTTATCACGGATACTAGTCCGTCCTGAGGTGCCGGAGGAGTTTAAAGTATTCGCATCCGCCGAACAAGATCACGGACTGGAAGGGGCATTGGATCACACGCTGATCGCTTTGGCCAAGCCTACCTTGGAGAGACGGGAGCCGGTAGTTGCTGACATTCAGATCAGGAACATAAACCGGACTGTAGGCACCATGCTAAGCAATGCGATTACGCAACGTTTTCGTACGGAGCCTTTGCAGGACGATGCGGTGACCCTCAATTGTGTCGGCTCCGCTGGACAAAGCTTTGCAGCTTTCGCCTGCAAGGGCATTACATTCAATATCCAAGGTGATGCGAATGATTACTTCGGAAAGGGGCTCTCGGGAGCTAAGCTGACTATTATGCCGCCACCTGAGGCGACGTATGTACCGCATAAGAATATTACTGTGGGTAATGTGGCCCTCTACGGTGCCACGAGCGGGGAAGTTTACATACGCGGGGGAGCCGGTGAGCGTTTTTGTGTGAGAAACAGTGGTGTCCGTACAGTGGTTGAGGCTGTCGGAGATCATGGTTGTGAGTACATGACTGGCGGCCGTGTCATCGTTCTTGGAGAAACAGGCCGGAATTTTGCCGCTGGAATGAGTGGGGGCATTGCGTATGTAATTGATGCCACACGTGAATTCAGGAGAGAACGCTGCAATATGGAATCAGTTGAATTGCTGAGTGTGGAAGACGAGAAAGACATTGCTGAGTTGCGGACTATGATTGAGAATCACTTTGAGTATACCGGGAGTCGGGCAGCACAATGGATTCTGGAGAACTGGGAGATGGCATTGACTGAGTTTGTCCAGGTAATGCCCATTGAGTATCGCAATGCGCTAAGGCGTTTAGCCAGCGAATCAGACCAGTTAGCTGTTGCCGCGTGACACCATGGCCAAGATTACAGGGTTTATTGAGTACCAGCGCGAGCTTCCCGACCAGCGTCCGGTTGAAGAACGCGTGACGGATTGGCATGAAGTGTATGCTCCATTCAGTGAAGACCGTCTGCGTCGTCAGGCTGCCCGTTGTATGGATTGCGGGACTCCTTTCTGCCAGACAGGTTGTCCTTTGGGAAACGTAATTCCTGATTGGAATGATCTCACGTATCGGGGTGATTGGCGTATGGCCTATGAGCGGTTAAACGCAACAAACAATTTCCCCGAATTCACTGGGCGAATTTGTCCTGCCCCCTGCGAGTCGGCCTGTGTATTGGGCATTATTGATGATCCCGTTACGATTGAGCAGATTGAGAAGGAGATCATCGAATATGCATTTCGGTCAGGGTGGGTTAAGCCGGAGCAGCCAGTAAGAAGAACAGGAAAAAAAGTTGCTGTGGTAGGATCCGGTCCAGCCGGACTGGCGGCAGCGGATCAGCTTAACCGTGCAGGGCATCGTGTGACAGTACTGGAACGGGATGATCGAATTGGTGGATTGCTCCGATATGGAATTCCAGATTTTAAGCTTGAAAAATGGGTGCTTGATCGTCGGCTTGATGTGATGAAGAAAAATGGTATACAGTTTATCACGTTTGCGGATGTAGGTAACACATACACATGTTCACGTCTGCGCAGATTTGATGCAGTTGTCATGTGTACAGGAGCTACACGGCCCCGTGACTTGCCTGTCCGCGGACGCAAACTGAAAGGCATTCATTTTGCGTTTGACTATCTGCGTCAGCAAAACAAGCTCAACGCGGGAGATGACCTGGTTCGCGAGGGCATCAACTACGTCAGTGCGAAAGGCAAGGATGTCATTGTGATTGGAGGGGGGGATACCGGCAGTGATTGTGTTGGTACTGCCAATCGACAGGGTGCACGTTCTATCACCCAATTCGAATTGTTACCGATGCCCCCAGATGAGCGACCGGAACACCAGCCATGGCCCTATTATCCGATGGTTTTACGAACCAGTTCCTCGCACGAGGAGGGGGCAAATCGTCGCTGGAGTATTATGACAAAGGCATTCGGGGGCAAAAATGGGCATGTAGAAAGTCTACAGACTGTCAATGTAGAACTTCAGGGGCGAAAGGTCACCGAGCTGGAGGGTACGAAGAGGCAGTGGCCAGCTGATCTCGTACTCTTAGCTATAGGCTATACCGGCCCTGAGAGTGCAAGTATGGTAGATTCGCTGGGGCTGGAGCTAGATAAGAGGAGTAATTTTAAGACAGACAGAAACTACCAGACTAATGTGCCTGGTATTTTCGCGGCAGGAGATGCACGCCGTGGGCAGTCCTTAGTAGTTTGGGCTATTAGTGAGGGGCGAGAGGCTGCACGCCATGCAGATGCATATCTCTCGGGGTTTGTTGCGTTGCCGACGAAAGGCGAAGGAGATCTGCCACGGAGATGAATAAAAAAATATTTTTTCCGAAAAACGGCAAATTGTTGAACTTTTCCCGATAAGGCCGTATACTAGCGTCAGTTGACACGATGTTCGTGCCGGCTCATCAAGAAGGGTGGAGGGTTCAGGCCCTGTGAAACCCTGGCAACCCCCGCAAGGTTTGGACACCTTGCGTGAAAGGTGCCACTTCCTGCCTCGTGTTATGCGGGGACAGATGAGCGGGGGGAATGATTCGATTTTATGATCGACTCTAGTCCAACCTCTTCCGCCCATCCTACCTGGAAGGGGACCTTTCGTGGGAAAGCCAGAAAGCTTTTTGGTGAAGGCCAATGTTGTGCCATTCATCATCTCTAACAAAAGCAGAGGCTAAACTCATGTCACAGAACGGTCAATCGCTTCATTTCGACACACTCCAGGTCCATGCGGGGCAGGAACCGGATCCAGCTACTAATGCTCGCGCAGTACCGGTTTATGCTACGACCTCGTACGTCTTCAATGACTCGGATCATGGAGCAGATCTCTTCGCGTTAAAAGAGTTCGGGAACATCTACACCCGGATTATGAATCCGACCAACGATGTTTTCGAAAAACGTATTGCGGCACTCGAAGGTGGTTTGGCAGCCCTGGCTACTTCCAGTGGACAGGCAGCCCAGTTCCTTGCTCTCGCAACGCTAGCAGAGTCCGGCGAAAATATTGTCTCATCCAGTTATCTGTATGGAGGGACCTACAACCAGTTTAAGGTCACGCTGCCGAGACTCGGAATCAGTGTTCGGTTTGCAGATGGCGACAACCCTCGATCCATCGAGGCGTTGATCGATGAGCGGACCAAGGCGATCTATCTCGAAACTATTGGAAACCCCCGCTTCAATGTGCCAGATTTCGAAGCTATTGCTAAGGTTGCCAAAAGCAATGGCATTCCCCTGGTAGTTGATAACACCTTTGGTGCGGCAGGTTATTTGTGTCGTCCGATCGATCATGGTGCTGACATCGTAGTTGCCAGTGCCACCAAGTGGATTGGCGGGCATGGTAACACTATTGGTGGGGTGATCGTTGATGCTGGCACCTTCCCATGGGATAACGGGCGGTTCCCAAGCTTCACTGAGCCATCAGCATCCTATCATGGTCTGAGCTTCTGGGATGTTTTCGGTCCTCGTGGAGTTTTGGGAGCAAACCTGGCTTTCATAATCCGTGCCCGCGTCGAGGGACTGCGTGATCTGGGACCGTGCCAGAATCCGTTCGGTTCTTTCCTACTGCTCCAAGGATTGGAAACTCTGTCGCTGCGTGTACAACGCAGTTGTGACAATGCCTTGGAATTGGCACGCTGGTTACTCGAGCGGCCAGAGGTTTCCTGGGTTGGTTATCCGGGATTGGAGACGCATCCATACCACGAGAATGCACAGCAATACCTGAGGAATGGCTTTGGTCCCGTGCTTTCATTCGGAGTCGAGGGTGGTTTGGAGGCTGGTCAGAAGTTTGTTAATGGTACAAAGTTGGCAAGTCATCTGGCTAACGTCGGCGATGCCAAAACGCTCGTGATTCATCCTGCTTCCACGACGCACCAGCAATTGGCGCGTGAGGAACAGGTGTCTGCAGGTGTTACCGAAGATCTGATTCGCGTTTCAGTGGGTATTGAGCATATTGACGACATTAAGTCTGATTTTTCTGAGGCCCTGTCCCCTGTTGGCGCAGAAGTTGTAGCATAACGATTTTTGATTGGGCTGCACACTCGAATATATTCGGGTGTGCAGCTTGGTAAATTTGATGCCGAGGATTTTGACCATACCGAAACTGGAGCTGTCCAACGGTGCTGTCCTAAGTGAAGTCCCGGTGGGTTACGAGCGCTGGGGCGAGCTTAATGAGGCCAAAGACAATGTGATCATTGTTGGGCATTCACTGACAAGCACTCCAGATGCTCGTTCATGGTGGCCTGGTTGCATTGGCCCGGGTAAGGCGCTTGATACGGATAAGTTCTTTGTCATATGTGCCAATGTGATTGGATCTCCTTATGGCACGTTGTCTCCGATCTCGGTCAATCCGGATACTGGCAGGATCTACGGAAATATGCTGCCCCAGGCAACGGTGCGGGATACGGTTACGTTGCATAAGGCGTTGTTGGACAGCCTAGGTGTTCGAGGTATCGCATTTGCTATTGGCGGAAGTATGGGGGGGATGCAGGCGCTTGAGTGGGCGTATTATGGAGCCGATTATGTACGTGGAATCGTACCCATTGCAGTAGGTGGACGTCACTCTTCATGGTGCATCGCCTGGAGTGAGGCGCAACGACAGGCTGTTTATGCAGATCCCAAGTGGAAAGGAGGAGTTTATGAGCCGCACAATTCTCCCAGGGATGGCTTGGCTGCTGCACGTATGATGGCCATGGTATCCTATCGATCGCTGGCATCTTTTGATAGCAGGTTCGGACGTAACCAGAATGGATCAAACTCCTTCAAGGTTGAAACTTGGCTCCAGCATCATGGTGATAAAATTGTCAGTCGGTTTGACCCGGCCTGCTATGTTTATCTAACTCGCTTGATGGATACACACGACGTGGCGCAGGGGCGAGGCACTTATGAAGCTGCGCTTTCAGCTATTCTCCAGCCTACGCTGGCCATAGGTGTTCGCTCGGATGTTCTCTACTTACTGGAAGAGTCAGAAGAACTTGCTCAATACATTCCACATGCAGAATTGGCGATTATGGAGGGCCCGCATGGTCACGATACTTTCCTGCTTGATCAGGAGGAGTTAAACCAGGTAGTCCTACAGTGGCGTCGGCGTGAGATTGATCCGTTAATCGACTCGGTTACTGGAAAAAGGAGGGTGCTCAGTGCATGTGGGTAATATGCACATATGCGTTTTGCGGATAGCTACAAGATGGCTTGATGTTTGTGCAGGAGCACTTGCTCTCTCGCGAGCCCATGTTGTTGAAATGAGATATCTACAAGCCGGATGTCTGTAGGATGGGGTGCGGGTAGAATCGTCTATAGTGTTTGGGATGCTCGAAACAGCGTCTTCTCTTGTCTCAAAAAACAGAGACATTCATTTTGGTCAGGCCAGAAGTGTGTGACATCAGCTTGCTACATCGAAGCGACCGGATGGCCGATCTGTTCGAAAGGCTTCATGGATCCGGCACGAAGCAGAATGACGTGGTCTTTTGCATTATCTCCCGTCAGGTGACACAATTGTAATCAGTGGTCGTAGTATGCCCGCTTATATCATGTTGGTAAGAACTAAACGATGACTAGGCTTAGAGTGGGAGTTATTGGAGCTACGGGTGCCGTTGGGCAGAAATTCGTTGAGTTGCTTGAAGGTCATCCCTGGTTCGAAATCACAGCTTTGGCTGCGTCTGACAGATCGGCCGGACATCGATACAGTGAGGCCGTCAACTGGATTGGCAGTGCACCAATACCGGCCTCCATCGCTTCAATGGAGGTTGTGTCACTGAACACCGAGTTGCCATGTGATTTTGTATTCTCAGGGTTGCACGCTTCAGTGGCTGATCATGCAGAGCCCAGACTGGCCAGCGAAGGGTATCCGGTGATCTCTAATGCAAAAAGCTTCAGGATGCACAAGGATGTGCCCCTTCTGATCCCCGAAATCAATCCAGACCACACTGCACTGATAGAAAATCAGGATTGGGGGCAAGGGGGATACATCGTCACCAATCCCAACTGTTCTACAGTCGGTCTGACGTGTGCGCTCAAACCGCTTCATGATGCGTTTGGCTTGGAGGCGGTTCAGGTAACGACGATGCAGGCCCTTTCCGGTGCTGGGTATCCGGGGGTCCCATCCCTAGATGCGCTGGCCAATGTTGTGCCTTTTATTGGTGGAGAAGAGGATAAGTTGGTTCACGAGCCGAATAAACTCTTGGGGAGATTGGTGGATGGTGCAATTCAAACTGAGACCATTACTATTAGTGCACAATGTAATCGTGTTCCAATTCTCGAGGGACACTTGGAGTGTGTTTCCGTCAAATTGGGATCGTGTGTGAGTTCGGACGAGGTGTGTAGAGCATTCAAATCCTATGTAAGTCCAATCCGAACCCTGGAGCTACCCACTGAACCTGACAATTTTCTGCATGTGTTTGAGGATGAGCGATTTCCGCAGCCGAGGCGTCATTCAGAGCTTGGGGGCGGCATGACAGTCAGCATTGGAAGGATTCGTCCGTGTGAGGTTCTTGATCACAAGTTTGTGGTTCTCTCTCACAATACGGTTCGTGGGGCCGCAGGTGGCGCCGTCCTCAATGCGGAACTGCTTCTTAAGCAGGGATTATTGCAACCGCGAAAGGCGCATGTTCCGCATAACATCGGAACAGCTGAAGGTTCGTAGAAGTACCACGCGATTGCATTCTTATCGCGGGAATAGCTCAGTTGGTAGAGCATCTGCTTGCCATGCAGAAGGTCGCGAGTTCGAGTCTCGTTTCCCGCTCAATACACACTTCGGCGCATACTCTATCCTTGGTCTTTGATTTCGCCGACACAGAATTTCTCGTTACCGCCCAGCACAGATTCTCCAATCTCAGGGTTGTTATGGGTGGTCGTTTTGCTGGCATTGGTTCCTGTTTCCTGCACATACCAGGATGCTTCTAAGATTCCGGCGCAGCTTCCACCTGGTCCTTCTCAGGAAAGCTGGAATGTTAGAACTGTAATCTCACAGGCAGATTCAGAGGCTGACACAAGTCATACAAGATTGGTAATTACCACAGACTATGTAGAATGGGTAGAAGAGGAAGATAATCTCATCCAGCTTCTGCAAGGTATAGACAATAAGGTTGAGGTCGAAATCCATGACTCCTCTGGAGCAATCTCGGCCGTGCTTGAGGCGTATCGTGTGTCGTACTACGAGTCAGAAACGCGCTTTGTCGCTGAAGGGGAGGTGGTCATACAAACAAGCGACGATCGAACGCTCGTATCCGAGTGGATCGAGTGGGAGGAGGCTGATCGGTTGCTTCGCACGGATCGATTCGTTCAGATTACCACATCTCATGAAGTGGTTTCGGGAACGGGCCTTGAGGCTGCGGAGGACCTATCTTCTTATCAGATCGGTCGGTTTAGGGCTGAAGTTGTGCTTGACCAATGAGGTGTATTACGCTGTGGCTGCTGGTTGTGCTGCTAATGCCGAAAGGCAATCACTACAAGTACGAACGCGTCCTTTTCATTCATGCGGATACGGATTCTGTAGTCGTGGAGGGAGATCTGTTGACAGGTCGACAGGAGGGGGGGGAGTTTGTGCAGTATATCGATGGGAATGTGCTGGTAATCCTCGACGGAACGAAGGTGACAGCGGATCGGGCTATCCGAAACGTAACCCGGCGCACAATTACCTTTACGGGCAATGCCATACTGATTGACGATGGTGACACATTAAGAACAGACTCACTGCACTATGAAGAAGAGTTGAAAGTAGGCTATGCTGTAGGCAATGTCCAGTTATCCGATGGAGAAGTTGTTGCTCTGGCGCCTGTGGGCATCCATTACGTTGAAGAGCGGCGTGCAGTATTCCCGCAGGGGCTTTTGCTGGAAGATTCTGTCTCCGTTCTGACAGGAGAAGCCGGCGTCTATCGGATTGAGGATAAAGTGGCTGATCTCATAGGTAATGTTACAATGGAATCGGAGGATGCAGAACTAACTTCTGATTCACTTACCCATTACAGAGATTTTGCAATATCACTCGCTCGAGGATCGGTATTGTATTTGACTGCATCAGAGGGAGATTCGACCTGGATTGCGGGCGAACGGGTCGAACGAAATGCCGAAGACTCACTCAGCATTGTTCGTGGCAATCCACTACTTGTGCACCTCGGACGTGACTCACTCTCTGTGGATACTCTTATAGTCGGGGCAGGGACCTTCCGTATACAGGAGAGGCAGGAAGGATCCAGGCTTGATGCGATGAGTGATGTTCGCGTCTGGAAAACCTCTTTTGCAGCTCGTGCAGACTCGATGGTTTACGACCGATCAGAGAATGGTCGGCATGAATCCGCTTGGTTTTACGGCCAGCCGTTTATATGGATTGATAATATTCAGCTTACTGGCGATACGGTTAGAGTAGTTCTGACAGAAGGTACAATTGACTCCCTATTTATTCTAGGGAATGCTTTTGTTGCCGAGGAGGACAGCTTAACGAAGCGAATCAATCAGGTTCGCGGGAAAGGTCTTGTTGGTACATTTCAGGGTGACTCTGTCCGCGTTTTTAGGCTTGGGCCGAATGCAGAGGCTATTTATTTCAGCAAGGATGAAGACGGTGAGATTGATGGAGCCTTGGAGGCATCAGGAGATGAAATTCGCTTGCAATTTGAGGGAGATTCACTACGCACCACAGAGTTCAGTACGGATGTGCAGGGGGTACGATACCCGGAGTCCGCATTGCCCGACACACTTGTGCTTGATGGTTTGAAGTGGGAACCCACACTCAAACCCATGAGTGAACGGCTTCTGAGCCATCCTTTATTGAGCACGTTGCAATGGAATCGCTAAAATTGCGAGCAGAAGGATTAACCAAACGCTTCAAGAAGCGCACGGTCGTGGACGATGTTTCGCTCGAGGTACAGCGCGGTGAAGTTGTTGGTTTGCTCGGTCCAAACGGAGCTGGCAAGTCAACATCATTTCATATGATCGTGGGCCTTGAGCGTCCCAACCGAGGACAAATATATCTGGGTGATAGGGATATTACGGACTTACCGATGTACAGGCGGGCACGTCTTGGGCTGGGTTACCTTGCACAAGAGACGAGTGTATTTCAGCAACTGACTGTAGAGCAAAATCTTCACGCTGTCCTGGAGTTTCAAAAACTGTCCAGGCCGGAGCGTAATGAACGGGTAGATAGATTGATTAATCAGTTTGGTTTGGACACTGTAAGAAAAGCCAAAGCCTATACGCTCTCTGGCGGAGAGCGTCGTCGAACTGAGATCGCTCGCTCAATGGCGCTTGAACCCGGTTTTTTCTTACTGGATGAACCGTTTGCCGGGGTAGATCCGATCACGGTCGAGTATATACAGGGTATTGTGCGCCAGTTGGCAGATTTGGGTATTGGAGTACTGATAACCGACCATAATGTCCACGAAACCCTGGCCATTACTGATCGGGCGTACCTACTTTTTGACGGTAAGATTATGAAATCTGGAACGGCGGAGCAATTGGCATTCGATCCTGAGGTACGCAAGCATTATCTCGGCGAAAAATTTACGCTTGAGCGCTATCGCTGAACGCCCGGGAAGTGCTGAAGTAAAAACTCAAGGTGTAATCCCAGTGATGTTATGGTTGTCATTATGAAAAGTGGTGCCTCGCAAGAGGAGATCGAGGCTGTCATTGCGAATTTGAGCGCGTTTGGCTTCGACATTCATCGCTCTAGTGGAGTTAATCAGACCGTTTTGGGCGCGATTGGAGTCAAGCCGGGGTTTGATCATCGCATTATTCGGGGGCTCAAAGGCGTTGCAGATGTGAAGCGCGTGACGGAATCCTACAAGTTAGCCAGCCGCGCAGGGCGTGATGTGTCGACGGTAGTCGAAATAGGGGGGGTGAGTATTGGTGGACGCTCAATCACCGTTATGGCCGGGCCCTGTAGCGTAGAAAGCGAGGAGCAGATAAAAGAAACGACAGCATATGTTGCTTCCCACGGAGCGTCACTGTTCCGGGGAAATATTCTGAAACCACGCACATCCTTTTATGAGTTTTATGGGCTGGAAGAAGGTAGACTGGAATTAATCCGTCAGGCGGCAGATAGTAGTGATTTGAAGGTTGCGATTGAGATTACAGATGTTGCCCGTTTGGGTATGATGTCGGAATATGCGGACATCCTGCAGGTGGGGGCACGTAACATGCAGAATTTTGAGCTGCTGCGGGCACTTGGCGCGTCGAATAAGCCGATCCTGCTAGAGCGTGGTCTGGCTGCCACAATAGAAGAGTGGCTTATGGCGGCAGAGTATGTCATGAGGTGTGGGAACACACAGATCATTTTGTGTGAGTGTGGTATTCGGACATTTGAGTCAGCGACACGCTATACACTGGATTTATCAGCGGTGTCCGTTGTTAAAGCGAAGAGCCATCTGCCTGTTTTTGTTGATCCATGCAGAAGTACAGGCATGCGGAATCATATTATCCCACTGGCTCGTGCAGCCATTGCAGCGGGGGCTGACGGGATCATGGTAGATGTGCATCACGATCCGGCTAACGCATCTGGTGTCGGGTTGAGTGCACTTAATTTTGATCAGTTCACCGAACTGATCATCCAGGTTCGGGATGTCGCAAAAGCTGTTGGTCGTAGTTTAAGTGCGGTAGGGACGACAAACAGCCTTCATCTGTAGTGCATATTGTATCTACAGTCTGCAGTACATGGGTTTCGTGGGTAAATCAGCAGCCGGGAAAATGGGATGATTGATTTAAAAAAAAGAACGGAGATAAAGGAGCGCTTCCAGTCGCTCACTGATCTTATTGCGGATCCCGAAACGGCGGCAGATCCCAAGCGCATGGCTACTCTGGGGCCTGAGCACAGGGAGTTGTCGGAGGTAGTGGAGGCAATCCAAAAGTATGAAACCACGCTCTCGGAGGTGGAAGAGATGCAGGAGCTGATTTGTGTGGAGGAGGATGCAGAGTTGGTGGCACTGGCGCGTGAGGAATTGGATGTGCTGACATCCCGGCTTCCGAAAATGGAGGAGGCGCTGTATCAGGCACTTATTCCAAAGAATCCTACCGATGCCCGAGACGCGATTGTGGAAATTCGTGCAGGCACCGGTGGTGATGAGGCTGCGCTTTTTGCAGCCGATCTGTTCAGGCTCTATGAGCGCTATGCCGCTCGCAAGGGATGGAATATCTCGGTTATGAATAGTTCTGGAGGCACGCTGGGTGGATTCAAAGAGGTCGTATTCGGTGTGAGCGGGAAAAATGTTTTTGGCAATCTCAAATATGAAAATGGGGTTCACCGTGTTCAGAGGGTACCTCAAACCGAGTCCAGTGGGAGGGTACACACGTCAGCCGCAAGTGTGGCTGTATTGCCGGAAGCAACAGATGTCGAGGTTAAAATTGAATCCAACGACCTGAAGATTGACGTTTATCGTTCCAGTGGTCCAGGTGGACAGAGCGTGAATACGACTGACTCTGCGGTTCGGATTACACACATTCCAACCGGGTTGGTGGTTACGTGTCAAGACGAGAAGAGCCAGCACAAGAACAAGAACAAGGCAATGCGTGTTCTTCGTTCACGCCTATACGAACAGAAGCTTAGTGAAGTTAACGCGGAGCGGGATGCAGTTCGGAGAAAAGCAGTTGGATCTGGGGATCGTTCCGTCAAGATTCGGACCTACAATTTTCCACAGGATCGTGTAACGGATCACCGTCTGGAAGGGAGCCATAAGAATCATCCGTTACGCAAAGTGATCGAAGGTGAGCTTTATGAGCTGGTTGATGCTTTGCGGGCGGCAGATCATGTGGATCGTATGGCAAATGCCTGATGGAACCCTCTGATTGATCGGGCATAGAACCGGTCCTTGCCCTGCTCCTGCGAAACACAGGGGCATGACCAATCAATAATCAAGTCATTCCGTAGGGATAAGTATGACAATGAATCGGAAGATGTACGAACTCACGTACATCCTCACCTCGGTGCTCTCGAGCGAACAGACCAAAGAGGTGGTTGTTCGGGTGAATGAGATAATCGAAAGTGCTGGAGGCTCAATCAGCGAGGTTGACGAGTGGGGAGCACGCAAGCTTGCGTACCCTGTGGATAAGAAAAAGAACGGTTACTACGTTAACCTCTATTTTGAGGGCCCTGGTACGTTGATTCCACGCATCGAACGAGCGCTCACCATTGACGACAATGTTTTGCGCTCATTAATTTTGGTGATGGATAAGAGCATGGTGGCCCACTACAATGCGGGCAGGGCGGGCAGGCAGGTTGTGGCTGAAACGCAAGCGAAAGCTGAAACAGCAACTGTCGGATCGCCTCGGAGGTATATTGACTATAAGGACACCGACTACCTGAAGCGCTTTGTAAACGAGCAAGGCAAGATGCTTCCCAGGCGAGTTTTGGATGTTCCTGCAAAAAAACAGCGGGCTATTGCTCGGGCTGTCAAGCGCGCACGGCATCTTGCTTTGATGCCTTATGTTGCCGATTCGGTGCGCTAAGTATAAATTGAACTATCTTAAGGGTTGTGTGCGATGAAGGTAATACTCTTAAACGACGTTAAGAACCTTGGTAGTGAGGGGGATGTCGTGAGTGTGAAGAACGGGTATGGGCGCAATTGGCTTATTCCCCAGGGGCTGGCGCAGATGGCCACCCCCGGCGTTGTTAGAGCGCTGGAGGATCAGATGCGTCAGCAAGCAAGACGTCGCGCCCAGGAGCGCAATAATGCGGAGGAGATTCGGAATCAATTAGAGAGTGTGGTAGTCAAGGTCGAAGCCAAGGTGGGTGCGGAGAACCGAATTTTTGGTACAATTACTCCCCAGCAGGTTGCCCTTGGATTGGCACTGCAAGGCTTCAACATTGATCGCCGCACCATTACCCTCAATGAGGACATCAAGGTCCTTGGTGAATATAAAGCGACGATCAAGTTGCATACGGAAGTGCATGCCGCACTCAGTGTGCATGTGGTTCCGGCCGGTAGCCTGTCCTAGACAAGCTGCTCCGTTCTTGATCCTGCTTTTGTGGTCGCTGGCAACCGTCAGTGAAGCAGTGTCCCAGTCTACCGTGTCGTGGTTGACCAGGGCAGAGTATCACGGCGAGCTTGCACGAGTAGTTTTCGAAGGCAACCTGCCTCCGAGTGATCCAGAAGGAGGAGCATGGCGAATGTATGCACTGGACTCTCCTCCACCCAGCCGAGCACTGAAAGTGCAATTCGGATCCTTGCCTGCAGGACTGACAGCATTAGATTCATTGCGTCAGGTTGAGGTGCAATCGGGATTTGACCCCTACTTTGACAAGGTCGTTACTTATTTCCAGGGGCGGGCACTTGTTTGGGCAGACTACGCGATAGGTCCGGGTTTTCCCGGCGGAGAAGTCCATGGCAGCATTGGATTCATGATCTGCAACAACCTGATCTGTCTGCCCCCGGACTCTATTGATTTTACGGCAGCTTTCACCGAAGCAGCAGATCCGTTGGGGAGTGTTCCAATTGCAACGGCTGCGCCGATAGAATTGTCCAATTCAGCCGATTTACCCAGCATTGAGGATCTGCCTGCTTCCGACATGGAGTCAAGTGACTCATCCGGGTTATTCGGTTTTTTGCTTTTGGCTATTGGGGCAGGTTTTGGGGCATTGCTCATGCCATGTGTCTACCCTATGATTCCACTCACGGTCTCATACTTCGCACGGCATGCTCAGGGCACACCGTTGCGCATGGCCTTGCTGTATGGCTTGGCTATTGTAGTAACTTTCACTGGCTTAGGCGTAACTCTTTCGATACTTGTAGGTAGTGCAGGTACCCAAATCGTGGCTGCAAATCCCTGGGTTAATCTCATTATAGCGACGGCTTTTCTGATTTTCGGGTTGTCGTTACTGGGCTTATTCAGTATTAAACTGCCGTCTAACCTCGTAAATTGGTTTGATCGCAAGGGGAGAGAGCGTCAGGACTATGTTGGTGTATTCTTCATGGGGCTGGCGCTTACACTCGTGTCATTTACATGCACCGTACCATTTGTAGGTCTATTACTTCCGAGTATTGCCTCGGGGGGCTGGTTTTACGGAATACTGGGGATGGGCACATTCAGTATAACGTTTGCACTTCCATTCGTAGCCTTTGCATGTTTTCCCAGAGCTTTGAAGGCACTCCCAGGCAGTGGGGGCTGGATGCGAGAGGTTGCGATCATTTTCGGTTTTATAGAAATTGCAGCTGCAATCAAGTTTTTCTCCAACGTCGACCTGGTTTGGGGCCTTGGACTGATCGACAGGTCGCTGGCGATAGCATTCTGGGTGGTACTGGCTGCATTGGCAGGGCTCTATCTAATTGGGCATTTGCGGTTATCGCCCGACAGTACGCGTTCACGTGTTGGTGCAGGGAGACTGTTATTTGGGATTCTATTTTTAGGGCTGGCAGTTTATATGCTGCCTGGTCTGTTTGGAGGGCGACTTGGACGACTGGATGCATATCTGCCACCGCGCGGGCCGGATGAAGTTGTAATGGGTTCTTTTGATGTCGGGGTTCGGCATGAGTGGATAACAGACGACTTGCCGGGTGCATTTTCGGAAGCTACCTTTCGCGATCAACCGCTATTTATCGACTTTTCAGGCTACACCTGCACGAACTGTAGAGAGATGGAAGTAAATGTATTTGAGCGTGGAGAGGTAAGTAAGCTGTTGGCGAGTGACTTTGTATTGAGCCGGCTATATACAGATGGTCCAGAGGGTCGGGAATTTCAGACCTTCCAGGAAAACCTGACCGGGACCCGTGCCCTTCCCACGTATGCGATCGTAGATGGAAGGAGGCCAGATCAACCGCTGATACAGTTGAGTGGTGTAGTGTCATCCGAGAGGTTTGAAGCTTTCCTGCGTCAGGGGTTGACAGAATATGCGGATTGAGTTGTGGATGGTGATCTATAGGAATCCGGGTTAAGGCTGTGTTGCCGTGCCCGATTATTGCACGTTGGTGTTTAATAGCATGGAATTTTTCTGGTATGATTATGAAACTTGGGGTAAGAATGTGCGACGAGATCGCATCGTACAGTTTGGCGGAGTGAGGACAGATGAGGAATTAGTAGAGCTCGGGCCTCCAATTCAGCTCAAGTGTAAGCCTGGATTAGATTGTCCCATTGGACCGGGAGCAGTTAACGTTCATGGGATCATGCCTCTGGAAGCTCACAAAGAGGGGCTGCTGGAAGGAGAGTTTGCCAAGCGGATCCATGCTGAACTGAGCAAGAAAGGTACGTGCAGTGTAGCATACAACGGGATGAGCTTTGATCATGAGATGACTAGGTTACTCTTCTATCGTAATCTGCGTGATCCTTATGCATGGGCGTGGAAAGATGGAAACACGATTTGGGATACCATGGAGCTGATGCGGGCGGCTTTTCTTTTAAGACCGGAAGCACTTAAACACTGGCCACAAAAGAGTAATGGGCAACCATCCTTTAAACTAGAGGCGCTGTCAATTGAAAACCTGAACAGTCGGTTACCAGGATCATCTCACGATGCAGTGGCAGATGCGGTTGACATGTTAGCAATGGCGAGACTTGTACGTGAACGGGCTCGTGATCTATGGGAGTATGCGTTTGGGTTACGTTTTAAGAAGACGGTCCAAGATATCATGAGTACAACTGAGCCAGTACTTCATGTAGTCGGAAAAATTGACACGAGCCGACATTGCGCTACTTTACTGACTCCCTTGGATTATCGGCATCGCAATGATATTTATGGCTTCGATTTATCAAATGATCCAAGACCTTTACTGAAACCATTCGAGCAGTGGACGCCAGAGGACAAGCGCACAGCCTGGCGCTCTATTCGATCATTCAAGTGCAATCAATCCCCCTTTGTATGTGAGTGGTCAAATGTGCCAAATTTACTTTCACCTGGACTGACTATCAGCAATATTTTGGCAAAGATGCAACTGAGCGAAGCCGAAATACAAGCGCGCCATGAAATGCTTCAAGAGCATGCTGCCCGTGAACGGCAGCATGCTCTCCATCAGTATCTCAAATATGAGGCAGCCGAGAAGGAAGTTCGATTTTCTCGCCAGCTGGATCCAGATGAGGCGATATACGATGACTTCTTTTCTGATGAGGACGAATTCCTGATGAATCAGGTTCTGCGGGAGGGTCCAAATTTTGATTGGCGTACAGTTCAATCAAACGATCGACGTGTTGAGCCGTTGATTTTTAGGTATGTCGCACGAAATTTTCCAGAGACCTTGGATGAGGCTGAAAAAAAACGGTGGGAAGCTTATTGTCGAATGCGGCAGTTGGAGCAAGGGGAGCGACGTTGGGTAACTTCAGATCAGGTATTCAGTTATGAGTTAAGGGATAGTATGGAGCCCTCCGGGAATCTAAATGAGACTCAAATCCGAGATCTAACACGATGGCAGGATCGGGTCAGGGAGGTATTGATGCCAGAAAAGTATGAATCATAGAGGGGCTTGCAAATTTCCCCGTAGAAAAGGAGGGGCCGTAAAACGTATTCTTTTGATGGGTTACTTTTCCCCTCCATATGTGGGTGGGACTGGCTCAGTTGATAAAGATCATCTCGGAGTTCCTGATGAAAGATAAAGGCACAAGTGAGAGTAAATCTGAATTCCTTGTACAGATCTTTGCTAGATCAAATCCAACCTGGAAGTTGATGGTCAAGTACCAAAATCACCGATAACAGTGGCGGCCCTGATGTTTTCGGGGAAACTCATTTGCAATCAACATATTTATTGCCGCCCCAAGACAGCACACTACACAACGTGTCCCTGTAATGTAGAACTTTATAACCAATCGTAAACGGACGATCAAAGGAAGATTTTTTGTGAGGCAGCAAATTCGTGCAATCTGCGTGACTCAATTCAAATCCTCAGATATAGTTGACAGGTCATCAGCTTCAGGACTAGTCAATTTCTGATAGGACCAGTCTGATTCTGGGAGCCAGTGTCCACCTTGATCTACGAGCGAGTAATTGCGGGATTTCGGATGATCAGTATGCTTAACCCAGAGGGGAACCCATACATTTGTTAAGTTTTCTCGTCCCCCTGCTAAAGTACCGCTCTTTTTAGGATCATCATCTTCTTCTATGGACTCCACGACGAGTGCAGTATCCGAGAGAGTATAAATTAGCTTATTGCGTGCCATAGCTTTCCAGCTAACCCATCTGGATTTAGGCGGAAAGGGGCTAATCAGAACGAGTTGCCCCTTCTCAATCTGATCATTTACCTCATCTATTTGGTTACACTTGTCAAAGGATGGGAATCTAAATCTGCAAATGTCATCTGGTCGGATGCCGACCACTTGTCCACCGGCCTTTAGTGCACCAATCATGGCAGTTTGATCCACTCCCCGAGCCCCACCAGATACAATGGTAATTCCCTCATTTGCCATTTGGGCACCGAACTGTTCAGAAAAGCGTAATTCCTCAATTTCGGCATTGCGTGATCCCACAACGGCTACGCTTCTATTCGATAAGATTTTTACATTTCCACGCCCAAATAAGACGGGAGGTGATTTGTCTTTCAGATGTATTCGTAGTCTCTTTGGATAGTCCTCACTTGCCCGGGTCAAACACCATACGTCTTCATTTTGCCAAGAATCAAGGACAATTTCCATTTTATCATACTGTCCAAGTAGGTATTCAAGTTGCTCCCGTGTCACCTTGGTTGCTGTATCTGCAATCGAATAGATAATCCTGCCGGATCTTGACTCATGAGAAGCTCTTAGATCTTCAATCTGTCGTGGTAATTCTTGTCTGTTTCGCGAATTTTGTATGACACTAATTTTTCGTGCCCAGTTGTCTAAAATGGTATTTTTGCTTGGCCCAAGTAGAGCTCCAGGCTCAAGTTTCTGCCGTAAAAGCCAGAATGCAAATCTTTTATACTGTGCTTCGGTAAGCGGCTTAAAGTCCGCATTTTTCCCACTGTCAAATGCAACATTCAATAGCAGAATGGCATCTATCGTTGAATTTCTTTCCATAGTCATAAGCCCAGCTTACTACTAGTTGCCAATGCAAAAGGATAAACCTTATCGCTACCTGCACGTCTGAGCAGAACTGAACCAACAGTTAATGTCCACCTTGAATTTACTACATCATCTACCAGCAATACTGGGCCTTTAAGCATACGGCCCTGTATTTCAAAGACACCGTCAAGATTCTTACACCGGTGGAATTGAGTTTTTTGAAGCTTTTGCGGAGCATTACCTCGAATTTTAATAATAACTTGCATATTCCGATCGATCTGGGACACTGATTCCGATTGATCTGGGACACCATTCCGATCGATCTGGGACACCATTCCGGTTGATCTGGGACACCATTCCGGTTGATCTGGGACACTCTGTAAGCCAGTATTTTGGAGCACTAATCTGTGCTCATCAAATCTGGAAGCGGCTTGATTTTCATCTGACCCAGGTAGGGTTTGTCATAGTTTTTGGTTTCACCAAAAACTATGAGCTATGCCTACAAAACGTGTGTTGATGAAAAAGATTAAGCGCATTCTGGAACTGCGATTTGTGTTCAAGTTGTCCATTCGCG
>MPNB01000185.1 GCA_002238805.1 Rhodothermaceae bacterium bin80 | reverse complement strand
GTCCAGTCCAAGCGCGAGCAGCGTCTGTCGCAGTTCATGAAACAGCTCCTGCGCTACGAAGCCCTCATCGTGGACGGTTTGGGCTATATGCAGCACAGTCGCCAGGAGATGGATCTGTTTTTTCACGTACTGGCGGAGCGCTACGAACGCGGAAGCCTGTTGATCACCAGTCACCTCGCCTTCTCCCAGTGGGAGAAGATCTTCCAGGACCCCACGGTCACGACGGCAGCCGTGGACCGGTTTGTGCATCACAGCGTGATCCTCGAACTCAACCTGCCGAGCTACCGACTTGAAGCGGCGCAACAGCGGCAGAAGACAAAGCAGGAACCGCTTGAAGCCGGATCCTCCTGAATCTACGATTGATGAATCTCTCGAACATAAATTCACCTCCATCGCACCTGGTTCGTGTCCATCTCGAACTGACAATTTGTCAGTCCGGACGCAGACGAAACTCGTGGAATTTATCGCGCGCAACTTTGCTCCGCGGCTCGCTGCTCCGCTTCGTTACGCGCCCTCCTCCAAGGAAACTTTTAATTGTCGCTGGGGTAAATTTTGATTGACGTCAGATAGATAGAGCGAGTGGTCAAATCTTTTCGGTGGAACGTGCCAGCTACAATTGCTGCGTTGACGGTTGCGACTTTAGTTGCGTCGGCGTTGCGAGAATGGGGATATTATATTGTGCTCGGAGAAGAATTTATTATGCTGAATTCTCCGACTGACTATACAAGCAACACCATACGTTGGCTACCTGAGTTTGTATTGTTTGGCGCTGCAGGGATATTGCTGTCTAGGGTAACTGCGCGCGCGGAGGAAATTAGATCTGATGAGGAGGCTGTTCAAAGGTCTCTGTTTCTCCGGGTCACAAAGTTCTTGCGTGCCAAGGAGAGATACGTCCTCCCTCTCGGGATAGTCCTTATAGGGGGGATCTCTTTGATGCGGGATGACAGCCCCACGATCGCGGATTGGGTATTCTTCGCCATGGGGTGCTGGCTGCTCTTCTCTCCGTGGATTGTTAGACGCACGATGGCTTCTGTCAAGCTGTCTATTGTTGGGAAGCTGGGGCTACATGCCGGCCCTCTATTCGCGGCTCTCATCTTCTGGAACGGGCTCATGGATGCCACGCGTGATCTGGCGCTGCGAAGCGGAGAGTACCGTATCGTTCACACCACTGGCGAGGTCGAAAACAACATTCAACTGCTAAGGACAACCTCTAAGGGGATACTTGTCCTGCAAGTGCCCTCCCAAGAAGTCTCTTTTTTGACGTACTCATCATTTGACCGTATAGATCGAGAACCTCTCTCGCAATAAGGCCCATATTGGCCTTGGAATGCCACGTATGATGTCGATTGTCGGCCCGTAGAATAACCGCGCTGACAAATACAATCCTACGTCTCCAGTAGTCTGGCCACCGCATTCTTCCCGGCCCTTGCGCTGCGGGCGTAGGTAGCCGGCATGGACGGTGATTTCCAGCGGCCGGCCTGCTGCAGCTCGACGAGACTGACTCCGCGCACTGCCAGGCTGTGGGCTGCTCCCGTGCGTCCACTGTGCCCGGAATACTTGTCCATGAGGCCGGATGCACGGGCGGCAGCCCGTATGCGCTGGGATATCTGGCGCGCGTGAGATAGGCCGTGTGCGGCTCTGCGGCTTACTGGTCCGTCTTGGTCGGCATGCCTGAATTTCCATTCACCTAAGGAGCTGTGACCCTATGTTTTTTTCAGGCGAAATTGATTTTGAGGATTTTATTGTCTAGCCAGGGGATGGGTTGTTCTAATCGGTGGTAGTTGGCCTTGATGAGGTGTGGATTGTGAGCGCGGCGTGGAAAGGTGACTTCTATATGAGTATCAGTCAGTCTGATGTCGGCTCGTTTGGGGATGAGTCGGCGGAAGAGTGTGCGTGCTTCGGCGACTTCGAATCCGTCCCCGATGCGTCGACCAAGTAAGCGATACAGCACACTGGCGATCACGGTAAGCTGCACGTCTACATTAATTTTCATGGGTACCGCCGCGCTGAGCGCATCGATGTGGAAGAAGTCAATGGCGTCGCTGATGACATTTT
>MPNB01000031.1 GCA_002238805.1 Rhodothermaceae bacterium bin80 | reverse complement strand
TAGGATTCCGGGGGTTAATCGTGGAACTTTCGCGCTACCTTCGAGGCTGGCGTGGCTATTATGGCTATTGCGAGACGCCCTCGGTGCTTCGTCGTATGGACGGTTGGATTCGTCGTCGTCTTAGGGCGTACCTATGGGAACAGTGGAAACACCGACGCCGTCGTTACCGCGCACTGCGGAAGCTGAATGTCCGCCACGAGTTGACGGTTAAGTTGGCTGGCAGTGGACGGGGTGCATGGCGACTCAGTTTATTGCCCGCACTCTGCTATGCGCTTTCGAACGTGCTCTTCGCTCAACTCGGACTGGTGCAGTTAGCCCCAGAACCGAACCGCTAATATCCATTGAACCGCCGTGTACGGACCCGTATGCACGGTGGTGTGGGAGGGAGGGGGCCGTGAGGCCCCTCCCTATCCCGATTGATAGTCGGATGCCGCACGTGCGGCGGCATTTCATGAATCAGAAATGACACGCATGCGTGCTTCGGTAGACCTTGCTGCCCAGGAACCCTATGGTTACATGGGGCAACCTCGCGAGAGCTGGTATGGTCTTGCACGTTACTGGCGCAAGAAACTGGTTTGATTGGGTTAGCGGTAGATTTTTGGGCGTAATGCGTATAAGGGGTTTCTGTCGGTACCGGTTACGATAATGAAACGGATGGAGCCTGACAGCAATCAATACCTCAGAAATAATGGAGAGAATCTGGAAGCAGGAACCCACATTAGAGCAACTCAATCGACGTGGCGCAGGCACTATGGTCGAGCACCTGGATATCAGGTTCACAGATCTCGGGCCTGATTATCTCAGCGCGTCAATGCCGGTGGATCATCGTACTAATCAACCGATAGGGTTGCTGCATGGAGGCGCTTCGGTCGTGCTGGCAGAAACCATCGGGAGTGTTGCAGGAGCACTATGCGTGGACTTACGCAGGCAATACTGCGTTGGCCTTGAAGTTAATGCTAATCATTTGCGTGCGGTCCGTACCGGTCGAGTTGTAGGGACAGCCCGGCCGGTACATCTGGGACGAAAAACCCAGGTCTGGCGGATTGATATTATAGATGAACGTGGGCGGCAGGTTACCGCCAGCCGTTTGACTCTGGCCGTTTTGGACTGGGATCTCAATGCGTCTGAACTGGAAGATCGGATTGCATGGCTTACGCAGTAAAAGAGATTTACTATACGCTTCAGGGGGAGGGCCACATGACAGGGCGTCCCGCAGTGTTTTTGCGCTTTGCCGGCTGTAATCTGTGGAGTGGACTCGAACGGGATCGGTCCAACGCTGTGTGCAAGTTTTGCGATACTGATTTTGTTGGTATGGATGGAGAAGGGGGCGGGCGTTTTGCCACATCGGCAGAGCTGGCAAATGCTGTGTGTATAGCGTGGCCAAAGAGCACAGCACCACGTGCCAGACCTTATGTAGTGTGCACGGGAGGTGAGCCGCTACTGCAACTGGATGCAGATCTGGTACAGGCACTCCAGTCGTGTGGGTTTGAGGTTGCCATAGAAACCAATGGTACGCTTGCTCCGCCCCCGGGACTGGACTGGATCTGTGTCAGCCCCAAGGCAGACGCTCCTTTGGTTCTTGTCCAAGGGAACGAGTTGAAACTTGTCTTTCCACAGCCCGGAGCCATGCCGATTCAGTTTGAAACGCTTGCCTTTGATCACTTCTTTCTGCAGCCAATGGATGGCCCGGAACTCGCAGACAACACGAAGGCAGCGCTGAATTACTGTCTACAGAACCCGCAGTGGAGACTCAGTGTCCAGACCCACAAAGTATTGGATATCCCTTGATCAGAAAGGCAGTGGTGTGCCTTCGGACTGGGTTTTTTTCCAATAGATATCACGTAGTTGCAGGGTCACAGGACCAGGGGCTCCACTGCCGATCACACGTCCATCCACTTCGAGTACAGGGGATAGTTCGCCCATGGTTCCCGTAGTAAATATCTCGTCCGCAGTATGCATTTCGGTCGTAGAGAGGTTACGCTCTATGGTCATGATGCCAAGCTCTTTGGCCAGAACCAGCACTTTTGCCCGTGTGATACCATGCAGGCAGCTGTCTGCGTGAGGCGTAAGCAACTGGCCATGCTTGACGAGAAACACGTTTGTTGCGTTGGTTTCTGAAAGGTAGCCGTGTATATCCAACATCACGGCATCATCTACACCTGCCAGGTTAGCCTGAATCTTGGCCAGTATGTTATTGACTAGGTTGTTGTGGTGAATCTTTGAGTCCAAGCATTGTGGAGTATTGCGTCGCACGGAAGAAGTAATGAGGCGGATCCCACTTTTTGCATAGACGGGTTTCTTCCATTCGGCCAATACAATCAGTGTCGGACCGTACATGTTAAGCCGCGGATCCATGCCGGAAGTAGTTTTTTCTCCACGAGTCAGGGTCAAACGTACGTGCGTGTCATCACGCATCCCATTGGACTTCAGTGTGGCAAACAGGGCATCCATGATAAACTCACGCGTGGGTACATCTGTGAAGCCCATTGCGTGTGCAGAGTCCATGAGCCGGTCCAGATGTGCGTCCAGTTGAAAAACTCGGCCGTCATATACGCGGAGGCCTTCCCAGACGGCATCTCCGCCTTGGACTACACTGTCAAATACGGACACCTTGGCTTCCGATCGGGGAAGCAGGCGATCCTTGACCCAGACTACTATAGTATCGTTGCGATGGTCGGGTAACGAAATGTGCATATTTTCAGGCCTTAATAACGTACTGGAATAGGTATTCGTAGTGAGGAATGCATTCGTTAAGTAATGGACGCAGAAAAGCTGGGAATGGAGCCGATTTATGCACGTATGGTGCAAAGCCTGTAGATTTATGGACTACGTGATACCAATGTTGAGCCCAAACTCCATCCTCGGGCCTAGAACCTTTGTTCCAGTGCAGCATGGCAGGTTCAAAGGCAATCCCAAGCCGGTCGCACAGGAGTTGAAGAACCTTTTCCGGGTTCATCAATATCTCACGTGCATCAAGAACACACGGCATTTGTCCTCGTTTTCTAAGATAGTCGAAGACTTCCCGCTGCCTGGCCAATGCTGTGTCGGCAAGTGCAGGCTGCGGAACTTGGTTGATGAGGGAAGGAAGCATTTGCTCGGGATCCCGAATCAGTATAACTGTCGTCATTTTATTCAAGAATTCCCAGTCAAGGTCCACAAGATGATGTCCCATATTTTTGACAAAAAGTATGGGATGGTTGCACGGGCCGAGTAGAACCTGCTGAATTACACGCGAACCACTTGAATCCATGCAGGCCAAAATATCGTTACGTCCAGGATGCTGTGCACCGGTTACTTGTAGGTAGTGGGCATAGAGCGGTTCGTCTACCACGTGCGTATCAGGACGTTGGGCGAACGCATACATGAGTGCGGTAGACACATTCCTAGGACCACTGCAAAGATTAATGCGTAAGGGCATAGCAAATCATTTTGGGTCGGTTCAGGTGCGTAAGGTGCGCCAATTTAGGGCATTTATACAGAAAAAATATGCTGTCGTCCACCTAACAAAATCACAGTAGTTATCGATTATGGATTCACTAAATAAATTTGCTCGCCCATTACTGGAGACTGCTGCCCAGTATGCTATGGAATGGTTCCTTCAATCACCCCACCAGATCAAGCGTGATGGTTCACCAGTTACTGCTGCGGATGAAGCCATCCAGAAGTATCTCATAAAAGCAATTACGCAGCACTATCCACAGGATGGTATCATAGCAGAGGAAGACGACGTATTACGTATGCCACAGCAGGGTTCACGTTATTGGACGATCGATCCAATTGACGGCACAGTTTCGTTTGTGGCTGGGATGTCGAACTGGGCCATTGCTTTGGGACTGATTGAAGAAGGTCAGCCGGTCGCAGGATTCATACATGTACCCTCTACAGGGGACTACTTTCATTCGACCGGAAAGTCTGTACTACGGGGTGATGTGGTCATGTCACTGAGTGAGCGTACTTCGTTGGATATCGACACGATTTTGTTAACACATACGCGGCCCCATCAGCATTATACGCTTGCCGAATCTTATCCTGGTCGTGTTTTTGGCTTAGGAACGGCGTCCATCCACTTGTCTCTGGTAGCAACAGGTGGTGCGGATATAGTTTTGATCGGACATGACAAAATATGGGACTTGGCTCCGGGCTACGCGATGTTGCGTGCAAACGGCGGTGTCCTGCGCTACCTGGATGGGAGCGAGTGTGATCTTTCGGTTCTTCTTGACGGTCGACCGGCTCCACTCCCGATGGTAGGTGGTCCTCCTGTTCTGGTAGACCAGTTTTTCTCTCATCTAGATTACTGGACGACACCTGTAGGTCTGTTTTAATGGGAATTATGGTGTGTGTGGCTGATGTAATGAATTTGTTGAATGTGGCTGCTGCCACAGCAATGGATTACTTTGGGGGTGTTACTCCCCGATGGAAGGAGTCGATGACCTATGTTACGGATGCTGATCTTGCGGTACAGCATCTGATAGTCGAGTGGCTGAATCAGCATTACCCCGATGATGGCATAGTTGCAGAGGAAGAGGATTTAAAAAAAGAACCGGCAACTGGTAGCCGGTACTGGTCAATTGATCCAATTGACGGGACGGCGGCTTTTGTAAGTGGCCTGCCGGTATGGGGTACAGGATTGGCATTGTTGGAGGACTGTGAGCCTATAGCCGCCTTTTTTTCTGCACCAGTGACACGGGATCAATACTGGGCATTGAAAGGGGAGGGTGCGTACAGGGGAGAGCAACGCCTCTCAGTTCGCCCTACAAGCCCTCTGGATCGTGAATCCGTACTGCTCAGCTACTCTAAACTGCATCGCCAAAAAGTTCTTAGTCCCAACTATCCCGGGAAGGTGCGGAGCCTTGGGTCAACAATAGCCCATCTCTGCTACGCAGCCGCAGGCAATTGTGACGCGACACTTCTGGCCCGTGTGAGTTTGTGGGATGTGGCCCCGGGCCTACTGATGCTACGAGAGAGCGGAGGAGAGCTGCGGTACGTAAACGGGGATCAGGTAAGTCTGAAAGATATGCTCACCTGCAGAGCCCCGGCATTAATGATAGGGGGGCATTCCGAGACTATCAGGCGCTTTGACGCACTGCTTTCTGCCGATTAATGGGGTGAACGTACGATATTTTCCACCAGTGATACGGATTGGTTCCTGTTATCGGTTGACGTGCGCTTTTATCCATTCGTTGATAACAAGATCAGCTGTGTCATCAGCTATTTACTGGACGGAGTTGTGTGCATCGCTTTTCCCCTATGTTAAAAGCTCCAGGTTGTCCAGCGTGACAATCTGTGTGTCGTACTCACCGGTATACGCCCAAAGTTGGATACCAAACGTCACGGCACACAGTTGTTACCGATTTAGGGCAATCGCGTCTATCCAAAGCGTGGAATACGACGGTCTAACTACCCCCACACCTGCGTGCTGCAATCTTAATTCAAGGTGGGTTCGATGCTACGCTCCGGTGGCAAACATAGATCGGCGTGTACGTTTGGCTGCATGACTAACGATTACGGACACGCTATCCATAAGGGCCAACACCGATGCGTTGACGTAATCTTGTCAGCTTACGGGTGGCATGCGATCAGTAACAGCACCGCTACCGGCACCACACGCGTCACGATTATGTGCTGAATCCACCGCTTCCGCTACAGTAGCGGGTGCTACGTCAAAATGCCCCTGTATTCATTCCTTGCTATGAGCGAGCCGCGTGTCTATGTCGTCAAGATGGCGCTTGAAGATGATTATCTAAACTGGTGGCTTGGTTTCGGTGTGTTGTGTCGCGCTACGTGAAGAAGTATGTTAACGATGAAGCTGTGTGAGTGTCTTGACGACGCGATCGGGAATCTTGATATGTCGCTTTGACACTGCCTGCCGAGCGTGATATGCACGAGCATCTCGTGAATCTAATCCATCTTGGTTTCCAATCCGTCCAATCGCTCATTGACGCGATCCAGTTGCTCGTCCACGCGGGCCAACCGTATTGGTGCGATCGGTTAACCGCCATAGGAATGCAGCCATGGCCGAGATACGCGCAAGGGAATCTCACTCGGCGATAATCTCGGTCATTTATTCGTCCGTTTAGTACTCAAAGTAATACACGTACCAGACGCTGTACTCTGGACCTGTACCACCGGGGTGCGCAATACAACCGTACTTTTGGGCTTCGCGCTCCTCGGCACTTTGAGCTGCTGACTTGGAAACGTACTTATAGAGCAACTGCCAGTTGCGCAGAGACGGATGCTGTGTTGACCAATACCGTTTACGCTTTTCAGGGTCTTGGGTAATGCCTACGCGACATGCCATCGTAGTAATCGTTTGGTTTGTTAGACTGCAACGTACAACATTATCCGGCTCTATTTTGCTCCACTAGTACGCGATAGGGTAACACGCGCGCCCTCACACCGGGTGATCAATGCCTCCATGCGCTCAATGATCGGTTTGTCCGGGCGTTAAATCGCGCGCACGCCTGGTTTGACGTACCGGTACATATGTTTAACGCTTCAGTGGTGGTACGTGCGCTTGAAGACGGCCCCAGTAATTTTCGATCGCGTTGATGTGAGCTGTTAGATCGTCCTGATCTACATATCGCCCGCCGAATGGCAAACGCGCGTGTGGTTGAATCGTGTACGAGCCGCCCATACGCCTTGTGTTCGTCCGTCAGTACAGTTGCGCCAGCGGTTACCGTACCGTTTACTAATCCATCCAGCGTATCGGTGTCACACCCCTGTATGGGTATCGCGGTCACACGTCCACCGCGCTCAATCGCGCCGATCACCGGTGCATTACTGTACGCATTTTGCCGCGCCTCCGCTTGCGCGCGCCTTGCATATTCTTAAGCTTACTACCCACGTACGTTTCATCCACCTCTACCGTACCGTCCAGTTGTTCCTCGGTGTTCAAAACGAACCCCTCGCGTATGTGGTGCAATATGGATCAGGCCGTTTTTTGTGTCACGCTCAACCGTTCACCGAGCCGATACGATGATACGTTCTTGGCCGTTCCGGTCACGAGATACAACGCGAGCATCCACGTGCGCACCGGTACGTTGGACATCTGCGTGGTCGTACCGGTGCCCATCAGGAAGTAACGCGGCAATCGCGGTACCGGTAGGGCATCGGTTTACCCGATCGTGACACACATGTGTTCACATTACCACACCGGGGACAACATCAACCCGTACGCCCCCGCCGCAGGTTGTCGGCCCATAGGGTCGCGGATTGTTCATCGGGAAATCTGGCCGCCAATTCAAATAATCTCATGACCGGTTGTACGTCGTACGTACGGGACAAAAACCGTACCACTGGTGAAAAGTATCGTACGTTCATCCCCGATTAATCTACTAGGATTCGGCGTGCTCGATGCCCGGCATGGGCAAGGACGCCGTCGGCTATAGATCTGTTCTCGCTCATTCGAGGGACTTTTGTCTGACTGTTAAGGTCCCCTCTGCTCGTCTTAAGCCATGCATTGAATGTACCATCCGGCAGGAGCACAATTTCCGGCGGGCCAAAGGCCTTGGCCTCACGTCGGATTTGGTAATGTCGATTAATATCGCAGAGTATTGAGTCCAGTGATCGCAAAAATGCTTCGCAGTCGCGTGGGGCACGGCTGAATTCAAACAGCCATTCATGCGCAGGAATCTGTGTGCCATTCGGAGGGATAGCCGAAACATGGTAGTCCCGCACATGACTGTTTGTGGCTTTGCATGACTTATTGATTGCAGTTCGGGCATCCTCACCAAAGACGGCTTCTCCATACTTGTCGATCATTTCGGAGGTTCGGCCGGCAACTACAATCTTGTATGGGGCAGTGCTTGTAAAGCGCACGACATCCCCCAACAAGTAAGACCACAGCCCGCTGCAGGTCGTGAGAATCATGGCGTACCGCACGTCAGGTTCCACGTTGCCAATCGTTCGTCGTTCAGGATTCTCTGTATTCAGTTCGTCCAGACGGATGAACTCGTAGAAGACCCCGTTATTCAGGTGTAATTGCATGGCGGGATCATTTAGATCCGTTTGATAGGAGAAAAATCCCTCCGATGCACCGTAAGCTTCAAGGAAATGCATCCTTGATAGGCCGATCTGTTCTTCAAGGATGGCACGGTAAGAGCTCAAGGCAACGCCGCCGGAAATGTACAGCTGCAGATTGGGCCAGATTTCTCCGACAGTTTGTACACTGGTTCCATTAATTTCGTTGAATCTTTCGATCAACAACCCAAAAAGCACCAGGGCCCAGGTCGGTGCCATGGCCACCATACGCACATCTTGGTTCAGCGTTCGATCGATAATGGCCTGTATCTTCGAATCCCAGTTGGACGCAAAAGCTATTGAAATTGGAACTGCCTGCAGAAAGGCTCTATAGAACCCAGGTGCGAACAGGATCTGTAAGCCGCTCACTTCTCCTACCAGTGTTCCCGGATAATCAGGGTCATCCTCAACACGCCCGGGAAGGGTTAGATGCTTGCCAAGGAAAGTTTTGAATGAGCCTGTGCGAATCAAGTAATTAACCCCCAGACCAACTGAAAAGCCCCGGTTCAGACGGAGCATATCTTTGCTCAAGGGAATGACCTTACCCTCGGAAGCAGTACCACTAGAAACGGCAAAGTGCTTAACACCGCCGGGCCATAGCACATCATGCTCACCCGCCCTTATTTTGTCTATATAAGGCTTGAGGTCAGCGTATGTGTGTATTGGAACACGCGACTGGTACGCATCAACCACGCCTGATTGCTGCACAATGTGTGCAAACTCAAACTTGCGACCCCACTCAGTGTTTGAGGCCCGTCGCAGCATTCGTCGCAGTAGATGCGCCTGCGTTTCAGCAGGAGTGCGAGTATGTATATGGGAAGCGATTCGCAACAGACAGAAAGTTTTTATGTGCTGTACAGTGCGTTAGGCACCCGTTATGAGCATAATTGTCGACCGCACGTAAACCCCCAATATACGATGCATGATCCCATCTCTGCCAATCAGTTAAGTAGAACTACAAACAGGAACGCAATAATGGAATTGACCTGCCGCGAACATCATCTGAATCTGTCTGGCGGGGCTGCAGTGATGGGCATCTTGAATGTGACACCGGATTCCTTTTATGACGGAGGCAGATATCTGAATCCCTATGAAGCACTTCGACGCGTCGAAATGATGTTAGATGAGGGTGCGAGTATCATTGATGTCGGCGGCGCTTCTTCGAGGCCACGAGGGCAGGTTTATGGTGCGGGTGCAGCGTCGGTTTCGACAGAATGTGAAATGAACCGAGTTCTGCCTGTTGTAAGGGCCATTAGGGAGTCGTTCCCTCAGGCGATCATTTCTGTCGATACATTTAACACTGCAGTTGCAGCTGCCGCACTCGAGGCAGGTGCGCACATGATTAATGATATATCCGGCTTACAGGAGGGAGTTGCCTCAGCAGAGCTTGCAGGCACAGTCGGTGCGGCGTATGTTGTTATGCATTCTATCAAACGCCGGGGTAGTTTGGTACACGAGGCAAATTACGACGGTGTGGTCACAGCGGTTTATGAGGCACTTTCGGATTCCGCAGATCGGGCTCGTTCTGCAGGCGTAGCCAACATTGTGGTAGATCCTGGATTCGGTTTTGGAAAACGACATGCAGACAATTTGCACTTGATCAAGCATCTGGATATACTTGTTGAACTAGGTTATCCTGTGCTGGTAGGAGTTTCCAGAAAGAGTACGGTTGGCAGGGTACTCGGTGAGAACGGCGAACCGGCACCGGCATCTGATCGCCTGTTTGGATCACTTGGGATGACTGCTGCCGCCGTGCTTCAAGGAGCAAAAATTATAAGAACGCACGATGTTCGTGCGACCTATGAGATGATCCAAGGTCTAGAAGCGGTTTTCCACGCCTGAAGATGAACCTGTTTGGTGTCGTGCCTGTGCGAGTGATCGATCTCTTCGAGATCGTCCTTGTAGCTCTCGTGTTCTATCGTTTGTATATGATGATGCGCGGTACGCTCGCTGTTTCGCTTTTTGGAGGGCTTATTGGTCTCCTGGTGTTTCAGTTTGTGGTGGATGTCACGGACATGAAAATTTTGCAATCCATGTTCGCTGCGCTCAGTGACATATATGTACTGGCAGCTATTATTGTGTTTCAGCCGGAAATTCGGCGAGTTTTAATTTTATTTGGACAAACCCCATTCTTGCGGCGTCTTCTTACACCTAGGGATCAAAGCGAGATCATCACAGAAATCGTTACCGCGGTCAGTACCATGAGTCGACAAAAGTCCGGGGCCCTCGTTGTCTTCAAACGGACTAATGGTCTGCGAAGCTATATGGAAACCGGTGAACCTTTACAGGCAGTTCTCCGAAGCAATCTCCTTATCTCTATTTTTCACGAAAAGAGCCCATTGCATGACGGAGCAGTTATAATTTATGGCAATCGTATTGAGGCCGCACGGTGTATATTGCCTGTATCCCGCAGCAAGCGTTTAGGAGCTCAGTTCGGGACACGGCATAGGGCGGCTGTGGGGCTCACCGAGGAAACAGATGCATTTGTGGTCGTAGTTTCAGAGGAAACAGGAAGGATCTCAGTTGCAGAGCAGGGCGTGATCATCTCTGGACTGACACCAGAAGAATTACGCCACCGGCTATCTGATATTTTGAGTGATCCCGCGGTACCTGCAGGCGGGTTTACTCAACCGAAAAAGTAACCGATGCTGAGATCTGGAGGACAGTATGTTCGAAGGCGGGCAAGTCTGGTCGAGACAATCAGGAGTAACGGCATCAAAGATGAACGTGTACTTGCCGCCATCGGACGAGTAAAGCGGGAGTGCTTTATCGATCAGGCTTTGCAGCACCGAGCGTACGAGGATCAGGCGTTGCCAATTGGATTGCGTCAAACGATCTCACAACCCACTACCGTAGGTTTTCAGACTTGGATGCTAGATACACAGCCGGGCGATTCAGTACTCGAAGTCGGAACGGGCAGCGGATATCAGGCTGCCGTGCTTTGCGAAATGGGGGTTCGTGTATATTCTATTGAACGGCATCGTTCGCTGCATGAACGCGCGAAGGCAATACTGAAAGAACTTGATTATCGCGTACTATTGCGTGTTGGGGATGGATCGTTGGGATGGCCGGGGCTGGCCCCATTTGACGCGGTCGTGGTCACTGCCGGAGCCATCGAGATTCCGAAACGGCTTCTTGAGCAACTTCGCGAGCCAAGTGAACGGAAGCCAGGGGGACGATTGGTTGTCCCGATTGGAGGCAGAGGCGGCCAACGTATGACGAAAATTGTTCGCACTGGACCAGACTCGTACGAATCCGAAGAACGGGGTATTTTTATGTTTGTACCGCTAGTGCAAAGCTAAACGATGACCGTCCGTGCAGGCCCCTCGTAGGCCTTAACCAAGGCACGGGTAGCTTCATCACGCAAATCATCTGGGTCTTTATGCTTTTTGGTCATTCTTGCAATCCCCACATAGAGGCCCCCGGTCAGTAAACCTCCCTGATTTTTGATTGCAATTTGGATGTCCTTATGCCAAGTTTCCAGTTGTTCTTTCTGACCATCGATAAATATGCCGTACGTTATTTCGCCGAACTTGATGACACGGCTGTCTGGGGCTGCATGTTGCAGGCATTCTGAGAACAACTTCTCCGTCTTGCTGAGAACGTCTCCGTAGGATTTTGTGAGTATATCGGCTTTTTGGGGTACTGTGATAGCGAGCGCAAGTTGAGTACCTTGTTGCCTCGCACGTGCCATTTCTTCGGCAATGATTTCGCGTCGGGGTCGGTTGGGGTCCTCTTTGTAGAGCATCAGGCTCAAGGTTTTTCCAAATACCTCGAGTAACTCTTTGGCGCGCGGATGTGACAGTCCAGATTCATCAGCGGCATCTGCCAGCAACAGGTAGGATGTTTGCCCAACAGCAGCAATCCCCAGATTAGTGATATTCGCTGGCGTTCTGCTGTATTGCAGTCGACTGGTTGGCACACCGTTCTCGCCGACGGCATGGATTGCCGCGGGTTCAGATTCTTGCAGAAGGTTGTGTCTAAGGGTAAAGGATTCTCCGCGAAGGCTTTTCCAGTCCAACCCTACCGTTCCCCAAACCCTGTAGTTGTATTCATCCGTTCGCTGAATGAGCCCAACTGCATGAGCGTCGAGTGCGGCTTGCATGCCACGCAATACCGGAACGAGTATGTGTTTTTCAAGCGGGTTTCGCACTTTTTTTTTGGTTTGTGGGGTAGGTGTCTCGACTCTTGGGGTATTAAAAAACAGATCTGGGGTAGCGTCGGTCTCGACAGGGTCAGTCTCGGGCGGGATTTCGTCGTATTTAGTGGTTATGGGGCGGATATCCACTATTCCGTCCTCTTCCAGTGAAGGTCGTTCTGGCGGCCTTTCTGATGAGTCTTTTTTACCCTTACGGTCGGCACGTTCCGACACAGGGATGTAGATCAACAATATAATTGCGATGAGGATCAGACCTGCCATTGGGATGTACCGCCACCATTGAGTGGCCTCAATGAGGAGGGTAACGGCTGTGGCCGCAATGGCTAAAATGATAAAAGTTACTCGCAGCATGAGCGAAATAATGAGGACACACTAGTTAGGAACGAAAAGTATGGGAATTATAATACGACAGTACCCAGGGACAGTACCCAAGGGTACTGTGTTCATTTTGACGTTTTATTGTCTGTTGCCTGCGAACAGGTCTTACATAGACTCCACGTCCGTTGATGGACGCCATCCCAAACGCCCAGATGTTCATCGCAGCATTTGTGTCTGCATTCAACTTGAACCCACATTCCAAGCAGATAAATTCAGATTGCGTCTTTCGATTCTGCTTGTCCTTATACCCACACTGACTACACGTTTGAGATGTGTAGGCGGGGTTCACTTTATGGACATAGCCACGCTCACTTAAAAACCGTTCCATCTGTCCCCAGCCTGTTTTCAGGATCTCTCTATTCAAGCCAGATTTAGCTTTCACATTCTTGCCGGGTTGCTTGACTGTTCCTTTTGCACTCCGTGTCATCCCTTTGGTTTTCAGGTCTTCCAGAAATACAAGTGTGGAACTATATGTAATCAACTTGGCGATATGTCTCAAATCATTCTTTCGGATATATGCCAACTTTCGTTCATGGCGGGATGTGGTTTTCTTGGTCTTCCTCCATCTATTACTGCATCTCTTTTGTTTAGCCAGTCTTCGTTGTAGAACCGTAATCCGAGCAACACGTCGTGTAACACGGGTCAAATAATGGATATTGCCGTTTGTGTCCGCAACCTGCCCAACATTCCTATCTACCCCGATGCCACGTTCATCAGTTTCACGCTCTATCGCATCAACTTCATGTTGAACCGTAATATACCGGTTGCCATGCTCTTCAAATATTCGTGCAGACTTGGGAATAGGGTCTGAGTACTCGTTGATGCGATGATACTGCATGAGTTTTGCATACAGTCCACGTTTTAATCGAACGTACCCATTCTCTTTGAACAGGCCTGCGCCAGACACATCAAAGGCAAAACTCTTCTTTGCCTTCTTTTTGCTTTTGAAGTTAGGGGAATTCCGTGTTCCTCTGAAAAACTGCTTGAACGCGTTGGACAAATCTTTCAATCCGGTGCGTGTAAGCACTACTGGATATTTAGATAACCCTTGTGCTTCGGTGTGTTTATGATACTTGTACCACTTGCACAGATCATGGTAAGAAGTCTTGGTCTTGCCCGTTTCTTTGTAGTCCTTACTGATGTTGCTACGTGTAGAATTCCATAGATTCCTGTTAGCACCTGCTAGTTCGTTCAGGAACTGGTAAACTGCACGCTTTCCACGTAAACGGTAACGCACAGTTACGTAGGCTCTTTTGCGTGAACCTTTTATGTCGGTTTGGTTCTTAGCCTCTACGAGCATGGCTCAGTTCAAGATAATTTGGGTACTTTCGTATATCATCCCCAAAATTTTCCAATATACCGAAGTGGTAAACGGTATTGGATGTTGCAAGTTACTTAATAGCTAATGAATTTGGGATATCATTTCGTTGTGTGTCGGGATTGACTAGCGGACCTGTCAGGGGCAGGTCGAAGCTTGTTAGGAAAGGTGCAATGGCAGAGAACCAGAATTCCTGCTGAAACTCCACCATCTCGTCGTTGAAAGTCTGGTCTGCGCTCCTGTGTCTCCCAATGTCCAGGTAAAAGATGCGCGGCCAGTCAGGAAATCGAGTTTGTGCGTCTTTCACCATGGAGAATGCCTGTTGGGCTGCTTCTACAAAACTCATCTCCTCGGTAATGATCAGATAGATCGCTACCGTATTGTCAAAATTCATCCAGACACCAGGTGTGTCTGGTTTATTGTATTCTGGAATGAAAGGAAGTGAGGACTGCGAAGCGTCCATTGGATAATCAGCGGGAGATTGGACTGATACAGAATCGTGTGATGCAGGTTGCCAATGTATGTGACAGTGGGGAATGAATCCGTCGGAGTGAGCCTTCGATATGTCTGATCAGTAAAAACTGGCATAGCGTACGAGCACAGTCAGCATGAAAGTTTTGTTCTGGTGGGTTATCCTTGCAGCGCTGGGCATCGGTTGTAATTCCCGAACAGAATCCGGGTACTCAACGATCCTGGAGGAGCAGAATACGCGTTACCCCGCAATGGAAGTCCAAGACTGGTACAAACTTGCCCATCAGGCTGTTTTTGGTGCAGGCCATGCAATACAGAACGTTGAAGCTGCGCATGATTGGTTAATCCGTGAATGGGAGGGTTTTGACTCGCTCAGCAATGAGCCCCTCCTGGAAATCCTCGGGCCCGAGTCGACGTATGCACGAATCAACTTACGTCCGTACAAGTCTGCGGGCGGTAGATCCGACGAACTTTTTCGGATTTTTCTGCAGACGGCGAACCAGGAGACAGAGCTTAGCAACGGGTTTGAACGATATTGGCAGTCTCTGCGAGAAGCCGCCAGGAAACGTATGATAGCGGTCAGAGTGGATGCGCTGGACTCTTTGTATAGTATCATGTCTGCGGGAGGGTTTCCCGCAATCCACCATTCAGAGCGATACTCGGAGTTGTATCATCCTGCTTACCGGGTGGTGAGCTATGAACTGGTGCGTGATATGCAGCACCAGTAGGTGCAAACAGGCCTTAGGTTCACAGGCCTGTGCCCGTCTGGATATGATGGTGCCCGGGACTGGAATCGAACCAGCACGCCCGTAAGGGCACTGCCCCCTCAAGACAGCGCGTCTACCTATTCCGCCACCCGGGCTTGTAAGTGATCCCGCCAGGGCTCGAACCTGGGACCCTCTGATTAACCTACCACACCGGCTTTCACCGGCCTCCTGAATGGTGTTGTGGTCTGGACCATCTCTTCACCCTTCCATGTGATGGTGTCGGGTGGGCTGCGTATGGCCTCTGAGGGCTTTCTTGAGTCCGCTTAACGCGGTAGTTGTGGTGCGATAGTTTTTCAGTCATTATCCCACGGGATTGTCACTTCCTCGAGGGATGAACTGACTGTATCGACCCACAGATCAAGGTTGCCTGCTGATTACCCATATATCCAATGCATTTTCACGCGTGACAGCGTAGCGGTGGTTTTAGGGCGTTCCAGCATACAGCAGCCTCCACTCACGCAGTTTCCTGCGCGAGGCTCCATTATTAAAGTCAGATGCTCTTCCAACTGAGCTACGGGATCAACATGTACGAGAACTAACGCCGGGCAATTTACGGCAATTTCCCGGAATCTAATCTTTTACTGGCTGCATGTTCCAGAGCGTCTCCATTGGAAACCGCATAACCAACCGTCCCTTTAACTTCGAAGTGTCGAAATTGATGAAGCCATGTGCCAGATATACTTCTGAGGGACAACAGCGCCAAAGCAGCTTAATCTCCTGGTCGCCTTGACGGTAGTCGGACGTTGCAATCAATCCAACTAGACGATCTACACCTGAACCCATGAATACATCTACCTCAGCCCCGTCAGAACTTGTAGTATTGCGGATAAAGCCATAGTCTATGGGGTAGATGATCTCTGGATATCGAGGGTGTGCCGTACGTCGAGGGCGGTCCAATGTTATCCCTTCAGTGCGAATCAGCTGCTCCCACTGTTCCCACGAGAAATGTTTTTGCAGAATTGATACGTAAGCATCCGTCATGTGGCCTTCGGGATATACCGAACATGCAATTCATCCAATCTTTCGGGTGCAACTGTTGCGGGCGTTCCAGACATGGGCTCCTGAGCACTTTGTGTCTTCGGGAATGCGATGACCTCACGAAGGGAGGTTGACCCTGAAAGCAGCATGGCGATACGGTCCAGTCCCATGGCAATCCCTCCGTGAGGAGGAGTGCCATAGCGCAGTGCTTCCAGTAGAAACCCGAATCGTTCTTGGCTTTCTTTGGGATCTATGCCCAGAACAGCGAACATTTGCTCCTGAATTTTTCGATCGTGAATACGAATAGATCCGCCACCAATCTCCATACCATTGAGCACGACATCGTAGGCTCTCGCCTGAACTTGACCTGGATCACTTGAAAGAAGCTCGAGATCCTCTGTTCGGGGCGACGTAAACGGGTGGTGCATAGCGGTATAGCGTTTTTCCCGAGCGTCCCATTGTAAAAGAGGGAAATCTGTGATCCACACGAACTGCCATACGTCTTCTGCAATGCAATCAAGCTCGCGGGCCATATGGAGGCGAAGGGCTCCCATCTGCTCCTGAACGGTGGGCCATTGACCACAAAGAATAAGCAGCAGATCTCCTATTTTGGCTTCCGAGGTTTCGATGGCCCTATTCACGAATTCATCCGGGAGGACATGTGCCTTGACTGAACAGTTTGGAGGAGATCCATCGGAAGGTATCCGTACATAAATCAGGCCACCGGCCCCAATTTGTTTGCGTACTACAGTCTTATCCAGACGATCCATGTATCCCCGTCCTCGATCTCCCTGTCCTGGGGCGACGAGCCCCAATACAGATCCACCTGTTGAAAGTGTCTGATCGAACACACGGAACCCCGAATTTTTGAAAACGGAACTGAGATCGCATATCTCTAGATCAAAACGTAGATCAGGTTTGTCCGAGCCATACCGGCGCAGGGCATCTTCGTAGGACAATCTGGGGAAGGGGGGTGAGAGGTCTACATTGAGGATATCTTTCCAGAGTGCCACCAATAGACCTTCGGTTAAAGAATAAATCATATCCTCTGTCGCGAAGGTCATTTCGACATCAATCTGCGTAAACTCCGGTTGTCGGTCCGCACGCAGATCTTCGTCTCTGAAGCATTTCACGATCTGCACGTACCTATCCAAGCCCCCAACCATCAGGAGTTGCTTGTAAGTTTGCGGGCTTTGAGGCAGGGCGTAGAATGATCCGGGATGTACTCGACTCGGAACGAGGTAATCACGAGCTCCTTCGGGGGTCGATTTCATGAGCGTCGGTGTTTCGACCTCAAGGAAATCCTGTGCATCGAAGTAGCGATGGATTGTCTGGTAGGCCCGGTGTCTCAGCGCAATTTTATTTTGTAGATCTGACCTCCGGAGATCCAGATATCGGTATTTCAGCCGCAGATCCTCTGATGCCAGCTTAATCTTTTGTGTGTGTGCAGACACGGAGAATGGTACAGGCTCTGATTCAGCGAGAATTACCAGACTCTCCACACGAACCTCAATGGTTCCAGTTGGGAGATTTGGATTAATGGTTTCGCTTGATCGTGGTGTGACGATTCCGATTACCGACACGACATATTCACTTCGCAGACGATCAGCAAGATCGTGTGCGGCAATATTATCCTGAGGGGAGAATACAATCTGAGTTAAGCCGTAGCGATCTCTGAGATCTACAAAGATTACCCCGCCCAAATCACGTCGTGTGTCCACCCAGCCTTTGAGGACAACGTTCTCTCCCAGATGTATGTCGGAGAGTTCACCACAGGTATGTGTTCGGGGCGGATGTTCGTTCATTAAACTCCTTGAAGGACCAGACATAGTTTCTGGATATGTTTTGCATTAATTCCTGGAAACCCGTAAATATACCGGATATGCCTGTGCAGACAGCGGTTTTTGCGGAAAATCCCGCAGGTATCAGTCTGATCGCGTATCTTCTCCCGGCCCACCACAAAGAGAGTCCCAAAAATGCTAACTAGCACTGAACCCCCACATACCGTGAAATGGTTCGGCCATCCACGGGGCCTCTCTACCTTGTTCTTTACAGAGCTCTGGGAGCGATTCAGCTACTACGGTATGCGTGCACTGTTGGTTCTTTTTATGACGGCCGCGGCTACAGAGGGCAATCCCGGATTGGGCCTGGGTGAAGGTGAGGCTGGAGCCATATATGGTCTATACACTTTCTTCGTGTATGTTTTGGCATTACCTGGCGGGTGGATTGCAGACAATATCTGGGGGCAGCGAAAAGCGGTCTTTGTTGGAGGCTGCATCATTGCACTTGGTCATTTCACAATGGCCGGACCACTTGTAGGATTGGCAGACAGGCCCAGTTTCTTTCTTGGCCTCATGTTCATCGTAATAGGAACCGGGTTACTCAAGCCCAACGTTAGCACGATGGTTGGTGACCTGTATCCCGAAGGGGGTGCGAGAAGGGACGCAGGTTTTTCGATCTTCTACACGGGGATCAATCTAGGTGCGTTTGCCGGGCCGATTCTTACCGGATGGCTAGGAGAATCCTACAATTGGCATTACGGGTTTTCGTTGGCAGGGCTGGGCATGATTCTCGGCCTGATTCAGTACAGACTAGGTGGAAAGTATCTGGGGGAAGCTGGCTTATTAAAGTCGGACGCATCAAAGAGCAAACAGAAGAAAAAGGTGCAGACCACCTACATTGTGTTGGCGGTCTCATTCATTGTCGCTGCTATAGCTGGTACATTACTTCTGCAAACCCTTTCATTGGGGACGCTTGCAACTTGGCTTGGCTATGCGGTAATTGTGATTGCTGTGCTGTTCTTTGCTTACCTACTGATTCTGGCCAACCACACCAATCTGGAGAAGAGACGGTTAATTGTAATTTTTTGGTTGTTCATTCTGTCTGCAATTTTCTGGTCGGGGTTTGAGCAGGCAGGATCGTCGCTCAACTTGTTTGCCCGTGATTCAACCAACAGGATGCTGGGTGGCTGGGAGCTGCCGGCTAGTTGGTTGCAGTCGGTGAATTCCACATTCATCATCATTTTAGCACCGGTATTTGGGTCTCTCTGGATCACATTGGCGAGATTGAAGCGCAATCCATCTATTCCTGCCAAATTTGCCATTGGACTCCTTGGGTTGGCAGGAGGCTTTTTTGTGATTGCGTGGGGTGCTGCGAATGCAGAGGATGGTTCACTGGTTTCCCCTGTATGGCTCGTTGTGATGTACTTTCTCCATACGGTAGGAGAGTTGAGCCTGAGCCCTGTTGGACTGTCTTCAATCACAAAGTTGGCACCTACGGGTCGTGTAGGGCAGATGATGGGGGTATGGTTTATAGGTACGGCCTTGGGCAATCTTTTTGCAGGTCTCGTTGCAGGGCAGCTCGAGACGCTTGCCGCGTCGGCTCTCTTCGGCAACGTGGCAATGATTATCGGTCTTTCCGGAGTAGTGGCACTGGCTGCGTTCCCATTCATTAAGCGCCTGATGGGAGAAGTTGACTAGAAACTATCCCGATCCGTTGTGACTTATTTAGCCTCCACAGGACGGATGCAGTTTTTGAGGTGAAGAGACTGAATTTTTTCTATACCAGTCAGTGAGATAGGCTTTTGTTGTGACACGCCTCTTCGGCGGATTTGCATGACGCGAATAAGGGCATGATCATCTACCAGATTCGTTTAGGAGATTCCCGGACATGAAGGTCGGCACCTATGGTCATATAGGGTATGGATGAAGATTACACAGGTGGTTTGAACGACACCTCAAAGGTGTTTGTAATGCGCTTTTCCTTTGAGCAGTAAAACGCCAGAGTGGATCAACCCAGTGGTAATCCAGGAAATCAAAACCGCCGGTAGAGGGTGCAGAAAGTTTAAAATTTTGGGCTCTTCACTTTCATGAGTGGGTAGTCTGTTTTTGGAAGCCTTCGGAGGACTGGAACTCTACCCAGATGGAGTCCGAAATTGATCTCTCCACTAAAAAAGATGAAGAGCCAACAAAGAAATCCATCCTAGACCTAATACTACTAAGAGGCTGTTGAAAAAAGCGTCGAAATTTTGAAGAAGAACACTTCAAGGCTCAATCTTGATAGTTTGTGCAACAGTCTTAACACTATGGACACATCCCTTGCTAACTTCTACGCATCCCCAATTTAGTAATGATTACAGGTATTTTTTCGTCAATTATGTTCTTTTCTGTTATATATTGGTTATATTATTATTAATTCATGCTAGGTTGTATCTTTAGGCCAGAGCATTGAAAAATCACAATCGCTTTAAGCGTCGAAATTTTGGAGAAGAATACTTCAAGGGTCAATCTCGATAGTTTGTGCGACAGTCTCAAAATTCAATAGCTTTGTGCAACAGTCTCCCTAATTCATTAACCCTCATCCTGAATCTGAGAGCTTATCCACACAGTTAATGGAAAGCCCACTATAATTGCCTTCTATCAACGATGAAACAGATTCACTCGTTTATTCGTGCAGTCATGAAAATCAGAAGCGGATTCTTTGTGATTTTATTGGTTTCGCTGTTTCACCAAGGTGCCAGCGCACAAATATCGGTTACGGGAACAGTGGTGGCAGATGACACTGGCGAGCCGTTAGCAGGGGTTACGGTTGTGATTGATGGCACGTTTATCGGCACCATCACGGATCAAGATGGCAAGTACGCGATTGATCTTCGGACTGAGGACGATGTACTGATTTTTTCTTTCGTGGGATTTCGGACGCAGCGCCACACGGTGAGTCCAGGCGTCACAGTGATTGATGTTCCTATGCAACTCGACGTGGTCAGGATGGAGGAAATCAGCATTGTCGGCGAAGAACCTAAAATCTTTGCGAGCAATGTGGTCGCTGCTCCGATGATCCGTCAGCAGTCTCCAATTACCAGCGTGGCATCGGTCATAGACAACCTTCCTGGCGTATCCGTTCAGGAAGGCGATTCATATGGTATGGATGACTGGTCAAGCAACGTTGCCATGCGAGGTTTTCAAGTAACGATCAATGAATCACAAATTGGGACCACGATTGATGGATTCTCAAACGGCACATCTGATTATTGGAGTGGTGCGAAGGCGAGTCGGTTTGTTGACATTACCAACCTAGGTGGCATTGAAGTATCGCAGGGAACCGCCGACATCGCCTCCCAGTCGGTGGAGGCTCTGGGCGGAACATTTAACTATATCACGGACGATCCCGCACCAGCGCGACGTTACACCGTATCGGCTACGGTTGGTGAGCATGATGCGAAGCGGATCGCCATGCGTATTGATACCGGGCCGCTGTTTGGGGAAAAGGCACATGCCTGGATAACAGCACTCCGCCAGGAAGGGACCGATTGGATTCAGGGCTCCGCGCAAAATGAGCGCGAGCACTTCGCTGCGAAATTCGCTTCAACGCTGGGGCCTCTTGATCTCACCAGCTATTTTTCATACGATCATATTAACGAGGATGTCTATCAGCGACTTTACAGCGAAGCTGATTTTAGGGCAAACCCGCGGTGGGACCGCCTGATTGATGACTGGCCTGGCGTACCATATCTGAACCAATTCTACAGACGCGGCTGGACGACGTTGCGGAGCAACACCTTCGGTTACGTCAAAGCCAACTGGGCGACTGGCGTGGGCATCTCAATCACCACGGGAGCCTACTTTCATCGGAATAGAGGCCGAGGCGACTGGTTGCCCCCGTACATTGTTGATCTTTCTGACGATCAAGGTGGACCGGAGTCGGAACTGCGGGGCGAGGCTCCAATCCGTGGTGGACAACAACTCGGATTGATACGTTTTGTTGATCGGAACGGCTCGGCCGTGTCGCCCGAGCCTGGGTGTACATCATCATATATTTTCAATTATTACGGAGCAAGTGGACCGGAGGTTGATCCTGCATGCCATCCGGGGGCGACGGCCGTTCAGTCGTATCGACATAGCCACTACGGGAAGGATCGGATCGGTATCACGGTTGAGGAAGAGTGGTTCGCATTGATTGGTGCGGTTGGCAGTTCGCTGCGTGCCGGAATGTGGTATGAGAGTTCACGACGCCTTCTCAGTCGGGACTGGCACCGTATACTGGATCCTTCGCTTAACGAAATGTGGGATGAGCAGCCCTATTGGCAACAATACGACTGGGAGTTTCCACAGCACATATTCAGGTGGTATCTTGAAGAGACTCTTTATGTGGGCCCGTTTACTGTCAGTGCCGGCGTCAGACAGTTTCTCGTTGAAGTATCGCGCACAGACAAGTTCAATGTGGATCCAGATTTGACCGCAGAGTCCAACTCGGATCTACTCTTCTCCGGGGGGGTTACGTATGAATCGCCGATAGAAGGATTACGTCTGTTTGCCGGCTACTCCGAGAACTTCCGGGCATTCAGTTCGGCACTGCTGGAAGTACCCGGTCGGAGCCTTGATGAGCTTGAACCGGAAACTGCTTCGAATATTGACGTAGGTGTGCAATTTTCGGGTGATCGGATTGCTTTGAGCGGTACCTGGTACGCCGTGGATTTCCAGAATCGCATTGTATTTCTCGGTCCGCAAACAGTCGCTGGACCGAATTATCTCATTCCGGGCGGAGGGGCATACTTCAATGCAGGCGGTTTAGATGCGCGTGGGTTTGAGCTCTCGGCTACTGTGCAACTACCACGTAAAGTATCCCTCTATTCCGCCTATACGCGGAACAACTCAGAGTATATTGGTAGCGGCGATGCTGCTGTGGATGCGGACCAAGGGACTTTACCAGGCACTGCCGTTACGGGCGTGCCTGATCAGCTTTGGGTTATTTCCGTTGATCGACCCGGTCCGCTAAGTGTGGGGCTATCAGCAAAGTATACGGCTTCGCGTCGTGTGAGCCTGACGGCTGACTGGCACTCGGATGCCTATTGGATCGCGGATGCTTACGTCAGTTTATCGGGAGAATCCTTGGGCCGTTTGTTTCGGTCAACGGAATTCTCGCTGGTTGCAAACAACTTGTTCGACGAAGCATATCTGTCCGCCATTACTGAGAACGCTGCTTGGCTTGGGGCGTCGCGGACGATCTCAATGACCACTACGATCACGTTCTAACCAAATACCAGATATTCACTGCTGTGTGGGAATAGGTGCACGATAACAGTACTAAATCAAGTTAATCAGGGATGTGAGCCGTAACAATGGGTGCAGGGCACGTTTACACATAATTCGACATTGACCCGTGAGCGGGATGTAAGAACTCCCGCAAAATATATCAGATCTAATTCGTTTGTGTGGTCAGCTATCGGGCAGATACTATGTACAGGTCCTAGGGGAGTCGTTCTCGTGCCAGTGTACGTTCTTCTGCATACTGGATAGCCTCTACCAAGCCGTCCACCATATTTTCCAGTCTCAGATTCGATTTTGCATACGCAAGCGCATTAGCTGAGAAATATTTTCTGTTATCCAAGACGGCGAGGACTGCTTTAACAAGCTCATTGAGATCGCCGTGGCGGGCCTGCATGCTGTTCACATCAGGTTGCAGGTAGGCGATTTCCGGACTGTGGTAGCGGATATGTGGATCAGGGCTTGTGCAGGTTACAACGGGAAGGCCCAGGCAAAATGCGTGGTTAACATTCAGTCCGACATATCCCGGGCAAACCATTAGGTCTGCCGCATACATCCACGGAGAAGAATCCTCTAGGTGCGGGAGCGCACCTGTGAGAAATATATTGTTTAAACCTTCACTTTCAATCCTATGCAGCAGCTTGGTACGTTCTGGTCCGTCACCAATGAGAATGAGAGCAGTCTGTTCGGTATTTCCCAAGGCTTTGTGCAGGTCCAAGAGGATGGACGGGCGCTTGTCTGCTACCAGACGTCCAATAAAAACCACGATTCTCCCCTGCTCAGGCAAGCCTAGGCGGTTCCGAACATGTGCCTTACCTTCCGCTGCTAATGCACTGTACAGTTTGAACAGTTTGGGAGTATTCAGCGTGTTGCGTGCGACAAAGCAGTGTTTACTAGGTACGTATGAGTGTATTAGTTCGGCGATTTCATCCGTGTAGCAGACACAGCCGTCCACTCTTTTTGCAAGTGCTACGCGGTAGAGGTCGAATGGATGGAGTTTAGAGAATGCACGTCTATTGGATGAAAAATGCCCCCAGAGCAATGTGCCAATCCCTTTTCTTTTAGCAGTCGCCAGCAGACAGGGCAGCGAGAGCGTACGAGGGGATTCTTCTGCCAGCAGGACGGTCGAGTTACAGGCAATAACGGGGCGTATGTCTTGAATCAAAGCCCTTTGTCCGCCGATCCAGGTGTTACGTAGCTGGATGCGCTTATAGGTCGGCGCAGGCCCGCTGGAAAGTGCTTTGAAGGAAATTCCCGGGGGAGTACCTGCACATACGACGAGTCGTCCATTTAGACGATCATTGAGTTCCTCAAGAACAGGTCGCCGATATTCCGGCACAAAGCGAGCCACGTAAGCAATCTGTTTCTTCATGCGCACGTCTGCTGAATTACGCGCTCGAACTGATCGGTAATTTGCTCAATGTTAAACTTTTTTGTTGCCCAAATTTTCGCTTTTTCCCCCATGGATTGGCGCAGCTCAGGTGCATCAAGGAGCATCTCAGTTTTTTGTATAAAACCTGTATGGTCGTCAGGTGCAGTGACGAAACCAGCCCCTGACTCTTCAAGGATGCGTGCGGCAAGATTTTCCGTGGGTATAGCCGCAAGAACCGGGCGTCCTGCGCAGAGATAGGTCAGCACTTTGGAGGGCACAGAAAATTGCCCCGCATCTTCCGTGAGCAGAACGAGGAGTACCTCGGCACTGGCGTACATTGCCGGCAGTTGATCCGGATTTTGATAGGGCAGCACCACCAGGTTGAGAAGGTTGTGTGTTTCAATGGCCTGAGTAAGCCAGGCCGCTCCTGCTCCCTGGGAAACAACCACAACCTGTGCACGCTCCCCAAACTTTTGTGCGAGGTGCACGAGTATAGCCGGGTTGTGCTTCATGCTTAAGGTACCTGTGTAGAGCAGGATGGGGCGATCCTCAAGCTTATGTAGGCGTGCCCATGTTTTAGGCTCATCGGTAGGTTTCTCCAGAACCCCCCAATTCTCAATCACATGACAGCGATCGGGAGCAACATCAAATTCCCGGAGGGCAGGGCGGAAGTCTTCGGTAATTGCGATAACTGCATTACTCTCACGCAGGAGCCTACCTTCCATGGACTGAAAATACCGTCCGATAGCCGAAGAGAGCAGTGGTAGTTTGGATTTCAGTACTTTCGATGCTGCCAATCCTATGAGATCCTGTAGCCAGAACACGAACTGTATATCGTGTTGTTTGCACGTTCGCAGTATGCAGTCCTGTGCACTCAGTGGTGCATTTGCGGAAATGACAATGTCCGGATTGAAATCCAAAATGACATGCGCTGCTAAACGTCCATATTCACGTTCCTGCCTCCAGCGTCGGATGAGGTTGTATTTATTGAATGTTTGTGCGGTCCGAACGGGGAGAAGCGTGAGATTTGATATGCTCTCACATACATTGCGAGGGGTTGTGACAAGACTGTCACAGTATGCGTGTGCCACCTCATGTCCACGGTTTTGCAGAGCACGGCTGAGCGTGATTGGGAAAGCGTAGGCCCCGAAATCATGAATTAAAATTCGCATCAACCAATCGTGTGTTCAAGCTGAAAGTGAAGAACGGGCAAAACGAGGGCGTATCGGTCAGCTATTCGGGTGGTAGCCTGACCTGTGATTGATAGGACTCTCCAAAGGTTGAAGGCGTCACTCAACTTGACTGTGATTGTTCGATTTTGGATTACCTGGGCCCATGCTGTTAATATCCGACCGGTCTCGCATTATTCGTTGCCCGGCACCGGCAGCCAGTCCGGCAGCAATGGCAATAATGAAAAGATAATTTTTGAGGAAAAACGGATTTTGTGTCAATGTCGAAATCGTTAATGCAATCAGGGGTACGGCGCCCGCTAAGCCTGCCAAGCGAGTCCAGCGTTCGGCAGAATCACTCCGGAACGCTCGCAAGCCCAGCCTGACCACGGAATACCAGAAATACAGTACTAACCCAAGCCCCCATATCCCATACTTGTACCACAGTCCGATGTATCCATTATGCACGAATGAATCCGTATCTGTTGATTGATGAACAATGTCAAAAAACAGGTAGGATACTCCGGGGCCATGTCCAATGAGTGGGTTCGTTGCAATTTTCTCAAGCACGGCACCAGTTTCCCTGAACCGGTTCACGAGAGACAGGTCCTGCGTAAAAGCTGTGGCAATGGAGCCAAAGCGTTCAGTGATCCCTTCGAGGATCACACCTAGGAATGGCCCGATCAACACGTAACCCATCCCCAGAATTATAAAGCTAACAATGGTCCCGACCGTCAGTATTTTGATGCGCTCGGGGGTACGAACGAGTAGAACAAGGGCAGCTGCACCGAAGGCAAAAGCAAGCCAGAACCCACGGGCCTGAGTCATGATCAAGCCGGCGAGTGTGAGCGACAGAGCAACCGCGGAAAGCAGTACTGGGAGGAAGCCCTTGGCATACACCAGTAATGTTAGACTCATGAGTGCACCAACCATGAGTAAACAATCATTAACGACAACCCGTGAGCCGGCCACTTGCCATAACGCAGTTGCTCCCGCCAGATCAGATGCATAGTTGAATGTGTTCAACAACGCGACTCCTGCACTCATAAGCACCACAGTAGTAAGCATGACCCTCGGTCCGAATTTGTGATGGACCACAGTATGCTTTACTGGAAAATATATCAGCAACATTGACAGCGAAATCAACTCGCTGCCCGCTACCCTGAAATCTCCGTGAAATACCGCGGTAAGGATCAAAGTTGCCGGAAGCAAACACAGAAATATGGCCAGAGATCGATCTACTTTTTCAGTCAGAATATTTTCTGATCCCAAAACAACATGTTGCAGGAACCACATCATAAGTACTGCAAACAGGTAAGCAGCATAGGCAACCTCCATCACCTGAAAGCCGGTCTCATTGGAGGCTATCAACACGAAACCAACAATGGCTACCACTAGGTTGATCAAGGGGTTTGCAAAGAAAAAGCACATGGCCACTGCACCGAGTATTGCCACAGGCAGTGCAACTGCGTAGACCACAGATCCAGTGGTGGCAAGTGCCAGTGCCAGTGCCAAGCCCAAGATGAACCCAGCAGTGATTACTGCATTACCGGTACGGTACAGTTTTAAAGGAGTTGATAGGGCGCCTACCTGTCCCATGTCGTGCTTTTCTTGAGCATCGAGGGTTCACTTCAATAGTAGTGCATCTCGGCTTATCCAGAACTCAGGTGTTCGGCAATCAGTGTATGATTTTTTCTCCACCAGGTACTGATCAGGACGTAGAGTATGGAGAGCAGGAAGGCTGAGAACGTGCTGACAACGCAAATAGCTGCACGCCAAGGGCGAGCTTTTTCAGCAGGAGGTATAGCGGGGTCCAGAACCTGGACCGATTGCGATGCGCGCTCTTCTTCCAGCCTGGCTTCTTCCAGTACCGGCCGTGTAAACTCAAGAAGTGCGCCCAAGATAACTGTGTCCGTCTGTAATTTGATGAATCTGTGTGCAATTTCCGGCAGGATGTCCTGGGCTACCGGCATAATCTGTTCCTGCCCCTCCAGTGCATGATTGTAGGATTGCCAGGCCTGATCAACTGCCCGTTGTGTTGCACGTGTCTGTGAGTGACTGTCGCCGTACAGAAAGCGCAGGTTATCGAGCTCGAGGTCAGCCACGAAGATTTGAGTCCGCCACTCTCCAAGTACTTCCGCAAATGCAGCTCCTTGGGTAGGTAAATCCAACACACCTGTTTCTTCCTGGAGTATTCGCGTAGCCAGCCTTACGGCAGCCAGACTGTCTTCGAACGATTGATAACGTTTTTCTACGGTACGGCGATACGCACGGGCAGTTTGCGTTGACAAGTCTATTCCGATCCGGTTTAACTCCGAGACAAAGAAGTTAGCCATATCGGCCGCACGCTGCGGGTCTTTATCATAGGCCTGCACGGACAGGTAGTTGTATTCATTATCCACAACAAATTCGACATTCCCCTCCAGCTCCTCAATAGCGTATTCCATAGGGGCTTCACTGTCGGCAAGATCATACACCTCTATGAGATCGAACTCTTCCACAACACTTTGTTTTAACGTGCGGCTATCCAGTATGGCAAGCTGCTGCTGGTAATCGCTGACCAATCCTCCAAGTAGTGATGAGGCGCTGCCTCCGAGACGCCCACTGATGACCCCCGAAAGTAAGCCGGAAGATGTTTGTCCGGGGATCAGGAGGCGTGTCTCGGCCATGTACCAGTTCGACAGAAAGAGGCTGATAACTACCGCAGCTGCTCCGGCGAACCCGGTGATCCCGATGATCAGCCAGCGCTGCTTGAGCAAAGCACGAAAAAATGTCCAGAAGGATACCTCGTTTGGGGATGTTGAGGGGCTAGTCATTGAAGCACGTTCCAGATAACGAGAGTTACGGTTGCTGCGGCAGATAGGCCCGCAATCAGGATCTGAAATTGCTGTGCGCGTGCTTGGCGGGCAGTCACGGTTAGTTGTACTAGACGATAAACGAAAATAGTGTCCCCCGGGCGTACGGGTTCATTCAATCCCTGTCGCACGGAGGAACTGCTTCCGTCATAGATATAAATTTTTTCGGCCTCTGGCCCTAGGCCTCCGGCACGATCTATATAGTGCTGGGCAGTCATCCCCGACACAAAGGTTACATAACCTGGCTGAGGAACGTGTCCGGTTACCAGGACTGTGCCTTCGTCACGCGGAAAGATCAGTCGATCTCCGTCGTAGAGTACAATATCTTTGTTACTGCCGGCCAGTGCTCCGGCAATGTCTGCGGCTACATGGCTGCCGACTTCACCGGAAAAAGGTCTCTGAAAGCCTTGAGCGAACAATTGGCCGGTCGGGTCACTGTCGGGGGTTGGTATCAACTGAGATTCCGCAAGATCCTCAGGAGCATCTACTAGAATATTTTGGCTTGTACGTTCCAGTGTGGCCGCACTGGTGCTGGCACCGTCTCTGAGTCCACCTGCCAGTTTGACCAACTGGGTTAGCGTCGTTATGCCCCCCTCTATGCGGTACTCGCCGGGGTATTCAACCCACCCTTCGATTTTTGCTGTGGCAGTTTTCTGCTCATAGACAGTGAGGTGGTCGCCGGCCATGAGTGGCTGTTCTCTCATTGAGTTCTGTTCCAACTCCTCAATACTCTGATCAAGTACTGTGTAATAGGCTCCATCACTCCATCGTATAAGGCGGAACTGAGTTGCTCCATTTAGCGGGCGCCCTCCCGTTGCAAGGTCAAGGAGGCTGGCAATAGTATCATCAGGGCGCCAGTCGTACAGGCCGGGCCATGCGACATCACCGGAAACACGTACCCCCTCACGATTTTCGTGATAAGCAGGAACGTTGATCCGATCGCCATCCTGCAGGAACGGATTGTAATCTGTATTACCTGTCGTTTGGTAACGGGGCAGATCAATCAAATCTTCTGTTCCGTCTGCATGCTGCACCCGGATATTCCTCAGTGCAGGCTTATAGGCCTCATTGGTTTCCGGTCGGAACAGTTGTTCAGGAGCCACAAAATCAACTTCTACATCTTCGCTGGTTTGTCTCGTGGTCATTACACCGGAGGAGAGAGCTTGGAATACAACATCACTTACACGCGAAACGGGAAACATCAGGTATCGACCAGTTTTGATAACTGAGCCTGTGACATGAACATAGAAGCTTCGGGCCTGCGCTAGGGAGAAGCTGATGGGGGCATTTGCATATCTGGATTCAAGCAGCTTTATTGCACTACGTTCGACCTCTGCCAACGTTTTGCCACCGGCATCCAGGGTGCCGACCTCTGGAAGAGGTAGTATGCCGGAAACTGAGACGGTCAGTGGAATTTCGACTGGGTTCAGGCCTCCAATCATTACACGGAAGATGTCGCCGGGACCAACCAGATATTCATTGGGATCGACGGCACCCTCCAGTGCGAGGAAGCCGGATTGCCCAATCTGTGTAAGCATGGCTCTTCGGAGTTCCTCCTGGGGGTCATCCGGGGTCACACTGAGAGAGGACACGCTGTTAGGAGTGATCTGAGCACTGGCTGGTACAGTTAGTGCCAGAAAAAAGACAGCAACCCAGCAGACGGTGAGCTTGCGCATCGGCGAAGAAGATTTCACGAACAAAGGGACAACGGAGTAGCCGATGCAGCGATGTGGGTGATGGAAGCTGAGCGGAAAGTGGAGCATACAACGATGCGTGGCAGAGCATGTTTCGGCATTGAACTTCGAAGTACATGATTTTTTCTGAGCATTGTCTGGTTGAGGCATGAAAGCAGTTAATTGATGTACATCATTAGTGCGGATTACGGACACGATCTGGCTGATTGACTGCGTTGGTCGTGATACCAATGTTGTATACACATGGAACGGCATACAATAACACGGGTACCCGCATATTCCAATTTATTGCCAACTCACACGTGTTATCTGCAACTGCCCCGGCCAAGATCAATCTGGGATTGCATGTATTACGCAAGCGAACAGACGGATATCATGATCTAGCTACAGTGTTTCATCCAATAGGTTGGGCCGACACACTCACAGCAGATTACGCCGAAACTATTAGCCTAACCTGCACGGACACGACGCTGTCCAGTGGGGAGGATAACCTGGTTGTACGCGCGGCCAGACTACTTAAGGCCTCTGGTGGGGTTGATCTGGGTGCAGTACTGCACCTGACGAAGGTTTTACCACACGGCGCGGGGCTTGGTGGCGGATCAAGCGATGCAGCAACCGTGTTGCAAATCCTGTGCAAGCTCTGGCGCCTGGATTCCACGACGATACCACTTGCGTCGCTGGCGTTGGGCCTTGGATCAGATGTGCCGTTCTTTTTACGACGATGTACTGCATATGCACGAGGCAGGGGCGAAGTGCTTTCTCCTCTGGAAGGTTATCGTTTTCCCTTTAGTCTGGCAGTTGTGGTGAACCCTGTTCATATTTCAACGGCATGGGCTTTTCAGCACGTTGAAGTACGCGAGACTGGTCGTGCAGATTTAGCCGAAGTGGTTCGCTCCAATGACTTAGATCGTTGGAGGCTTGAATTGACCAATGATTTTGAAGGGCCTGTATTTTCGCAGTGGCCTGTACTTCGCAGGACTAAATCTGACTTGATGCGTGCAGGCGCGCTTTTCGCATCTCTTACAGGGACGGGTTCAGGGGTTTATGGCGTGTTTGAGAGCTACAAGTGTGCGGAGGACGCCGCTAAAGAAGCCGCAGCAAGGGGCTGCACGACTTGGTGTGAAGGTCCGCCTTAGTCGTTAATTGGCGATCTTACAACTCCCAATAATAGCACCGCTGATTTTTTCATGTCTCGTATAGTACTCTTATTGCTGGTCTTAATCCTTTTTTCTGCCTGTGGCAACACGGAGCGTCAGCCCAATGTAATTATCATTTTAGCTGATGATCAAGGATGGGGAGATTTGTCTATAAATGGCAATACCAGCATCAACACATCAAACCTCGATCGAATGGCTACCTCAGGGGTCAGGTTCGATCGCTTCTATGTTAGTCCTGTTTGCTCTCCGACCCGTGCTGAACTTTTGACAGGGCGGTATCACACACGGTCGGGGGTGCATGGGACCAGTGCAGGTTCAGAGCGCATGAATGCAGACGAGACAACACTTGCTGAGGTATTCCAGGAAGCTGGCTATGTGACGGGTGTGTTTGGGAAGTGGCACAACGGGCAGCAGCCTCCATATCACCCCAACAGTCGGGGGTTCGATCATTTTTATGGATTTGCCTCTGGACACTGGGGGCATTATTTCTCGCCGCCTCTTGAATTGAATAACGAACTTGTTCAGGGAGAGGGATATCTGCCGGATGACCTGACACAGGCAGCCATGGAGTTCATCAGCGAAAATCGGGAATCTCCATTCCTGGTTTTTTTGCCCTACAACACCCCTCACTCTCCTATGCAGGTGCCGGACCAATGGTGGGACAGCGTACCAAGATTACTTCAGAATCATCGTGACCCTGAACGGGAGGACACGCTGCACACACGGGCAGCACTTGCGATGACACTCAACATCGATTGGAATGTGGGGCGTGTGTTAGCCTTACTGGATGAATTATCTCTGTCTGAGGATACCATTGTGCTTTATTTCTCGGATAATGGTCCTAATGGTGCACGCTGGAATGCAGGCATGAAAGGAAGGAAGGGATCCACTGATGAAGGTGGGGTCCGTTCGCCTCTTCTGATGCAGTGGACGGGTACCATTGCTGCGAACGTTGTAATTACTGATATCACTGCTGCCATTGATTTAATGCCAACATTGGCTGAGCTTACCGGCCTCGAGCTCAATACCCAATATCCGCTGGATGGAGTCAGTTTTGCACCTCTGCTTACAGGCAATGCTGATGTTGTGCCGGAGCGTATGATTTTTTCACACTGGAATGGACGTACCAGTGTACGTACACAAACACATCGGTTGGATCATACGGGACAGCTCTTCAACATGGTTGATGATCCGGAGCAGCGACAGAATATAGCAGCAGAACATCTGGAGTTGGCAGACTCTCTTCGCCAAGTGAAGGATGCCTGGATAGACGAAGCGGTTCCTGAAACGTTTGAGGAGAGGCCATTCACGGTGGGACATGCGGACCATGAGGTAACCTGGTTACCTGCCCGAGATGCAGTGGGATCGGGCGGAATTCTTCGCTCCAACAGGTACCCGAATGATAGCTTCCTTACAAATTGGACGAGTACGGATGATGCTATTATCTGGGATACTGAGGTCCTTACGGCGGGGAATTATATGGCCACGCTGTACTATACGGCTACACCAGGGGATGAAGGGGCGCAAATCACTCTGAGTTTTGGTGATGGTGCAGCGGAAGCAATGATTGTTGAGGCACATGATCCACCGGAATATGGAATGGATGAAGACCGTGTACTTCGGATTGAGTCGTATGTAAAGGATTTTCGTCCGTTGCCACTGGGGCAGATTTTCCTTGAAGCAGGGCGCAAACCTCTATCACTGCGCGCGACCAGCGTCCCAGGTACAGCGGTTGCTGATATCCGTCTGTTACGGTTGGAGCGCATCACTGACCAGGACTCCTAAGCGTCTTCTTCGCGTTCTGGTCAGAAATCTTTTACTGGACCTTCGTCGGCTGCTGATTGAGATCACGGTCACGATACATCTTGCTGAAGACTTTAGTACCGGTCATGTGCATACACTCCCGCTTAGTGGTCCTTGACCTTGATTTGTGTTTTCAAACTGGGTAGTCGGGCCGAAAGGCCGAATACTGCTGCACCGCGATCTTGAAATCCCCCGGTACTCCTGGTCTGTGTGATAGACCGGCGTCCGTGTCTAGTATCAATTAGAATGACAGCGACCTTTGGGAATTTTACGCGTGAACATGTGCTTTCCTGCAAAATGGGAACAACAGCTGGCAGCTGGCGAACCAGGTGCGAATAAAGCAATAACTACCGCTCAGTGGTAATGCCAGAGAAACTGACTACCGGCCTGTATGACAAAGTCTTTACGGAAGGGAATCACGATGTCGTTGAAGAGGATCCTTCACTACGGGCTCACACGGAGAGGCTGCAGAATCATACTGGGGCCAGACTGTTGTCCCAGCATCTGAACAAACTTATCGAACGTGCACTCACTGGTCAGCACACGAAAGCCCAAGTCGAATTGACCAATCATCTGATTCGGATTATCGAAAAAAATACGCGAGGCGATGTAGTACAGCAATCGGATTTTGTAACAAACACCCGGTTGAAAGAGCTTGTACGAGGAATCCAAGCGCATACAAAGACACAGACCCCGCGGCCGGGAATCCCCCTTTCGCACTCAGAGCTATTGACGAATGCTTCAAATGACCACCGCATTGGATATGAACTGAAGCGGGAAATCGAGTCTGCCGACCAGATCGATGTTCTGGTAGCGTTTATCAAGTGGTCGGGACTTCGTCTTGTACGCGAAGCATTGCAGGATTTTATCGCAAGGGGAGGATGCCTACGGGTGATCACTACGGTCTATATGAAGGCAACCGAGCAGCAGGCCATTGATGAACTGATCCAGATGGGCGCTAAGGTGAAAATCTCGTATGACATCCGACGGACACGACTCCATGCAAAAGCATGGTTGATTCGCCGTAATACGGGTTTTTCAACTGCTTTCGTTGGTTCGTCAAACCTCAGCGCAGCGGCACAGCTGGATGGACTTGAATGGAATGTCCGGTTGTCCAAAGTGGACGCCGGGCGAATCATTGATAAAATCGAAACTGTCTTCAACAGCTACTGGGAAGACATAGAATTCGAAACCTATGATGGCAGCCCAGAATCCCAAGAGCAATTAAATGAAGCCGTCAAAGATGAGCTTCGGCCGGGTCACATTATTAGCCTGGATGTTCATCCTTATCCGTTCCAGCAGGAGATCCTGGACAAATTGGATGTGGAACGCACGGTCCACGGTCGAACACGCAATCTTGTTGTTGCAGCCACCGGTACGGGCAAAACCGTCATGGCCGCACTGGATTACCGTCGACTAGACAACCATAGGAGTCCGCTTCGTCTCCTGTTCATTGCCCATAGAAAGGAAATCCTGGAGCAGGCACGCACGACTTTTCGAGATGCCTTGAAGCACAATAGCTTCGGGGAAGATTACGTGGACGGATCACAGCCCCAAAAATGGGACCATGTATTTGCTTCCGTTCAGTCCCTTGCAAACTTTGATCTCGGCAAGATCGACAAAAGGCATTTCGGGATGATTATTGTGGATGAATTTCATCACGCTGCTGCAAAAACTTATCAGAGACTCCTTGAGCATTTTCAACCCCGTTATCTGCTTGGACTCACTGCGACTCCAGAACGTGCGGATGGAAGAGATATTCTATCCTGGTTCGGGGGCCGTATTGCTGCAGAGCTGCGAGTCTGGGATGCTATTGATCGTGGCCTATTGGTTCCTTTCCATTATTTTGGGCGACATGACGGTGGAGACTTATCTTCTGTGCGATGGGTTCGGGGTAAATATGACGACGCTGAATTGAGTCGCCTCTTTACCGCTGATGACATTCGTGTACGCAAGATTCTGAAAGCAGTCCGCGACCACATTGCCGATCCGCTGAAGATGCGTGCGCTAGGGTTTTGCGTCAGTATATCTCATGCAGAATTCATGACGCGAAAATTTAACGATGCGGGAATTCCTGCCGCCTGCATTACGGGGAAGACCCCCAAAGAAGAACGAAAAAACGCTCAGAACCTGCTAAGAAAGTGCGAAGTGAACGTACTCTTCTCTGTGGATGTACTCGGAGAAGGTGTAGACATCCCTCCGGTGGATACCATCCTGATGCTGAGACCAACCAGTAGTGCTACCGTATTTACCCAGCAATTGGGACGTGGACTTCGTTTCTCGGAGGGCAAAAACTGTCTAACAGTCCTGGATTTTATCAGCAATAGTGCGAGACAATTTCGATTCGACCATGCACTTCGGGCTATGCTTGGGGGAGGTACACGTAAATCTATTAAAGAGGCGGTCAAGGATGACTTTCCTGCTCTGCCATCAGGATGCTCTCTCCAGTTGGATCAGGAAAGCCAGGAGGTCATTCTGAACAATCTCAAGTCGCAACTTCGTAGTAACCGTAACGAGCTGAAGAACTTGCTTCAACGATTGGGAGACCAAGCAACCCTGGGGACCTTTCTGAGTGAAGCAGGGCTGTCTGTCGAAGAATTTTATTCCAAAAAACCTCACAGTTTCGCATTGCTTAGCCGGGAGGCAGGAATTGCCATCCTGTCCAAAGGGCCAGACGAGGATAAGATCGGAGGCAGATTACGATTGTTGATTCATGCTGACGACGCTTCCCGACTCAATTTCATGCGCAGAGCTGCCAGGGGGCTTCTGAATATACACGAACTCTCTGAAAGAGACCGGCGACGACTCCTTATGCTGGTATGTATGCTGCTGGGTAGAGAGGCTGCAAGCGACCTGAATGCGGGCTATAATAAAATGCTTGATCATCCTGCTATCTGTAAAGAACTCATCTCTGTAACGGATTTATTAGCAGAGGAAATTGCAAATGTCCCCTCCGAGTATTCAGTCAATCCAATAGTTCCCTTAGACTTATATGCCACATATTCGAGAACAGAAATTGCGGGTGCTTTCAACTTGGTCGGGAATGGGAAACTTCAAAGACCAAAAGAGGGGGTGAAGTTTGATGAAATAACAAAATGTGACCTTCTTTTCGTCACTATTCAGAAATCAGAAGAATATTTTGCAAGGAGCACAATGTATGGAGACTATCCTATCAATTCTCATCTCTTCCACTGGGAATCCCAGAACCGAACCAAATCAGACAGCAAAGTTGGCTGCCGCCATACAGACCATGAAGCCCTTGGAGTGACGCCTTTATTGTTTGTTCGAGTGGCCAAAAAAACTGATTCTGGAATGACAATGCCATTCAAATTCCTAGGGCCCGTATCATATCAGTCACATAATGGAGAACAGCCTATGAGCATTATCTGGAAAATGAAGTACCCAATCCCAGCCGATATTGCTCGCACCGCGCGTCTTGCCGCTTAGGAGGCCGCCCACTCTGACGTTTCAAGAATTACACCAATTCAACTTGGACTATCCCGGAGGGGATGCCCTCAAAATGCCGACGCGCGGCATGTTTGATCATTTGTCTAACGTCAATTAAAATTTACCTCGACGACAATTAAAAGTTTCCTTTAAAAGTTCCATTGGAGGAGGGCGCGCAACGAAGCGGAGCAGCGAGCTGCGGAGCGAAGTTGCGCGCGATAAATCCCACGAATTTCGTCTGCGCCCCGACTGACAAATTGTCAGTCCGAGATGGACACGAACCAAGTGAGATACGGGTGAATTTATGTTCGAGAGATTCATCAATCGTAGATTCAGGAGGACCCAGTTTCAAGCGGTTCCTGCTTTGCTTTCTGCCGCTGTTGCGCCGCTTCAAGTCGGTAGCTCGGCAGGTTGAGTTCAAGGATCACGCTGTGATGCACAAACCGGTCCACGGCCGCCGTCGTGACCGTGG
>MPNB01000030.1 GCA_002238805.1 Rhodothermaceae bacterium bin80 | reverse complement strand
GCTTCCGATGCGTACGCCACATTACCGCCGCCGGTCGCCCGCGCCGTCCCGTGCATCGGCTGAGAGACCGACTCGACGCGCAGGGCGTCCCCCTCGATGTCCGTATCGTTTGCCAGCACGTCGATCATGACCGGCTCGTCCTCCGCGGTCGCTATCGTGTCGGCCAACGCCACCGGCGCATCGTTTACCGTCGCCACCCGCACCAGCACCTCCGCCTGCGCCGTCTCCCCGTTGCCGTCTGCCACCGTGTACGTGAAACGGTCCATCCCATGCCAGTCCGCTTCCGATGCGTACGCCACATTACCGCCGCCGGTCGCCCGCGCCGTCCCGTGCATCGGCTGAGAGACCGACTCGACGCGCAGGGCGTCCCCCTCGATGTCCGTATCGTTTGCCAGCACGTCGATCAGGACCGGCTCGTCCTCCGCAGTTGCTATCGTGTCGGCCAACGCCACCGGTGCCTCGTTCACGTTCGTCACCTCGATTATCACCTCGACCGTCGCCTCTGCACCGTGGGGGTCGCGGGCACGAACCGTCAACTTATACCGGTTCGGCGTCATCTCGTAGTCCTCGCCCGGACCCACATACGTCAACGCACCATCCCGCGCCCCAATGGCGAACAGATGCTCTGCGCCCGACACTAGCGCATACATCACCTCGTCCCTGTCTGGGTCCTCCGCGACCACAGTGCCCAGCGATATCGGGTACTGGCGTCCGTCCTCGTTCTCCAGAAGCTTGAACGTATAGGATGGTTCCCCGAACACCGGAGGCGCGTTCGCAACCTCAATGGACACCGTGCTTGAAGTCGCCCCGCCCCGCCCGTCGGAAATCTGCACGTGGATCGTGAAGAACCCGGTGTCGGCGGGAGCCTGCCAGCGCGTTTCCATCTCGTCAATCGGCCCCAGAAAAATCCCTTGCGGCGTACTCCATGCGCACGTCAGCGGGTCGCCGTCTGGATCCGATGCCGTCGCGGTCAGCCTCACTTCCCCACTTGGCCCGACCATGCACGGGTCACAAAACGCGGACACCGTCGGCGGGCGGTTCCGCGGATCATCGTCCGTGATCGTCACCTCAACCGAATTCGGACTGCCTGCGGTCACCGAAGACGGAAGAGTACCCAGGGCCACTGTGAAGGTCTCGTCGTCGGTGTCGTCATCCTCGCTCGTCGAAATCGTGCCTGTACCCGTCGTCGAGCCCCCATTGATGGTGATGTTCGTCAGCGAACCATAGTCGCCCGTCTCGGCCGTGCCCGCCGTCAACGCGAGCGGGATCGTCACGTTGCTTGACAGCGCCGATGACAGCGTTGCCGTCACCGTCACCGAACTCCCTTCATCCACCGGGTTCGGAGAGACCGACAACTGCACCGACGGGATGGGCGCGTCATCGTCCGTGATCGTCACCTCAACCGAATTCGGACTGCCCGCGGTCACCGAAGACGGAAGAGTACCCAGGGCCACTGTGAAGGTCTCGTCGTCGGTGTCGTCATCCTCGCTCGTCGAAATCGTGCCTGTGCCCGTCGTTGAGCCCGCATCGATGGTGATGTTTGGCAGCGAACCATAGTCGTCCGTCTCGGCCGTGCCCGCCGTCAACGTGAGCGGGATCGTCACGTTGCTTGACAGCGCTGATGACAGCGTCGCCGTCACCGTCACCGAATTCCCTTCATTCACCGGGTTCGGAGAGACCGACAACCGCACCGGCGGGGATGTGGGGGGCGCGTCATCGTCTGCGATCGTCACCTCAACCGAATTCGGACTGCCCGCGGTTACCGAAGACGGAAGAGAAACCAGTGCCACTGTGAAGGTCTCGTCGTCGGTGTCGGCATCCTCGCTCGTCGAAATCGTGCCTGTGCCCGTCGTTGAGCCTCCATCAATGGTGATGTTCGGCAGCGAACCATAGTCGTTCGCCTCGGCCGTGCCCGCCGTCAACGCGAGCGGGATCGTCACGTTGTTTGACAGGGCCGATGACAGCGTCGCCGTCACCGTCACCGAATTCCCTTCATTCACCGGGTTCGGAGAGACCAACAACCGCACCGACGGGGATGGATCGTCAAAATCCCATATGCACTTCGCGGTGAGGTTGGGGGCGTGCCTGAGTCTGAACTCAAACCCTGAAAAACCGGGAAAGGCCTGCTGCAGCTGAGCAAAAGTGCCGAAGAATGACTCGATCGAACGGCCCCCAGGGCGAATCGGCAGTGCTCCAATCCATGTGTCATCGCTATTGGAGAGCACGCGATAATCCGTCGCAACTTCCACATCCGGAGCGGGCGTGAGCTTGAGGGCAAACTTCGGGATCACCGAGGTGTCGTTCACCGTGGTGCTGCACTCCGGCGTGGCTTCGACCGATAGCTCTCGGACCGTGACCGCCACATCGTCGATCATTACGGCGTCATAGCCCCCGCCGGTCGCCGTGTGCGAAATCGCCGCCGTGCCCATATTGACTGCGTTCAAGGTAACCGGCTGAGCCGTATCCCAGTCCGACGGGGTAAAGGTCAGACTTGTTTGGTCTACCGTTACAGCATTGGGGTTACTGCTCACCACCGATACCGTTACGTCAGCAGTCGGCCGCGCGGTCAGCACTATCGTGTAGTCGCCGGTCGCGCCTTTGTCAATCAACAATTCGGTCGGCGTAACGATCGTACCCGGGATGTCGATGTTGCTCACGTTGAAGATGATTTTCTGGTAGGGATAAGGCCTCCAGCAGGGTACGGTCGCAGGGCGCTCAACCGAGACACTGTGCCCCCCGAGTGCGTTGTTGGAGTGGAACGTTATGTGCACCGTCTTTAATTGGTCCGAGTCCTCCTCAGTCCAACTCAATGACGGTGGAGAAAAGCTGACGAGGCTGGGGTCGGACGCCACAAAGTTAACCACGGCCGGGGTGCAAAGATACCGTACCACATACCCGAAACCAACGCGGTAGGTCCGCCCCTCCTCTACGTTGAACACCGCCGGCTCATCATCAACAGCCGAAGCCCGCACCCAATGTACTTCGCCAGTATAGCCCCCGCCGATTGCATAGTAGCTAATCCGGGTGCCCCGGCTCGTTCCAACAGGGTTATTGAGTATGTTGTCGTCGACTCCGGTGTAGGTCACGTACTGCTTCACACTGTAGTTCGATGGAGTGAACGTGAGCGTCGCCGGTTCCACGGTCACCACCGTCTCGTCTAAACTGGTTACCGCGACCGTAACATCAGAAGTCGGTTGCACTGTTAGCCATACTTCCTGCCGATAGGTGTCGCCGTTCTCCCTGACCCACACGCTGCTGTCGTCTACCCTAATCCCGGCACCCTCTACTGGGTCATCCTGCGCATGCAACACCGCCGGTCGCAACAAAACTGCAGTCAGCACCAAGCTGGCGACCACCAGCAGCGCGACCATGCCACACAACCGCCGATTGGATGCGGCGGTGGTCCGCCCCCATGACTTCCTTACAAGGCAGATGCAATTGCTGTACATTCTCTTCCCCCCCCCCCCATTTTCGCTGATCATAACTCCAACTCACACTTTGTGCTAACTAGTATACGGGTTTCTGGTATCCTCATTCTGGGAGCATGGTTCTACCGTGAGGGTTTTTGCGCAAATCTGCATATTCCGATCGAACTGGGCCACCTTACCAGCCGGTATTTTGGAGCGTTGAAACGAGTATTCCTGGAGTGGTGGAATAACATCCCGGATACCAGCGTTAACGACTGCATGCCCTAGGCAGATTCGTCGAATGAACGTTGATGCCCTGGCTTCAATACGGTGGCCGCAGGTTGGTTCGGGCGGGTTAAGTTTGATGCTGGGTGTGATGCGTTATGTTCACCAATAAACAGAGTTGTTGGCGAACATGAACCGCTTCCCAACGGTAAATTTGGTAACCCAGTGATTCTTCGTTATCAATTGAGGAATTTCTGATCAAAGGCGTTTTGATGGCTGAGCTGGAATGAGATTCGGTCATGGGTGCTACTGGAAGGCCAAATGGAGCCTTTTTGTGGACCGTAACGTGCGTTTTGAAGGCCTTGATGTTCCATTAATGGCATCCGGGTGTACCTACCCCGTAATCGGCCTGTATTGCCCTAGTTGGGAAAACCTGCAATCGCCCAGCTGACTATGATCCATTAAACGGGTTAACCCGAACGCCAAAGTCAGATCTGATTAGCGCCGGCCGCTAACATTTAACCAACGATTTGAAACGAAACGGTACCGCAGTGGTCGAACAGTCAGCGAAAGTTATACGGAACCCGATCCAGCTTTGGACCAAATATGTCCTCCTTATCGGATGGATACACTGAATCTATAGCCTGAAGGATTCCGAAATTAATTCTTCAATAAAAAGGTGAGACGCTCACTTGTAATTTTCACTGGACTATGACTATAGCAACCAAGGCGTTTCGTTTTCTAATCTTCTTAGTATTTCCGCTTCTTATCCCTCTCGTTCCCACTGTAAGTGCACAACTCGCTGTTCACGGTACCGTAATTGATGGCGAGACAAACCAGCCCTTTCCGGGCGTTACTGTTTCTGTACGTGGAACCACACTGGGTACCACGACGGTTGCGGATGGTACGTATTCGTTGCAGGTGCCAGTTGGAGATTTTACGCTGGTATTCAGTTTTGTTGGTTATCGTACACAAGAGTTTAATGTATCCGCAAGTGATGAGAAAATTGACGTGGTTCTCCAGTCACAAGTACTTGGCCTGGATGAATTTGTCGTTGTAGGCTCACGACGGCAACCACGATTACTGAAGGACTCGGCCGTGCCGGTTGATGTACTAGGGCCCTCCGATTTACAATCGATGGCTAGTACAGATATGGACGATATAATGCGAACACAGATACCGTCCTATAACCTGCAGAGCGTAAATGGTGATGAAGCCTCTATTGTTCGTCCGGCTACGCTGCGCGGACTGCCGACAGACAATGTGATTGTGCTTGTTAACGGGAAACGCCGGCATCGATCCGGCTCCATTGCGTTGTCAGCTGGTTCCCTGAATGAGGGAGCACAGGGGCCGGATCTCAATATGATTCCGATAATTGCTTTGCGCCAAATTGAGATATTACGTGATGGCGCTACGGCTCAATATGGTGCGGATGCCGTAGCCGGGGTTTTCAATTTGCAGCTTCGCGAAGATGCGCAGGGGGTACGTGCACGACTACGAACCGGACAATACTTGGAGGGTGATGGGCGCTACGTGCATGCGGCAGCTAATGCAGGTTTTCCGCTGCCTCGCAACGGTTTTGTAAACCTAAGCTTGGAGTATAGAGATGTGGAGCCCACTGTACGCAGCGCTCAGCGTGATGATGCAATAACCTTGACCGGTCGTGGTTACCCTGTGGCAGAACCGGCTCAGATTTGGGGGAGTGCAGAAGTGAGTCACAGTGTGGTTGGATTCTTTAACAGCGGCTTTGATGTTACTCCCGGGATTCGAGGCTATGTTTTTGGAGGTGGGGGACGCAGAACCCAGGAATCAGGTTTTTATTTTCGGTCGCCGGGCACCGAGACAGCCCGCAGTAGTGTGTTTCGTTTTGGTGATGAGCGGGCCGTAGTGGATCTTAATCCACACGGTGATATTGATTGTCATACGGATAAAAGGCTGCCAGACTTGGACGCGACGAATGCGGAAATACAGGGTTTTATTGATGAGTTCCAGGGGGAATGTTTTTTGTTTAATGAAATTTTTCCTGGGGGATTCACCCCGCGATTTGGGGGAGATGTATTCGATATCAGTTTGACTGCGGGCCTGCGTGGTGGTAGTATTGACGGCTTGAACTGGGATGTCAGTGTGAGTGGGGCTCGAAGTCTGTTGGATTTTTTCATTTACCGAACAGTCAATGCTTCCTACGGTCCAGACACGCCGACCTCCTTCAGACCGCGGTCCTATTTTCAACAGGAAGCGGAAGTGTCTGCAGCTTTTTCTGTTCCGGTCACAATGAGCCGGCTGGCTTCACCGATTCATTTGGCTTGGGGTGCAACCTGGCGTAAGGAGATTTTTGAGAGCCGGCCCGGAGATCTCGAATCCTGGAACCCGGGCCCGTATGCAGATCAGGGATTTAGCGTTGGTTCCAATGGCTATCAGGGGCTGAACCCAATTTTTGCAGGCCGGTGGGCCCGGCCGAATTTCGCCGTCTATGTAGATGCCGAAGCGGATCTTACCCGGCGTCTACTAGGCAATATTGCAGTGAGGTATGAGAATTTTACCACTGAATTTGGAAGTACGCTGAATGGAAAGCTGGCAGCACTGTACCGGGTAACTGATCGTATTTCACTGCGTGCCACAACCAGTACAGGGTTTCGGGCACCGACGCCGGGACAGGCGAATCTGAATGTTTTCCGGACGACAGGATTTTCGAAAGAGCACGGATTGATAGAAGTCGGAGTTTTACCGTCAGTACATCCTATCTCGCAGGCATTGGGAGGGAAGCCCCTAACTCCAGAGCTTGCTAAAAGTGTATCGTCAGGACTGATTGCAGAGATCAGTGAGGATGTTACATTGACTGCTGATTATTTCCTAATCAACGTGCGTGACCGTCTCGCACTCACGGGTAACATCCGCATCACGGACGAGATCAGCCGGTTTTTTGAGACGGCAGACTTTGTGGGGGGCATCACCAACATTAGGGAGGTTCGTTTTTATTCGAATGATTTCAGTACACAGACCAATGGTTTGGACGTACTTTTGGCTTGGCAGCTTGAATGGAGTCCTACTCGCGCCATGTCCGGGAGTATTGCATGGAACTGGACGGCTACATCCCTTACCCACTTCACACCACCAAGCGAGATTACCAGTTTCCTTGGCCAAACGTTGCAAGAGCCACTGACACTGGATTTACTCAACAAGCGACGTCAGGTTGAAATAGAAGACTTGAACCCAAAACATCGACTGGTTGCGACATATCGGCATTTATTGGACAGATGGTCTGCACTCTTTCGTGTGAGTTGGTTCGACAGTTGGCAGGCATGCAGATTTGCAAGTTCTACCTGCCAAGAGGGTGGCATAAGTGTTCTGGATCGGTTCCCAGGGGTCTGGCTTACGGATGTCGAGATTGGCTACGCACTCCGGGATTCCTGGCAAGTCACAATTGGTGTAAACAATCTGTTTGATATAACTCGCAGAGCACACATGGAAGAGACTCATCGGCAGGGCAACCTGTCTCCCCGCAGTATTCCATTCGATCACAACGGTACTTCAATGTATTTGCGAATAACGACGGAGCTGTACTAAGCCATGTTTTGGTGCAAACTGCATCTCGAACGGGAACTCAGCGTGGGGGCTCTTGCTGATCTTGATTTCCCACAATATTTATCTCAATTTAATTTTCCTGGATAGCCTAACCGATCTGAAGCTTTCGTGTCCATTGTACGTTCCTTAAAAAGGGCCTATTGCCCTTTTTTTGCGGATTTTGACCGAATAGGGACTTGTTTCTACTATGGATCACATGCGCAAGCGACCTTTCAAAATAAACTAAAAAATTCACCTTGGGGGGTGGGATCATGGCAAAGTCTACGGAGGCTCTTTTTGCGCTTCCCTACAACCAGTCGGTTCGGATCAAGGCGGCCAGCAACAACCACCGACATCTGATGCGGGGGTGTTGTTGATACGGTCGGTGATCGCGCGAACGGGGCTCATTGAATTTCTGACCGAGCGGCTGTATGATCTCCGGAAACAGTATTGTATACGATAGTGTTCGTGTAGCCTGATGTCCAAGAAATGCACATACTTCCTGGATTCCATCTTGTGCTTCTGCCAGAACCATGTTGCATCTTCCACTATAAGAAGATGCAACCCAAAACGTAACACCGCCCGTAAACGGAATCTGCGGTCCTTTGGCAAGGATATAGAGTCCGAGAGGGAGAGAATTCTACGGGTCGAACCGTGAGCGGAGATCTCTTGGGTTATGGAATGAGTATCTGTGCGGCAATAACGATGCTTATAGCGGTAAAAATTAGTCCGACCATCCAGCGAAGAAGGCGAGCTTCAACCGTACTTATTTCACTACTCAACTCACCGCGTACAGTGCTTATCTCACTACTCAACTTACCGCGCAGAGCATTTAGTTCGCTACGCACGAACTCTTTTGTTGCAACGTTGCCATGCTGTTGTTCTACAGCATGTGCAATGACCGCGGCGTGTGCTTGGGCCTGCTTCCAATCAACCCCTGCCTCGGAGAGGTCGCGCGCTATGGATAGGGTGTCCATCATGGTCTGCGTGAGACTGTCAAAGCTTCTATAACTCTTTCCGGGAATTCGGTTCCAAACTGTTTGTCGGATTGCACAACAGCTGTACGCATGGCGGATTCGTTGCGTGTGTAAAAACAGTCATCACTCCGGCGAACCCGGCAAACAAAGTGCGTATATTCTCAACAGACAAAGGTTTCTGGAAACCCGCGCAATGACGAAACTCTCCCTACCCCACAATATTCATCACGACTCAGTTTTTCGGGATAGCCTAACCTAATTTGGAGCTTCCGTGTCCCTTGTACGTTCCTTATAAACAAGGGCCCATTGCCCTTTTTTTGCGGATTTTGACCGAATAGAGGCTTGTTTCTACTGTGGATCACATGCGCAAGCGACCTTTCAAAGTCAACTCAAAAATTCACCTTGGAGAGGTGAGATCATGGCAAAGTCTACGGAGCCTCTTTTTGTGCTTCCCTACAACCAGTCGGTTCGAATCAAGGCGGCCAGCAACGACCACACGACATCTGATGCGGGGGCGTTGTTGATGCGGTCGATGATCGCGCGAACGGGGCTCATTGAATTTCTGACCGAGCGGCTGTACGATCCCCGAAACCAAGATCGTATACAATACAGTCTGGCGCAGTTGCTTTTGCAGTGGCTGCTACAGTTGATTCAGGGATGGAGTGCTCTATGGACAGAGCAGGTGTGCACCGATGCAGCATTTGGCACGTCCACCAGCATCGAACGGGGTGCGGTCGAAGCGGGTCGTACGTTGACATCGCAGCCGACCATGTCCCGTCTGTTGGGTCTGCTCAGCAAAGCGGACAATCCGTCGCACTTGGAGGCGGCGGTTCAAAAGTTGGCGATTGAGCATATACTGGTTCGCAACGGTGGCTGGCGCTGTGATGAAGTGGTCATTGATGTGGACGCGATGCCGATGGATGTGCATGGCAAGCAACTTGGCAGTGCGTATCATGGGCACTATAAGCGTACGATTTTCTTGCCGCTGATTGCTTCATGCGGGGAGAGCGGGGATGTACTCGGGGCGCAGTTGCGTCCAGGTAATCGTCGCGAGGTCACCGACTGCGAAGACCTCCTGGTTTCCATGGCCGCTGACCGCGTCATTATTCGTTTGGATGCAGGGTTCAATAGTGGGATTGTATTTACACGGCTGGAGGCAGAAGGTCATCACTACCTGATGCGTTTGCGCAAGAACAAGGTGTTGGAGGCGCTGGCTGCCCCGTACGTTGAGGATTGCTCGTATGAGACGAAGACGTACTTTGAACTTGAATATGGTGCGCAGTCCTGGGAGAAGACCCGTCGCGTGATCCTGGTGGTGAAACCGCGTCCGGGGGAGTTATTCAATGATTTCTACTTTTTGGTCACCAATCTTGACGCGGATACGCATTCGGGGGAGGTGCTGGCGGCCCTGTACAGTCGGCGCGGGAAGGCGGAGATGCATCAGGGCGAGATCAAAGCGATCTGTTCCCTGTCATTTTCGTCCTCGCCACGCGCTAAGTCGCATTACCGTAACGTACCGATTGCGCGTGAGGATATTGCTGAGGCCGATGAGGATGCCGAGATTCAGGCGGAGAATGCCGTGCGTCTTCAGGTCTACCTGTTGGTCTACCAGCTTCTTCACATCGGTCGATGCCTCTGGCATAGTCCGCCCCCACCGGTGGGGTCTGAACCCGATGAGGTGGCCCCGTTGGCCGAGGGACTGCACGACACGGGTCCGCAGTCTTCTGGAACAGACGCTGCGTTGTACGAATCAACCGATGCCTTCTCGGAGACGGCGATGGAGGCGGACGGTAGTGCTGTCGCAGACACGGATTCGTCCTCATCGGAACTCCCTCACATGCACCTTCGCACGTTCAGACTGCAAGTGCTGAAGGTCGGTGCAACCTTGGCACGTCATGCCCGCTATGTCACTTTCTATATCGCCCTGTCCGCGGTGCAGGCATGGACACGGTTCTGGGCGCACTTTCAGCAATTACACTGGCAGTCTGTGCCTGACATCTAAACCCGTGCACCTCATTTGGGGTGTCCCACGAAAATGGTGGAGAGCAACACAACACAACACAACACAACACATGGGAGTGGACTGCACTTGCGGTACGTGCACCCTTGGCATTTCCCCAAACCAAGCTGAAAAACAGACGGCAATGCTATATTTGACGCTTGGTCGCTAAGGCTAGTGCTTACTTTTCATCCCGCACCGGAAATCCTGACGCATCCCCCAACCAAATTCACACTTTGTAGCCTGTATCCAAATCGTGATGAATAAAATGGGACATTTGTCATTCGATCTGGATAATTTTCCAATTGACAGATTTGGTTTATAAATTGGTAGCTGATTATGCGTTCGTCTCGCCGACAGTTCTTCAAACTTTCACTCGGGGAATTACTTACGTCCATCACGCGACGGGAGAGTTCCTTGAAGTTTGGTCTTGTAACCTATTTATGGGGGCGGGATTGGGATATTCCGACACTCATTCGTAACTGCCAGGTTGCTGGTGTGGGGGGTGTGGAATTGCGAACGGAGCACGCTCATGGAGTAGAGGTCCATCTGCAATCTGCCGAGCGTGCTGCAGTTAGTGCACAATTCGCAGACAGTGATGTGTCATTGCTGGGATTGGGCACGAACTGGGCCTTTCATCATTTGGAGCCTGCGCAATTAGCTCATGCAATAACTGGCGCCAAAGCTTCCATAGTGCTGTCCCATGATGTGGGAGGCAGTGGTGTAAAGGTTAAGCCGGATGCGCTACCGAGTGAAGTACAGGAAGAGCAGACTATTACCCAAATTGGGCGTGCACTGCGAATACTTGGACAGTTTGGAGAAGATTATGGCCAGGAGATTCGTCTTGAAGTTCATGGCCAGGGCACGGACCGGTTACCAGTTGTCCGACGAATCATGGAAGCAGCCGACCACCGAAACGTCAGCGTCTGTTGGAACTGTAATGAGGCTGACCTAAACGAACCAAGGCTGGCACATAACTTCGAGCTTGTCCGCGAGTATTTTGGACAAACTGTTCATATTCGTGAGCTGGATGTCGGCACGTATCCCTATCGACATCTATTTGAGCTGCTACAGGCATCGGAATATGCAGGTTGGATACTATTAGAGGCTCGGACAGACCCCGACGACCGTGTAGCTGCCTTGGGACATCAGCGAGTGCTGTTTGACAGTTTGGCTGAACTCACAAAGAAGAGTGGTTAGGGGCAATCGTAACAGGTTAGAAAGTTCTGCAGGTTTTCCCTTGGATCTTTCTCTTTTTTCCCAGTCGGTCAGGGATGTGTGGTGCGCACTGACCTGAAACAAAAAGAGGTCTCACGCCCTGCGACACGAGACCTCTGTTGTGGAGATGCCGGGAATCGAACCCGGGTCCGAAGAGTCGAACAATCAAGCGTCTACGTGTGTAGGTCGTTCTTGGTATCTCGTCTGTGCCCCTTGGCGTACGACCAAAGCCGGGTCAGACAAAGGCTGATCAATACTCTATACAGAATGCAGCCGGAATTCAAAACAGAGTCCCCACAATTGACGATGCCTTACGGACTGCCTGTGGGCGTGCGTGTCCATAAGACAGATAGCGGAGCTATGCCGCCATCGCGTACGAGTAATCGTTCGCAGTTACAGATTCCTGACGTAATTCACGAGCTCAAGTCAGGTTAACTCGACACGCAACTTGTCGTACGATGCTGTCCGTCGAAGCCAGATCATCCCCATTAAGTCAAATAACATTATAGGTACGCCTGACCTCAACCGAGGTTGCACAACCCAAGGAGCAGTCTATACACCGTATAGATCGTCTATGCGTAACCGCCTCAGACTCTAGAAGGTTCACCTTCGTCGGACACGGTCTCGAGAAATATCTGTTCCAACTGCTACGAGGTTGTATGATTCAAATACTCGATCAATATCATAGATCACCCTGCGACGGATACTGCGCTTCAAGAAGGGTATTTTGCTGCGCGATCCGGTTGCATAGATTCGATAAGGGTGCACAAACAGGCGCACGTGCCTGGAGCCCACTGGAACGGCTTCCACTTGTACTACGACACGGTAGATTACCCAATCGCGAATTTGGCGTTCTGCCGTAGCCACAGCGTTTGGTGCTGGTGGAGGAATCAGTTCCCAGCCAGCCTCAACGAGAGCTTCCTCAATGCGATGTAGCGGGACATGATCCTCGGAGGCGTGCTCATAGTCTCGGTAGAGAGGGTACAGCGTGGGCGAACAGCCGACGACCAGCAGCGCCGAAAGGCCTAGTAATAATACGGCAAGTGTTCTGAGGAACAAGGATCTCGGCTCAGATAGGTACGGAGGGCAAGGTAATCCTATCGATTGAATGCTCCAGAAAGTCTATCATTATTTCGTTAAATGTATCTGGATGCTCCATCATAGGAGCATGGCCACATTTCTCGATGAAATGCAACTGGGTCGACGGCATCATTCGGTCGAATGTATGCGCAACGTCAGGAGGAGTGATCTGATCTTCAGCTCCCCAGATGAGCAGTGTGGGTGCTTTGATCTCCCCCAGGTCGTCAATCACGAGATCGTTCACCGAGCTGCGAGCAACCCAGACTATTCGGAGCGCCCGAAAACGGTCTGTTGCGAGCTCATGAATCCGGTCAATCAATTCGTCGGTTACCATGGCCGGATCATAGAATGATTTTTCTGCCTTAGCCCGGATAAAGACACGATCTTGGCGTCGAAAGGTTTTTGTACCAATTTCCGTTTCGTAAATCCCCGAAGAGCCAGACAGGATCAGAGCAGCTATGTGTTCCGGGTAATCTATCGAGTACCTCAGGGCGATCTGGCCCCCAAGGGAATTACCAACCAACACCATAGAATCGATATCCAGGAAATCAGTGAATTCACGCACGTAGTTAACGAGCCCGCCTACGTTAGCCTGCCCGCGGGGCATATGATCGATTGGAAGGTATGGGACGATTGCGCGGCATTTCCTGGTGGCCAAGGCCGCAGCTGCATCAAACCATCCTTCCGGGTTTCCCAAAAGGCCATGCAAGAATAAGACCGGAGGTCTCTGTGAGGCATTATTCAGGTCGACAAATTTGAAGCCGCCAGCGTTCTGGAATTTGAAAGTCAACTTACCGTTTGGTATAGCCAGTAAAAAATGTACACCACTTGGAATGAAATATAAGCCGCACAGAGCAAACAACGGGTAAACCAGTAAAATTCTGGGCTTGAGGATAGTGAAACATTGGAACATTAAGCCATTGCTCCAGTACCACCTCTCACGCTCGAGGTCTTATTCACACCTAAATAATCACAACTTGTATGCCCTGCGGCAAAAAACGAAAACGCCACAAGATAGCGACGCATAAGCGGAAGAAGCGGCTGCGTAAGAATCGCCACAAGAAGCGGAGTCGCTAACCTTGGTCAGGGTAACGACGGTTTTTGAACCAAGATCCCGAGAAGGTTCTTTGTTTGCTCGTAATCTGACTACTGCTACGCTACTCAGTAGTTATTGAGCTTGCCACGTATGACACGAATCATTTGAAGCAATGTCAAAAAATCATGGCTTAGGTAGTGTGACCCGAGCATTGGGCTGGGGGCTGTTGCTTGGTGGTGGTGTAGGCTTTACTTTGGGGCTCTTACTTGCTCCCGAGGAGGGTAGCCGACTACGCCGTCGAGTTACCTATCACTTGGAAGGACTGGCAAATCATATTGGAACCTTGGCGGAGACCATAAAAACGCCTAATGAAGACGCCGATGCTCGACAGAAGGGGGAAGCCCTCGTTGCAAAGGCAGAAGAACGGGCGCGGGAAATTAATTCACGTATGGATGAAATCCTAGGGTCTGCGTCATCATCGGGCACGGAATCTTGAGAAGGGGTACTATCGACGATCGTTTCGCAGTCTTGGCTGCGTCGGCAGATATTATGGTGAGTGGAGGTAATCCGTTCGCTCCCGATGTGTTCGACTACCGCTCGAAGACTACTTTCAACTACTTTCACCAGTTGATTCCCGAACGCCGACAGGTTCTGGATCAACTCCAGGGAGCTATTCGGCGTAAAGAGACCGAAGCGTTGGAAGAGATTTTCGGTAAAGCGAGATTCGCAGAGGTGCTGGAGTTGACAAAGGCCGTCTATACTGCGCCGCTAATGGCAGCGCGTAAACGATTTGAGCCTGATCCGTTTTACAGTGCAGTTGACTTTGAAGGGTTGCCTACGGGAGCACAGCGCAGGCTCCTGGAAAACAGCGCAATCATAAGCGGTTTGTTTGGCCTCCTGCGCCCCGATGATTTGGTGCCGGAGCATAGTCTCAGTATGTCCGCAGCTGTGCCCGGTATTGGGCCCTTGATTTCCTTCTGGAAACCGCGTATCAGCCCCCTACTCAATAAGGTTGTCCAAGGACGCTTCGTTTGGGATTTGCTGCCGGAATCACTTCGGGATGTATGGGATGATGATGGATCCCACGATGGTCGGGGGCGCGTCAAGTTTATCAATCCGAATGGACGTGAGGTCAAAATGGATACGATTTATCGTGGGCAGATGATGAACTTTATTGTCCGTGGGCCGATTGTTGAGCCGGAGGTGCTGGCTGATTGGCGGCATCCAGGAGGTTTTAAATTCAGTCGGAAAAAGTCAGACTTGGAAGGCAAGCACAAGACGATTGCAATGGTTCGCCGTTATTAGGCGATAGTATGCCAGAGTTGCATGTCTTACTGATCCTGTTTGGTGTAGGCGTAGCAGCAGGCATGGTCAATGTAATGGCAGGGGGGGGCTCAACCCTCACACTTCCGGTGCTCATCTTACTCGGCGTTGATGCCGGTGTAGCAAACGGTACTAACAGGGTTGCTATCGTTATTCAAAATATATCGGCTACGTTAGCCTTTAAAGCCGATAAGAAAACCCGATTGCGTAAGAGCATATCCTATGGGCTCTGGGCGATACCGGGTGCCTTGGTAGGTGCTTTTGCTGCGACCAGGATTGAGGATGCCTGGTTCGAGCGGATTTTGGGAGTGCTCTTGATTGTGGTTGTATTGACCATGATCTTCCCACGGGGTAATCTTACCTCAGAGTCAACAGCAAGGAAATCCCCATGGTCTGGCCCCGTGCTTCTGTTGCTAGGATTCTATGGAGGATTTATTCAAATGGGGGTAGGATTCCTGTTTATGGCCGTATTTTTTCACCTCCTGCACATGGACCTTGTCTCTACCACAGTGCATAAAGTCGTTATTGTGCTGCTCTATTCTATACCAGCTTTGATGATCTTTGCGATTGCAGGAGATATAGATTGGGCCTTGGGATTGTCACTGGCTGCGGGCAATGCAACGGGAGCTTTTGCCGCAGCGAAAATAGCAGTACGGCGAGGTGAAAAGGCTATACGTGTGGTGCTGATAGTCGCTGTATTGATTATGGCTCTGAGAATACTGGGAATTCTGTAGGGTTTGACAGGTACACCAGGATGAATTGCAGTAATTAGCCTGAGACGTACATTGTCATGAGTCATGGAAATTTTAGGGAATTCGAAACCGTAGTGCACTATGCAGTTACAAACGTATCCATATGATGTTATGGTAAGCACTGGATCGGAGGACTAACCTAGCCCAGTGCGTCCGTTAGCCTTTTGCCTGCGGAAGGTTTCCGTGAGTCACAGTTTTGTTATAATCCCCTGAGTAATCATTGCAGGGGATGCCCAGTTGCCAGCATAATGCGCATACTTCAAGGAGGCCAACTCATGTTGATAGTTGATGGAGAATAGGGCGAGCCTAACCGTACGCGGGGGTGGTCATAAGTATGGATACAGAAGGATTTTCAGCAATGTTGAACTAACATTGCTGCCGGGGGAGGTACTTGCTATTACGGGTGCAAATGGTTCAGGAAAATCTACATTGCTTAGAATTCTGGCTGGTGTTCTTCAACCAACCGCTGGAGAGGCAGAGCTTATATTGGATGGACAGTGCATACCAAAAGAGCTACATCCGCTAAATGTAGGTTTTGTGGCACCGTACATAAATGTATATGAGGATCTTACCCTACGTGAGAACCTCACCTTTATAACGCGAGTGCGTTCAATGAATGAGCAGACGGAGCATATAGAGTCCATAGTCGCAGAAGTTGGATTGGCAGCCCGGATTGATACGCAGGTAAGTACGTATTCGACGGGAATGCAGCAACGGGTGCGTCTTGCAGCTGCATTACTGCACAGGCCCAGGGTATTGCTGCTCGATGAACCAATGATAGGTTTAGATGCAAAGGGGAGGGCGGTATTTGAGAAAGCCATATCCCGTGCGCAAGAGGCAGGACATCTGGTTGCTATTGCCTCCAACTCTCAGGATAAAATCCATTCGGCAAACCGCTCACTGTGTATTGAGGATTATGCCCCGGGATCAGCCGGACTGTCGCAGCCTTCAGAAAATAAGTCGTATACTTTGGAAAACTAACATCACTGAATCATGATAGCCCGGAAGCGTAAGGGCATGATCGTTAAGAACACGAACAAAAAGCCGTTATCCGTCAAGTTGAAGCACCGTGAAATTGGACTCCCACCCGGAGGTACAGCACCTGTTACTTCGGACGAGGTGATGGAGGATGCAATGCGTGATTTGTTGCAAGTTCGCAAACTGGCGATCGTTCGTCCGCTCACTGAGCAGGAAAATAAAGAGATCCAAAGCCTGTTTGCAAACAAGAAGAAATCCAAAGGACATCGATGAAGGTACTGGCACTCGAGCCTTGGTATGGAGGTTCGCACCGGAACTTCGTAGATGGACTCATCAAGAATAGTCGCCACGAGTACGTGCTCGTAACGATGGCGGCAAGGTTCTGGAAATGGAGACTGCAGGGCGGTGCACAGACACTTGCACGCAAGTGCAAACAGGTGGTGGCCAATGGTTTTACGCCAGATGTAATTCTGGCCTCCAGTATGGTCAATATTCCTGCATTTCTTGCTCTGAGTCGAAAAGATATCGGGAATGTGCCGGTAGTCTACTATCTGCACGAGAATCAATTGACATACCCTTTATCAAAGGAAGAGAAACGAGACCTGTCGTACGCCTACATCAATTATTTATCGTGTTTAGCGGCAGATCAGGTTGTATTCAATTCGGAGTTTCATTACAACGAATTTATGCGGGCCCTTCCCGGGTTGCTCCGTGTGTTTCCAGATTACACACATCTACACACAGTATCGGAAATTCGCGCCAAGAGCAGGGTTATGCATCTTGGAATGAATCTTCAGGCGCATGCCCGCTATGCCAGCACGACGGATTCGGAGAGAGGTTCACCGATTGTGCTTTGGAATCAGCGCTGGGAGTACGATAAGAATCCTGAGGCGTTCTTTAGGTTAATGAACCGGTTGGATGATGCGGGATGTCGATTTCGGTTGATACTCGCGGGGAAACGTTTTGAGGAACAACCCTCGGAATTCGACACTGCTTTTGAGCGTTATGCCGAGCGAATTTTACACTATGGATATGCGGAGGATTTTGAGGAGTACAGTCGGCTTCTACATCGGGCTGATATTGTGGTATCAACGGCGGTCCATGAATTTTTTGGCATAGCGATGCTGGAAGCTATTTATTGTGGTTGTCATCCCTTACTACCGAATCGTTTGAGTTATCCCGAGTTGATCCCGAAAAAACTGCATAAGCCATTGTTGCATGCTCCTGTTCTGTACGACGATGAGAACAGTCTCTTCATAATCCTGAAGGCGATGCTAATGGGAGAGGAACGGCCACTCCCACCCGGAACGCTCCGTGGAGTTGTAGAGCACCTTGATTGGTCTGTTCATGTAGAACAATACGACACACTTGTAGCGTCTTTGTAACCGGGCTGTCATGATGGACACGCCCATTGCTCAACCCAGATTTTGTTATGCCTACAGTACATTATCAGCGTGTAAGAACCTTCATGGAGAAAGCGGGTCAGGCAACGCCGTCCGAAGTGACGGTACCTGACGAGCACACCCGGCTGCTTCGGGCGCGTCTTATCCTGGAAGAAGCTCTCGAGACGGTGAATGCGCTTGGCGTTACCGTTAAGGTTTCCGAGGGTGAATTAGAAATTGATACGTGCACGTTCACACCGGAAAAGGCGATTGACCTGGAAGGTGTAGCTGATGGCTGCGCAGACATATCTGTTGTAACTGTTGGCACATTAATTGCTTTCGGGATTGATGATGAACAACTGTTGCATGAGGTAGATGAAGCTAATCTTAGAAAGTTTGGTCCAGGCAGCTATGTTCGTGAAGATGGCAAATGGATGAAGCCACCAGACTGGATGCCGCCGGATATCGCGGGTGTGCTTAGTACTCAATAAATTCGGGCTGCAGAGAAGAATTTCCGGTTAATGATGAATCATTTTACCGGGGATTACGAATTCTGCTTGATGCAGGTACGGGAGGCGGGAACGCAATTGCAGTTGGTTAGTGAATATTGTCCACGGCATGATAAGGAATCCATGACTAGAACACGTTATTTGATAAGTCTCCTTGGGTTACTGCTTTTTGCAGCCAGCAGTACAGCTCAGGCTCCACGGATTGATATCGATTACGCTTCATTCGCTTATGACGAACAGGAGTCACTGGTTGAACTTTATATGGCTATTGAAGCGAGTTCACTTACTTATGAAGCCAGTGATTCTCTTTACACTTCTACCATTCCACTCGCGCTGAGCTTGCATAGCTCCTCCGATGCGGATTTGGAGGTATCTGCGGAACGCGTTGTTTGGGAGCAGCAGACGGATATGCAGTTTGCCGTGGTCGACCCGTCTTTGATTACAGAGGGGCAGGTATTTTTGCGCCAAATCCGGCTAACCGTTGTACCGGGTGAGTATGAACTGCAAATAGCAATGCCTCTATCAGATCAAGACCCCGTACAGGCAAGCCGTGATGTAATTATACCGGACTATGACCAGCAGCAAAGCTGTGCACTTTCAGACATAACACTGGCTTCCAGGATTACGCCTTCGGAGGATAGAGAGGATCCATTCTATAAGAATGGGCTCTATATACGCCCAAATGCCAGCCAGCTGTACGGTGAGGGGGCTGCTAGGCTCTTCTACTACGCGGAGGCCTACAATACTGCATGCGCAGCTTCGGATACGGACGAATATACCATGCTCATATTCGTTTCCGAAGCGAACAGGCCGACGGCCATCACAGGCCTGCAGAAGCGCTCTAAACGGGCGGTGCGTCCAACAGATGTCCTTGTCGGCACATTTAATTTGTCTGCGCTTGTCTCTGGCACTTATTTCCTGCGTATGGTAGTTCTTGACAATGCCAATGAATCCAAGGTTGAACAAACCCGCAAGTTCTTTGTCTTCAATCCTGTTGCAGACTCAGCACTGGCGCAGCCTGTTGTTGCCAGGGAAACATTTGAGACGAGTGGTTACGCCACCATGCCGGAGGACGAGGTGGAGCAGGGGCTTGAGCATATTCAGGTTATTGCCACCGATCAGGAGTTGAGACGGATCAAGCGCGTAGAAGATCTTAATGAGCGTCGCCGACTACTGATGGACTTTTGGTTGGTACGTGATCCCACGCCAAACACGGGGGTCAATGAGTTTCGGGATGAGTTTTATAACTTGCTGATGTATGCGAATGAGCGTTATTCGGTTCAGCGTGTGGAGGGATGGGAGACGGACAGAGGGCGTGTTCTTATAAAGTACGGACGTCCGAGCGCCATTGAACAGCACCAGTACGATAGGGGGTATAAACCCTACGAAATCTGGAAGTACAATAACATTTCTGGTGAGGGCCAGTCCGATTTTGTCTTTGCAGACCTGGATGGGTTTGGCGATTATGAACTTGTTCATTCGACCGTTGCAGGTGAGCGCAAACTTCCAGACTGGATCAGAAGAATCAGCGAGAGTTATTAGGTTGTAGTAGCAACAATGATTGAATCCCTGACAGGGCAGGTTGGCTCAGTGGTCACCCTGCGAGGGTGGCTGCAACAAAAACGTGCTTCCAAAGGGCTGATCTTTCTGGTTATCCGTGACGGAACGGGACTGGTCCAGTGCGTGGTTAATCAACGCAATGTAGATGAACATTCTTGGACGAGTGCATCAACTGCAACCCAGGAATCCGCTCTCACAGTCAGAGGCGAGATATGTGCAGATGAGCGTCAGGTTGGTGGCGTCGAAGTACAGGTTTCGAGCCTTGATATTATTCATTTAGTCAGTGACTACCCTATTACGCCAAAGGCGCACGGAGTAGAGTTTTTGATGGATCGGCGCCACCTGTGGTTGCGCAGTCGTCGGCCCTGGGCCGTTATGCGTGTTCGCAATTGCGTGATCATGAGTATCCATAACTTTTTCCAGGAGCGTGGCTTTCTGCAAATGGATGCTCCTATTCTCACAAAGAACGCAGTGGAGGGCACAAGTACGCTCTTCGAGATTGACTATTTTGGTAGTCCCGCCTACCTGACACAGAGCGGTCAACTCCATGGAGAGGTCATGGCGATGGCCTTTAGTAAAATTTACACCTTTGGCCCTGTTTTCAGGGCAGAAAAATCCAAGACTCGAAGGCATTTGACTGAATTCTGGATGATAGAGCCGGAAATGGCCTTCTATGATCTGGATATGAATATGACCCTTGCTGAAGATTTTCTTATTCGTGTTGCATCTGATGCGGTACGTGATTGTGCGGGTGAGCTGAAGTTATTAGGAAGAGATATGGACGCACTCAAGCATGTTCAGGCACCGTTTCCTCGTATCAGCTATTCAGACGCGGTGGAGTTGCTACGCAGCGATAAGACTAAGGGATTGGTGGAAGAAAAAATAGATGCGCTACACAGTGAGAAGTCTGATCTGGAAAAGGAACGGGCTCATAACAACTCCAATTATGGGCAGCTGAAAGAGTGGAAGAAACGTCGGGTCGATGCACGCGAGATCGAAATTAATGCACGACTGGACCAGATTCAGGAAGCATTGCGGAACTTGCCAAAATGGTGGCAGTCTGCGGCAGCGTTTGAGTGGGGAGGAGATTTTGGTGGCAGTGATGAAACGCTGCTAACCTGGCATTTCGATCGCCCGATCATTGTTCACCGTTATCCGGAGGCGGTTAAGGCTTTCTACATGAAACGCGACCCGGAGGATGATAGGCTCGCTCTCGGAATGGATATTCTTGCTCCCGAAGGTTTTGGGGAGATCATCGGCGGAGGACAGCGTGCGGACGATCTGGCTTTTCTTGAGGCACAAGTAGAGCGACACGACTTGCCTCGGGAAGCCTTTGAATGGTATTTCGATCTTCGGCGCTATGGTAGTGTACCACATAGCGGATTTGGTTTAGGTCTTGAACGGACCGTATCGTGGATTTGTGGGCTGGAGCACATCCGGGAAACCATCCCGTTTCCTCGTACACTGGGACGACTCACGCCATAGGAGTATGCAGCTGTATCCTCAGCGACCATTACAGTTTACTGGACGCTCACCGGAAGAAATGTTGATCCGTGCGCGGGATTTTTTCAATCTTATGCGGGAGCGCCGCTCCGTACGGACTTTCAATGACCGCTCCGTACCTCGAGAGTTGATTGAACAGGCGATTTTGACCGCCGGTACGGCACCCAGTGGTGCACACCGGGAGCCGTGGCATTTTGTTGCTGTGAATGATCGTGAGCTACAATCAAAAATTCGAGAGGCTGCCGAGAAAGAGGAACGTGAGAGTTACGAGCGACGGATGCCAAAGGCTTGGCGCGAGGCGATTGATCCGCTTGGAACGGACTGGCACAAGCCCTTCCTTGAAACAGCTCCGTGGATTGTTGTCTGCTTCGCCAAAAATATTGGTGATGATGGAAAGAAGAACTACTACGTGCAGGAAAGCTGTGGCATTGCCTGCGGGTTGTTTATCGCGGCGATACACAACCTGGGATTAGTTACACTAACCCATACGCCGAGCCCCATGCGCTTTCTGGGCGAAATTCTTGGTCGTCCCAAACACGAGCGGGCATTCATTCTATTCCCAGTAGGTTATCCTGCGGAGAACGCGACGGTGCCAGATCTGCAGCGCAAGAACCTTGCAGAACTTACCACTTGGCACGAAGAGAGGTCGGTGCAGAAATAGGATCCACAGGGGCCCGCCATTTTGGCGAGCCCCGTTGGGATTTATATCAGTGTACAAACAGGATTTCGCCGTAGTTCGGCAGCGGCCATGTGTTCTCTGGTACCAGGCCTTCTAATTTATCCGCAGCCTCACGCACTTTGAGCATAGCCGGTATGACCATGTCTGTTTTGTGCGCTGCTTCGGCAGGCAGATTTTCCTGGTGCACATTCAGCTGCTTAGTTAACTCACCCACCGCATTCACCAGTTCGGACAATGTACCATTAAGCGTCCCAATGACGGGGGTAAGGGATCCCTTGACAGACAGCCCAAAGCCTTTAGTCTGTGCAGCCGTCTGTGTGAGTTCATTCAGGTAGCTGAATCCGGCAGGCAGTACTTGTGTTCGCACGAGATTCTCCAATGTTCTGGCCTCAATATCAAGCGCCATATCATACTGCTCCAGGGCAACCTCGTAACGAGCGTGCAGTTCGGAGGAGGTCAGGATACCAAAGGACTCGAACAGCTTAGTATTCTTTTCGGAAGTCAGATGTCCGAGTGCATCAACGGTTGTGCGCAGGTTCAGCAGACCACGCCGCTCTGCCTCCTGGTGCCACTCTTCTGCATAGTTATCACCCTCAAAAAGGATATCCTTGCATTCTCGGGCAATCTCGGCCACCATATCGAGTACGATACCTTTAAGGACAGTCGGATCTTTTCTGTCTTTGCCTCGCAAGTTATTACGAAGATTATTCGCAAAGTCCCGCAAAGACTCAGCAACCGAAGTATTAAGTACAATATTCGGGAAGGCTAGCGACTGATCGGAGCCTACGGAACGAAATTCGAACTTATTACCAGTAAAAGCGAACGGTGAGGTGCGGTTACGATCCCCTGCATGTTTGGGCACGAGCGGAAGCATACTCACTCCCAAAAACAGGTCAGTGTCTTTAGCAGTGCTCAGCACATCGCCATTGATAAGTTTTTGGTACAGATCATAGAGCTGCGTTCCGAGAAAGACGCTCATGATAGCAGGGGGAGCTTCGTTGGCCCCCAAACGGTGATCATTACTGGCGGAACACACTGATATACGAAGCAGGTCTTGGTGTCTGTATACGGCACGGATCACTGCTGAACAGAAAACCAGGAAGGTCAGATTATCATGCGGTGCATCTCCGGGATTAAGAAGATTTTTTCCGTCATCAGTAGCGATAGACCAATTAACATGTTTACCTGAGCCGTTCAAGTTAGCGAATGGTTTTTCATGTAAAAGTGCCACCAGACCATGCTTGCGTGCGATACGCTTGATTGTGATCATCATGAGCTGCTGGTGGTCAGAGGCGATACCACTAGTCTCGAAGACCGGTGCAACCTCGTACTGGCTCGGTGCCACCTCGTTGTGGCGGGTCTTGACAGGGATGCCCAGACGGTAGAGCTCTTTTTCTGTTGCCAGCATACACGCAAGGATTCGACTCGGGATCTCTCCGAAGTAATGGTCATCCAGCTGTTGTCCTTTCGGAGGTGTGGCACCGAGAAGTGTACGCCCTGTATTGACCAGGTCCGTCCGGCGGTAGAAGTATTCCTCATCAATCAGGAAATACTCCTGCTCTGCTCCCACGGTTGTCTGTACACGTTCGGCACGTTCGCCGAGCAGGCGGAGGACGCGACGTGCCTGCCTGTCCAGCGCATCAATGGAGCGTAGCAGTGGTGTTTTGTGGTCCAGTGCTTCACCGGTCCATGAGACAAAACATGTCGGAACAGCGAGATAGCTCCCGTTCTCATTCTCAACCAAAAAAGCGGGTGAGGAGGGATCCCAGATCGTGTATCCGCGAGCCTCATGCGTAGCTCTGAGTCCACCGTTCGGGAAGCTGGATGCGTCTGGCTCTCCTTGAATGAGATCCCTTCCGCGCAAGCTTGCGATGGCTTTGCCAACAACTGTCGGATTGATAAAGCTGTCGTGCTTGCCAGCGGTTTTGCCTGTTAGCGGTTGAAACCAATGGACAAAGTGTGTAGCTCCACGTTCCAAGGCCCATTCCTTCATGGTTAGCGCCACAATTTCGGCGTGATGCGTAGCAATGGGAGAGCTTTTGGTGATACAGTTCACCATTCCTTGGAAAACCTCTTTCGGCAGTCGCTTGCGCATCTCGTCGATGCCAAACGTGTTTTCAGCGAAGTGGACCTCCAGATCAGGCGGCTCAATAGTATCAACGTGGTTGGCACGATATTTAGTCGCAGCAGTGATGTTGTGGAGTCTGGGATTCATAGGTGTAGCGTGATGTGTTGAGGATTGATAGGACTCAGTACACTAAAGGTACGAATTCGTGAACAATTAAAGCGGCAATTCAACAACATTCATAGATTATTGACGTGAAAAAAGCACAATTAGCAAAAAAAATTGCGCTTTATGCCTTTCCAGCCTAAATAACTAATGAGCAAAATTACGGCTCAGGCGTCTACTCTGCACGAACAATTTAGTTCTAAAATGTGAAGTTGACCAGAAAAATAAGGGTTTCGTTCGATCCGATAGAGATTCAAGGATACGGCGGATTCCGTCGGGGATGCGTAAATAGTGTTTGCACGGAAATTAGGTATTGGTCGGTTTAGGGCGTTTCTGTGGGTTCTTCAGTAAATTTTTGGTCGTATTCTGGCCCGTTTGGCTTGGTTTTGGCGTCTGGAGGCCCTCTTAATCTCGGGGCTTGTTCCGGCGAATGGTGAGTTGCATTTGGGTAATTCGGAGATGATTTGAGTAATATTCCCGGGGTTCCCCGTAGAGTGGAGCTTTATTCGAGCCATTTATCGCGTATCTGTTATGCGCAAGGTTCAAGGAGAACGAGAATTGATCATCAAATCCACCAAATTGTGAAGGTCAGTTTAACAACACATAGGTGTCCCAGATCAATCGGAATGGTGGCCCGCATGGCTCGGAATCAGTGGTCCACATGGTCGGAATATGGAGTAAAACCATTCCCTAACGCAGGAACAAGAGATATCCTATTCGCATGATCGCTTCCCAATGTGCCAAGGTATGGGCACTAAAATTAGCTGCAATAGATCTGCAGCCTTTGGCGCAAAAGTATGCACAAGGCCGCGGTTTGATTTGGCTGGATAGCTCATCTAATATCCAGCGACTTGGTCGCTATTCTTATCTCTGTATTGATCCTGTCGAATTAATCCCGGCAGCGGCAAACATGGATGATTTGCGTTTTGCGCTTGGGCGTTACTCAGCTGGGCATATTAATCAGGGACCTCCGTTTCAGGGAGGATTAGTCGGATTTTTCGATTACGAGTTTTCAGAACTTAACTCAGCAAGCGCGTCCAAATCTTGCAATCAGAGCAGTGCAAATTGTCACTTCAGGCTGTACGACACAATCATTGCTGTTGATCATCATGCTGATTTTACATGGATCATTTCATCGGGCTTCAAATGCGGGGCATACGAGCCTTGCAGGCATACAGCCCAAGCGAACATCAATGCAGTCAGACGAGACATTAGAAATTTACCATCTCCCGCTACCCCTACTGTATCCCTTGTCTGGCGCAACCAGATTTCAAAAGCGACCTATCTGAAAGCTGTAAACGACATTCTTGATTTTATTCGAGCGGGCGATATTTACCAAGCGAATTTTGCACAAACTTTCGTGGCAAATTTGCCCCATTCCACAGATCCGTTTCAGATATATCTTTCCATTCGAAAGAGCAATCCAGCTCCGTTCTCTGCTTATGGTTCTTTCGGGGAGCGCAGCATTGCTTGCACCTCTCCAGAACGGCTGATTACTGTGAATGATGGGGGGATGGTCGAAGCAAGACCGATCAAAGGGACGACTGCGCGGTCAGATGATCCTGAGGAAGATCAACAGTTGAAGGACAAGCTTCTCAAATCAAAGAAAGATCGTGCCGAGAACATCATGATTGTTGATTTGCTTCGCAACGATCTGTCAAAAGTTTGCGAGCCTCATTCAGTGGAAGTGTCGGAGCTTTGCATCCTGGAATCTTATGCCGGATTGCATCAGCTTACATCTTCTGTCCGCGGGCAGCTCGGGGACGAGCATGATGCGTTCAACCTATTGTCTGCAGTATTCCCTGGGGGGTCAGTTACGGGGGCGCCGAAATGTCGTTCTATGGAGATTATTGATCATTTAGAACAAAATTCACGTCGCGCTTTTTGCGGCTCATTCGGCTATTTCGGGTTTGATGGCGCCGCAGACTTTAACATCATGATCCGGACCATTCAGTTTGATGGTGACCGTGCCCGCCTGGATGTAGGCAGCGGTATAACCTCTTTATCCAATCCAAATGAGGAGTATTCTGAAACCTTGCTGAAGGCACAGAAGATACTCTGCAGCACAGAAGAAGCGATCGTCTAATGATTCTGTTGTTGAACAATCGAGATAGTTTTGTCTTCAACCTGAGCCGATATTTCCAGGAGCTTGGCGAGACAACCGAAGTTGTTGATTCTGACAAGATTACCCTGGATGATGTTGAAGCGATGGAGCCCAAAGCACTGGTGATTTCGCCAGGTCCGTGTACGCCGAATGAAGCTGGCATCAGCATGAATGTGGTCTCACATTTTTCAGGTCGATTGTCAATTCTAGGCGTATGCCTCGGCCATCTGGCGATTGCACAATCCTATGGCGGTGTCGTAACGAATTCCCTGTTTCCAGAATACGGTCGAGCAAGTCCCATAATGCATGATGGGTGTGACCTGTTTGAAGGGTTACCCAATCCGTTGAATGCAGGTCTTTATCATTCCCTCATCGTGACAAAGATTTCTGAAACCGATTTGGTGGTTCAGGCTAGATCTGTAGGTGGCGAGATCATGGCATTGCGTCACAAGGAGCATCCTACATTTGGCGTCCAATTTCATCCAGAATCAATATTGAGCGAAGCAGGGTATGAGCTTCTACAAAATTTCCTGTTGATCGCAGAGAGTTTCAATGTTCTTCATAGAGCAATCAAGTGAACAGAGTGCGAGTCGTCCTTTTGATCTACGAGATCAGGGGTTACTGCTTGCAGATGGTGTATTTGACACCTCCTTGATTGTCGATGGCACCATGATTTTACGCATGGCTCATTTGAACAGACTCATCAATGATGCCATTGCACTTGGCATCGCAATTGATCACCGAAGGATCAACGCTCTCCTTGCCAATTTTTTGACCGAAGATCATAGTGGTGTCTTACGAATTACCGTTACATCAGGGCCTGCAGAAAGACGCTTTGTAAATGCTAAAAGGGCATTTCCCACAGTTTTAATGAATTTATCACCGCTGAATAGGGGGGATCAATTTGAGCCCATTTCACTTCAGACAAGTCTTATTCGTCGAAATAGCACATCACTCACAAGCCGCCACAAAACTCTAGCCTACACTGATAATGTAGCTGCCTTCAGATCTGCGCAAGCCGAAGGCTATGATGATGCCCTCTTTTTGAATACCTGTGGCAACATTTGTTGCACGACGATAGGAAACCTGTTTCTTGAAATTGATGATATTTGGGTAACTCCCCCCATCTCAGATGGCGTTCTTCCAGGGGTCATGCGGCAATGGCTACTGGGTGCTGGATCGGACTTAGACATCAAAATCACTGAGGAATCAATTACTGCGGACGATTTGCAGTCCGTGAAATCTGCCTTCATGATGAATAGTGTGCGACTGGCTGCACCAATTCGGAAAATTAACGCACGCGAGTTGGAGCCGCGATTGCCGGAACGATTGAAATCTGCGTTAAAGGCACTCACTAGTCTAAATTCCCAGACGAAACAACCAAGTGACACGTAACGATTCTGTATCTGCTGTATTCAGGGATTTTGACGGAAGTTACCCCCACAACTGGACTACGTCAATCCATAACATCGCCACGGCTTCGCTGCGCAAAGAGCAAGCTTTCAGCAGACCCGCCGCAAAATACCCGGCCAGCTTCTTGGCATCTCGCCGTCAGTTTTAATGCGATCCCCATTGCGCCGAGGAATAGGACCCGGCGCAATGATGACACGATCAATGCCCAGCGCCGTAAGACGGTTGGGTAGCAAGCCCTACCCTATACCCAAGTAATGGCGTAGTCTAACCATTGTGGGAGTGCCGTGAGCGTTTTTTCTACCGCGGTGATTGGCCGGTCGGAGCGCTTCTTTGCAGCGCGCGTCTTGATTGTCCGCAGCATTGGGTGACGGAGCATTTTCACGCTTGAGTGTATATTCAGATTGATCTGAATACACGAATGGAAATTCAGGCTAGGAAGTATGTGCACTTTTCGGACATTCAGCTACGGGAAACCTACGGTCTGCAACATCTTGCGCCAAAGACGAAGAACTTTCCGTGGGCGAAGGCATGCGTTCAACTAAAAGCCGGATGCGGGAAAACCGCACATCCGGTTTGACGAGCAGGGAGTGGAAACGGATCGATGGTGCAACGAACGGGAAACAGACAGAGGGAAAACAATGAGTACTCTTGATCCTAATGACACCGCGCCACTCCCTGACTGGTATAGTAGGATTCCCCCTGATCAGGGAATTGATCGGGTACGCAAGCGGGAAGTGAGAACCCACAAGGAATGCAAACACAGTCGCTATGCGCTCTTGAAAAACGAATCGAATCGGACACAACGCAGGACGAGATCTTCAAAGTCATCTAGGAATCCAACCTCCAGGTCAGTCTCGCCTGGCGGTTGCGTGAGGAGTTCAAAGCCGTCTTTGGATGCAATTCGTACTCCAAAGCGCATACCTACGTCCAACTTTGGCTTAAAAGCGTCAAAGAGGCCTCTGTAAAAGAGACCACGGAGGTGGCCGAAATGTTTAAACGTCATCTCAAAGGCGTATGCAATGCACTTTTCCATAAACAATCCAACGCCAGAGCCGAGCGACTCAATGGGAAAATCCAGGAGATCAAAACCGTCAGGAGAGGGTACAGAAAGTTCGAAAAAACTCATATTTGCAATTCTCTTTTTCTGCGGTGGCTTAACCTCTATCCACAATAATCACGGTAGAACCAGCAAATTAATCGTTCAGCACCCAAACGCATCCGTAAACCGATTCGAGGCACTCGCCCAGGGCGTCCCAATCGTCCTCACACCTATCTGGGGAACCCGGCAATGGGCAAAACATTTGAATTCATAGCAATCCAAGTGGCGCTAAGTCCGTGCTTCCGATGATCGTAGAGCGTCCTTGTCTCTCCCGTCTCGGGGTAAACCAACGCCGCCCAAATGCGAAATGTAGAGGTCAACCCGCTGAATCTGCTCATCCAGTAGCACCTTGTCAATCTTCCAGTCGTTCCCCAATCCCAAGGTGAGTCGCGTCAAATCCAGATAAGATTCCATTGATTGCGCTATATTTTGGTGAAGCCCAAATTTAATCATGCCACACGAATTGCGGTAGAACCAGATCTACTATATCTACTTCATCAGTTGCATTCGCCGCGTGGTCTGAGTCGTGCCTGTGCGGAGTTGGTAGAAGTAGGAGCCGCTGGCCAGACCGGCAGCGCGAAGGCGGACTTCATGACGGCCTGCGGTCTCGAACCGGTCCACCAGTGTGGTCACGTGACGCCCCAGGGTATCGAAGATGTGCAGACGCACATGGGCCGGTTCGGGAAGCTCGAACCGGATGGTCGTAGTCGGATTGAACGGGTTCGGGTAGTTCTGCTCGAGCATGATGGTGGCCGGCAGTGCGTTCGCCTCTGCGACGCCAACGCCCGTGGCCACATCCCACAGCCGGACGGTTCGGTCCAACGACCCGGAGGCCAGACGCGTCCCGTCCGGCGAAAACGCCACGGAGTGTACATCATCCGTGTGGCCCGTGAACCGGCGGAGTTGATTGCCCGTGGCCACATCCCACAGCCGGACGATGCCGTCGCCCGCCCCGGAGGCCAGGCGCGTCCCGTCCGGCGAAAACGCCACGGAGTATACCCAATCTGTGTGGCCCCTGAACCGGCGGAGCACATCGCCCGTGGCCGCATCCCACAGCCGGACGGTATCGTCGCCCGACCCGGAGGCCAGGCGCGTCCCGTCCGGCGAAAACGCCACGGAGTATACCCAATTCGTGTGGCCCGTGAACCGGCGGAGTTGATTGCCCGTGGCCACATCCCACAGCCGGACGGTGTCGTCGCCCGACCCGGAGGCCAGGCGCGTCCCGTCCGGTGAAAACGCCACGGAGTGTACATCATCCGTGTGGCCCGTGAACCGGCGGAGTTCATTGCCCGTGGCCGCATCCCACAGCCGGACGGTGTCGTCGCCCGACCCGGAGGCCAGGCGCGTCCCGTCCGGCGAAAACGCCACGGAGTGTACGATACTCGTGTGGCCCGTGAACCGGTGGACCTCATTGCCCGTGGCCGTATCCCACAGCCGGACGGTTCGGTCCAACGACCCGGAGGCCAGACGCGTCCCGTCCGGCGAAAACGCCACGGAGAATACGTCACTCGTGTAGCCCGTGAACCGGTGGACCTCATCGCTCGTGGCCGCATCCCACAGCCGGACGGTGCCGTCGCGCGACCCGGAGGCCAGGCGCGTCCCGTCCGGCGAAAACGCCACGGAGTGTACCCAATCTGTGTGGCCCCGGCCCTCGAACTGGCGGAGTTCATCGCCCGTGGCCACATCCCACAGCCGGACGGTGCCGTCGCCCGACCCGGAGGCCAGGTGCGTACCGTCCGGCGAAAACGCCACGGAATATACCCAATTCGTGTGGCCCGTGAACCGGCGGAGATCATTGCCCGTGGCCGCATCCCACAGCCGGACGGTGTTGTCCAACGACCCGGAGGCCAGGCGCGTCCCGTCCGGCGAAAACGCCACGGAGAGTACGGTACTCGTGTGGCCCGTGAACCGGTGGAGTTCATTGCCCGTGGTCCCATCCCACAGCCGGACGGTATTGTCCACCGACCCAGAGGCCAGGCGCATCCCGTCTGGCGAAAACGCCACGGACTTTACATCATTTGTGTGGCCCGTGAACCGGCGGAGCTCATTGCCCGTGGCCGCATCCCACAGCCGGACGGTATCGTCCCACGACCCGGAGGCCAGGCGCGTCCCGTCCGGCGAAAACGCCACGGACTTTACCCAATCTGTATGGCCCTCAAACCGGCGGAGTTCATCGCCCGTGGCCACATCCCACAGCCGGACGGTGTCGTCCCACAACCCGGAGGCTAGGCGCGTCCCGTCCGGCGAAAACGCCACGGAGGTTACCACATTCAAGAAGCCGCCGTGGTCGAACTGGCGGAGCTCATCGCCCGTGGCCACATCCCACAGCCGGACGGTGTTGTCGCCCGACCCGGAGGCCAGACGCGTCCCGTCCGGCGAAAACGCCACGGAGAGTACGTAACTCGTGTGGCCCTCGAACCGGTGGACCTCATTGCCCGTGGCCGTATCCCACAGCCGGACGGTGTTGTCGTCTAATGCGGAGGCCAGACGCGTCCCGTCCGGCGAAAACGCCACAGATTGGCTTTGCCATCCGGCGGGCGTGGTCCAAACCAGTTGGCCAGCGGCCGGGACCGTGACCACCAGCGCAAGGAGTACCACTGCCATGCAGAACCCGCAGCGATGCAGTGTTGGACGCTTTAGCCGGGCGGAAAGTCCAGAGCGCCCGAAAAACAAGGAAACGGATTGGGTTAAGGAGATGTGATCTTTCATGTTCGTATCACGGTGTACAGGTTGAAGAAAATAGAAGCGCCCGGCCTTCGGAGACCTCCACCCGAGGTCAACTCGCCCGGTGTCCGTCGGCGAAGAAGCGGCTGAAACGGGGAACGCAGGGACACAGGGCCTGCGCGCAAGCTCAACCACAGAACCCCGCCAGCGTTACCGGCAGAAGCCCGGTGTCTGTCGGCATGAACAGGGCCGGGCCCGCCGGACGTGGGCCCAATACGCTGGCACAACCGGAAAAGGCGTCCAGCATAATCATCAAAATCTTCGGCTGTGCCTCTAACCTTCAACTTCTCCAATCCCTCCAAAATTGAACTCGGTATAAGCATCGTGTAGTAAGATGCAGGGGTAAAGCAATTTATTCATTTTGAAATAGGGCTCTTCACTTTTATGAGTGGGGAGCCTGTTTTTGGAGGCCTTCGGGGTACAGATCCAGTCCTCCGAGATAGAAGTAAATTGCATGGGTAAACCGCTGTTTGTTTCGGAATCCACGCGCACGAACTTTGACGGTTTTGATGCGGCTATTTATGCTTTCAGCTGGGCCATTACTAACTTTTAGAACGACCGCATTTATGATTCCCCATAGATGATTCTTGACCGTCTTGGCGGCTTTTTTCATAGGTTCAAGTCGACAACGCATGGCCCAGGATAACCAGCGCTTCCAGCCCTTGAGTGCCCAGGTACGACTGACATAGTGCCACAATTTCCGGGACAGTTCCTCCTTGACGGCCCATGCACGCGCTGTTTTCAGCGAACTGTTCTTTAATTGCTGGAATCGTTTCTTTTGTCGGGCAGACATATTCTCTTGAACTTTGGAGAAGAACACTTCAAGGCTCAATCTTGATAGTTTGTGCAACAGTCTTAACGCTATGGACATATCCCTTGCTAGCTTCTTCTTCCTATAAATTTAGTAATGATTACAGATATTTTTTCGTCAATTGCGTTCTTTTTCTGTTATATATTGGGTAATATTAGTTATATTATTATTAATTCATGCTAGGTTGTATCTTTAGGGCAGAGCATTGAAAAATCACAATCGCTTTGAGCGTCGAAATTTTGGAGAAGAATACTTCAAGTGTTAATCTCGATAGTTTGTGCAACAGTCTCCCTAATTCATTAAACCTCATCCTGAATCTGAGAGCTTACCCACACAGTTAATGGAAGGCCCCAAAAGTGTTTCTGCTCTTTCCTGAGCCTTGGCGCGTCCCTGCCTAGCGATCAATGCCGGCATAGCCACGTTCTCCAATGCACTGAATTCAAGTATCAGATGATGAAACTGAAATACGGTGCGCCAGGCTAACTGGCGAAATGTAGCGGGTGAAAGTCCCGCAGTATGAAGATGCAACCAATCACATACTTCCTCGAGCCGTGCGGGTGTCCTCGTGAGGGGATACGCGAAGCATCGGTAGTGGCACATGCGGTCGGGGCTAACGAGCATCGAAAGATCTATCATTTGGGTCGCCGAGACTTTGTACGCAGTCGAAGGCAACACGTAATCCATCGCTATGGTGAGAGGGAGTACGGGCCCACGGTGTCCAAGAACCCAAGAACGTATACACGCACTTTGTCGGGACCTGGGATAGTGTGCCACGAAGAACACGGAGGTGAGTCAATGACATAGCCGAAATGTACGAACTGTATAAGGGATGGGACGGCTCCCCGCAATCGCCGTACAGGCGGAGGTTGCAAACCGCCCACAGCTGCTGCACTAAAGAGATTTACAAAGAACATAGCGCCGTGTAAGCTCTACCTGATCTGGAGAGTCCTACTATACCAGCCGTGTGAATCGAGAGGTTCACGCACGGTTCTGTGAGGGCCTGGGGGTGAAATTCCCCCGGGCTACTCGACGCTCTATCCTGTCCTAAACGCAGAGTTGGGACCGCGCAGGGAAGGCGGAAGACGCTGAAGCCTGTGATGCACGGGATAGAGCAGTCAGATGAGGGCATAGTAGCGATGAAAGCGGCGAACAAGGGGCGACCTGTGGAGCTGCCGGAGCGAAGGCCCTCACCTGAGGGGAAGCTGTGAGCTCCCACACATGCCATACATAGAGATGGATAAGTGTGTAAAAGGGGAACAAGCAGCTACGGCAGCAATGCTGTCAAGCACGGGAGTGCAACCCAAGGGAGGAGCCGGATGCGTTAACGCGCACGTCCGGATCTGTCCGGGGGGCCCGGGGAAACCCGCATAAGCGCTAACTTGTTTGTTTGGAAAAATATTTTTCAATCTGGACCTTTCTTTTACGGGTAGATTCTTTGAGTTCCTTCGAGATCGTTTCCCAGTCTTGGATCATGGCTTCCAGGCCACAGGGGGGCTCAATCGCCCGAATCACCTGATTCAAGGCGAACTTGAAGTCTTTCCAAGGACTCTTCTGGAATGCGGTAGCCCCAAGGGGAAAATGTTCGTGCATGACGAACGATTTTTTCTGTGAGCAGCGCTACGAGGAGCTTTCCATAGAGCCAAGCCTTCGCACTCTCTGGGTCATATTTCGGTAGGTGGCCAAATTGAGACAGGGATTTGAATCGTTTGAATACGAGTTCAACCTGCCACCGCAGTCGATACCAATCCAGCACTTGCGATGCAGAAAATTGATTTTCTGGAAACGTGGTAAATACAATGACGTAGCGTGCAAAGCGTAGCGTTTGTTCCAGGGGCTTTGTTCCATGGTTTTGGGCGTCCTTGCGAATTTTCTTACAGGCTTTCTGGGCCGCCTCCTCTGTTTTTCGAAGAACGCAAATACGTCCAGGGACCGGAGGATCCGACCCGACGGATACCTTCCATTCCCCAATCGCACCGATGCGAGTGATCGACTCCACCGCATGCAACAGATCAAATGGCGTGTCGGGATTCGTGTTGAAACGAAGCGTACCCGTATTCACACGAACGGTGACATACCCACCAGAGCTCGTCACATATTGCATACCACTGGCCGTTGCATAGACGCGGTCTGCCAAAATATAATCCCCAGAATGAACCGGAAATTGCTTCAATGATTCGCCGGTTCCCTTTCCCTTGGTCGGCGTGAGTTTGAAGAAATCGCACCCAAAGGAAGGCAGCGCTATGCTATAATGGATTCGCCATTGCGATCCAGTCCGCCCAGGCTCGCAGATCACCGTGGCATCAAACGCACGTACCTGATGCTTCGGATCACCGGAGGTGATGATCCCATGTTCCTCAAATAGCACCTTGCAGAGTGCATAAAGCCAGTCCCGAGATTTGCGTAGACGCTTGAGTAGCGCTACATCAGATAGATCGGCCAGATTTGCCTGACGAGCCCGTACAACGGTTTCACGCAGAGAGTACCCACATCCCAAGTGGATGAGCAGGGTTCGCAGAAGCGTCTCCGGAGACTTATCCTTACGAAGTCCGCGCAATGCGCCCGTATCCGCCGCTAAATCCTTCCAGTTCTCGGGCAGAAACGAAAGCAATACACCCCAGTCCTCACTAATCGGAACCGTCGTAACGGTTCGCTTCATGAAAAATTCTGATCAAGTTCCTTCGATTCAGGGAAAACTACAACAATTATTGATAACAAGTTAGCGCTTATGGGGGAACTCGGGTCCCTACCGGTCTGGAACACCTTCGGCAATTACACTGGCAGTCTGTGCCTGACCTCTAAACCCGTGCACCTCATCTGAGGTGCCCCACGGAAATGGCGGAGAGCAACATAACACATCGCATGGGATTGGACTGCACTTGCGGCACGTGCACCCTTGGTATTTCCCCAAACCAAGCTGAAAAACAGACGGCAATGCTACATTTGACGCTTGGTCGCTAAGGCTAGTGCTTACTTCTCATCCCGCACCGGAAATCCTGACGCACCCCCCAACCAAATTCACACTTTGTAGCCTGTATCCAAATCGTGATGAATAAAATGGGTTTAGTGAAACCAAAAACTATGACAAACCCTACCTGGATTAGATGAAAATCAAACCGCTTCCAGATTTGATGAGCACGCATCAACGCTCCAAAATACCGGCTGGTAAGGTGGCCCACTTCGCTCGGAATGGTGGCCCACTTCAATCGGAATCGGTGGCCCAGTTCGATCGGAATATGCAATTATGTTCTTTTTCTGCTATATATTGGTTATATTATTATTAATTCATGCCAAGTTGTATCTTTAGGCCAGAGCATTGAAAAATCACAATCGCTTTAAGCGTCGAAATTTTGGAGAAGAACACTTCAAGGCTCAATCTCGATAGTTTGTGCGACAGTCTCAAAATTCGATAGCTTTGTGCAGCAGTCTCCCTAATTCATTAACCCTCATCCTGAATGTGAGAGCTTACCCACACAGTTAATGGAGGGCCCATATTACTATGACGCTAGAACATTCTCCTGTGTCCATGGAATTTGGATACAATGGATGCGTACATGTGTGCTTGAGAGGTGTGGCGTTGGTTACAGTATTAACGACATTCTGCCTGTCACCTGTAACAACCCTCTATGCAAACGCGCAGGACCGTACCATCAAAACCCCGAAAGTCCTCTGTGATGCTCCCTGCACAGCGGGCGAAATGCATGTCGAGTATAACGGCGCTGGTATGCACAACGGGGATGATAACAATGATGCCAATAGTGAGGGTAAGGTTGCCAGTACTGATCTTGGTGAGGTAGAGCCAATACTCCTTATTGAGGAGTTCTCCTCTTATGACCCGCCGACGGTCACTTTGTCGGCGTCTCCGAACCCGGTGGAAGAGGGAGAGACGATCACGGCGACGCTCTCCGTGGATCCGTCCGTGGATGTGGTGATCACCGCAGGCACGGCGGAGTCCGAAGATTATTATAATTTGGTCACGGGCAGTATTACGATTTCCGGTACGGGGAGCAGGACGACCGGGACGTTCGATATTGAGACGGTTGAGGATACAGATGAGGACGATGAGACATTCACGGTGGCGCTGGGCGACTTGCCGGCGGGGGTGGTGGATGCAGCCAGCGGAGCCATTACAGTCACGATCACGGACGATGATAAGCCGAGGTTTGTGTTTGATCCAATAGAAGTACTTGATTTTACTGAGGGTACGTCACAGAAATTCTCGGTTAAGTTGGACGGAGCGCCTGACAGTAGGGTAAATATGGCGCTTGCACTTGATCCCCGCTTAAAGACGACGGGTGTAACGATTGCACCGAATAGCCTAATATTCGGTACTGGTACTGGTAGGAATAGCTGGGATAAGCCCCATATTTTTACGATATCCCATGTGGATAACACAGAGATTGAATCGAACGAGTGGATACGAGTTTATTTGACACCCCGCGGAGGAAAAGTTGCATGTACGGGACCGGGGAATCGATGTTATGTGGACCTCTATTTTAAGGACAGTGATCCTCCCGAGTTCGACATCACGCCAGAGTCGCGCAGCTTGACTGAGGGAGATTCTCCCGTGACGTTTGAGGTTAAGTTGACGAATGCGCCAACCGGTGATGTGAAGGTGACCTTGACGAAGGCGCCGGAGAACAGCGTGAGCGCTTCGAATCTGGAATTGGAT
>MPNB01000184.1 GCA_002238805.1 Rhodothermaceae bacterium bin80 | reverse complement strand
CTTCCCGGATGTTGAGCGTAAAGTACTTCCTCATTTTCTTCTTATTGACGACCTTCCCGACCCGCAGGCCAATCTTCCCTGCATCTTTGAGCCTGTACTTCTCGCGCTGCGTGGCTTCGACGATCTTGTCGAGGTCCTTTTCCGTCTTCACGAGCAACTCTTCCCGCGTCTGCTGATTCTTTGCGGCCTGCAGGGGGTTTCTGCACAGAACCAGTCGATCCTTTGGATACAGATCACAACATACCTCCACCAGATCCTGTTCATCAAATAGACTCATCTGGATTCCCTCCTGCTCCACCACCTCGCGAATCTCGCTTTTTTGCATGGCCGTTATCCAGTCCAGTCCCACGGGCAGAATCTCCTCCTGAATCTGTTTCTGCTTCAAAATCCCACGATCTCCGACCATGACCACCTGCTTGAGTCCAAACGTTTTCTGAATCTTGTCCACCTGTGTGCGCAGTGTGCTGGTGTCTGCGGTATTGCCGCGAAAGACCTCCACCGACACCGGACAGCCCTCTTGATCGGTCATCAGTCCAAAGACAATCTGCTTCTTGCCCTTCTTCTTGTCCCGGTTGTAGCCATAAGCGGCCCATTCGTTTTTCTCGCCTTCCACGTAACTGCTGGTCACATCGTAAAGCACCATGCTCCCCTCCTTGAGATGTCGTTTTGCCAAACGACACTCAATGTCCGTCTTGCGTTTGAGCAACTGATCCATCGCATCATAGAGATCGTCCTCATCCACGCGTTTGAGTCCAAGCTCTTCGTTGAGCGTGGTGGACGCAGTCTGTGCATCCAGCATGGCACTGGTCGCGAGCTTGCTGGCCGGCTTGATCACGCGTGCGGCAATCATACCGAGCACCAATCGGCGGAAGCGGGAATTTTTCGGCGCAATCAGTTCGGGGAGATGGAGTTGGTTCATCATGCCCAATACGGCGGCTACATGTCCGTGGGGCGTATTACTGCGAATGGAGAAGGCCTCTTTGACGGATTTAACGGCGGTGCCGCCCGCCAAGAGGATTCGGAGCCCCTCAATGATTTCCATGGGGAGCTTGGTGATATTGGCGAGGGTTGTTTTGACCGATTTGCCATTGATCCATTTTGACTCGCGAATGAGCCAGGTTGGTTTGGAATTCCGGTTGGGAATTTTGGCGACATACATGGGCAGGAGATATTAAATGAAACGTGTGGTAACCGGGATAAATATACGAAAAAACGGCAATAAACCCCAATAATGTTCGAGAAAATCCTAAAAAATTCACAATAATACATGGGCAGACATATTTTCAGACAAAAACTCTCAAAATGATACCAATTGGGGCCTAAATCAGTGAAAATGAGCGTTATATGTCCCCGCTCTGGGGAATTGCTACGAAAAAATGAGGACTGAAGCCTCAATGAAAAGATTTAATCCTCAAAAACAACCGATTGGGTGAGAAATAGGGGGGAAGTTCAGATATAATAGCATAGCAGGTTCCTCAGCCGGGCCTTATCCTTCTGCTGGATGGATCCAAGGGATTGCACAGAGACGTGCGCGAAGTGTTTGGAGATCGGGCATTGATTCAACGGTGTCAGTGGCACAAGCGGGAAAATGTGACCTCCAAGATCAGTGACCCAGAATTTGCCAAAGAGGTCAAGAAGCTCCTGGAAGCTGCTTACGCCGCCCACACCTATGCAGAAGCAAGAAAACAGTTGCTGGCGCTGATTGAAACCCTAGTAGTACGATGTCCAAAAGCAGCGGCCAGCTTAAAAGAAGGGTTTGAGGAAACATTTACCCTCCACAAACTGGGGGTTGCTAAGTTGCTGCGTGATTGACTCCGAACCACGAACATTATTGAGAGCATCAACAGCGGCCTGGCACACCTCACACGCAGAGTTACCCGATGGCAGAACTCGAATCAGCGTCAACGATGGATTGCCGCCGCGTGCCTGAAAATTGAAGAACGACCCCTGAACCCAATCCCCCAAGACTGGCAATGGGAAGCCTTGATCCAGACACTGAAACGGCATCATTAAACCAAAAAATCGGCATGTTCGTAGAAATCCTCAACTCCTCCAGGAACTCAACTTAAATTGATACATCCCTAGCCCTGCCCTGCGCTTTGACTAGTGACTTGACAACGGCTTATATATTGTTTAACTTAGCAATATTCAAGCACAGTCACTTAGCAATATGCAAGCACAGTCAACGATACTTTCCGTTCTTCGTAATGCTCTTCCGTCCC
>MPNB01000183.1 GCA_002238805.1 Rhodothermaceae bacterium bin80 | reverse complement strand
GCCCGTAAACGGAATCTGCCATCCTTTGGCAAGGATATAGAGTCTGAGAGGGAGAGAATTCTACGGGTCGAACCGTGAGCGGAGATCTCTTGGGTTATGGAATGAGTATCTGTGCGGCAATAACGATGCTTATAGCGGTAAAAATTATTCCGACCATCCAGCGAAGAAGGCGAGCTTCAACCGTACTTATCTTCGCTTCAACCGCACTTATTTCACTACTCAACTCACTGCGCAGAGCATTTAGTTCGCTACGCACGAACTCTTTTGTTGCAACGTCGCCATGCTGTTGTTCTACAGCATGTGCAATGACCGCGGCGTGTGCCTGGGCCTGCTTCCAATCAACCCCTGCCTCGGAGAGATTGCGCGCTATGGATAGGGTGTCCATCATGGTCTGCGTGAGACTGTCAAAGTTTCTATACTCTTTCCGGGAATTCGGTTCCAAACTGTTCGCCCATTTTATTCATCACGATTTGGATACAGGCTACAAAGTGTGAATTTGATTGGGGGTGTGTCAGGATTTCCGGTGCGGGATGAAAAGCAAGCTATAGCCTTAGCGACCAAGCGTCAAAGGTAGCATTGCCGTCTGTTTTTCAGCTTGGTTTGGGGAAATGCCAAGGGTGCACGTACCGCAAGTGCAGTCCAATCCCATGCGATGTGTTGTGTTGCTCTCCACCATTTCCGTGGGACATCTCAGATGAGGCGCACGGGTTCAGATGTCAGGTACAGACGGCCAGTGTAATGGCCGAAGGTGCTCCCAGAAACGCTTCCATGCCTGCATTGCGGACAGGGCGATATAGAATGTAACATAGCGGGCATGACGTGCCAGGGTTGCACCGACCTTCAGCACTTGCAGTCTGAAAATGCGAAGGTGCATGTGAGGTCGTTCCGATGAGGACGAATCCGTGTCTGTGGCAGAATTGCCGTCCGCCTCCCTCGCCGTCTCCGAGAACGCATCGGTTGATTCGTCCAACGCAGCTTCTGTTCCAGAAGACTGCGGACCCGTGTCGTGCAGCCCTTCGGCCAACGGTGCCATCTCATCGGGTTCAGCCCCCACCGGTGGGGGCGGACTATGCAAGAGGCATCGACTGATGTGAAGAAGCTGGTAGACCAACATGTAGACCTGAAGACGCACGGCATTCTCCGCCTGAACCTCGGCATCCTCATCGGCCTCAGCACTATCCTCACGCTCAATCAGTACGTTACGGTAATGCGACTTGGCGCGTGGCGATGACGAAAATGACAGGGTACAGATCGCTTTGATCTCGCCCTGATGCATCTCCGCCTTTCCGCGCCGACTGTACAGGGCCGCCAGAACCTCCCCCGAATGCGTATCCGCGTCAAGATTGGTGACCAAAAAGTAGCAATCATTGAATAACTCCCCCGCACGCGGTTTCACCACCAGGATCACTCGACGGGTCTTCCCCCAGGACTGCGCACCATACTCGAGTTCAAAGTACGTCTTCATCTCATACGAGCAATCCTCAACGTACGGGGCAGCCAACGCCTCCAACACCTTGTTCTTGCGCAAACGCATCACGTAGTGATGACCTTCTGCCTCCGGCCGTGTAAATACAGCCCCACTATTGAACCCTGCATCCAAACGAATAATGACGCGGTCAGCGGCGTGCTGGCGCACGCCATCGGCCATGGAAACCACGAAGTCTTCGCAGTCGGTGACTTCGCGCCGATTACCTGGACGCAACTGCGCCCCGAGTACATCTCCGGTCTCCCCGCATGAAGCAATCAGCGGCAAGAAAACCGTACGCTTATAGTGCCCATGATATGCGCTGCCAAGTTGCTTGCCATGCGCATCCACCGGCACCGCGTCCACATCAATGACCACTTCATCACAGCGCCGACCACCGTTGCGAACCAGCATATGCTCAATCGCCAACTTTTGAACCGCCGCCTCCAAGTGCGACGGATTGTCCGCTTTGCTGAGCAGACTCAACAGACGGGACAGGGTCGGCTGCGATGCCAACGTACGACCCGCTTCGACCGCTCCCCGTTTGATGCTGGTGGACGTGCCAAATGCTGCATCGGTGCGCAACTGCGCTGTCCATAGGGCACCCCATCCCTGAATCAACTGTAGCAGCCACTGCAAAAGCAACTGCGCCAGACTATATTGTATACGATACTGTTTCCGGGGATCGTACAGCCGCTCGGTCAGAAATTCAATGAGCGAGCCCCCGTTCGCGCGATCACCGACCGCAGCAACAACGCACCCGGA
>MPNB01000182.1 GCA_002238805.1 Rhodothermaceae bacterium bin80 | reverse complement strand
AACTCTATGGTATACCGCTTCCCGTACATGGCTGCTGCACCTCCCCGCAACTCGAAATTGCAGCCAGCATAGGAACCTCACGCTCGAACCTCCAAGAAGTGCAAGCACTGATTTGATGCGATACTAGTTCAGAGTATCCCTTGATAAGCACGGGCAAGAGAATATGTCAATCTGACCCTGGTAAATGCTAATGAACATGGCAAAAAGAGCATACAACATCACAACCATTCTTCAACAGGAATATCTTTGTGTATTGAGGTATGCCAGTTGACGAATTCCTCCCAAGATTGAAACCATTCCCACCCCAAATTTCCTTTCTGGCGCAGCTCATCCCTGAACTGAAAACACCAACGGGCGTGCTCCCCAAGAGCCTGCGCACTGGCGTTAGTGCCACCAATCTTCAAGTATTCTTGATGCATTCTGTTGTGGTCTGCTAGAGATTTGTTATCCCACACGTGAACTCTCACGAAGTCCTCTGGTGCGTATAGATCCAGAAAAGTTTTCACATCAGTAATTTTCCCTATCGGGTTTGGCAACCCCAAAAATTCTTTGTAGTGACGCGCGGCATTGGGGTCGGGATTTACGACCAAGATCGTGGGGAGAGTAACTCCATCAGAAGGACTGGATCTTATCGCCGAACGAATCATACTCGCCATAGTAGCATCCGTGTCAGGCATAGAATAGCCTATGAATATAATCCTCCCTTTGTCGATATTTGCTATTTGGCTTGCTGCCTTGTTCCATATCGCGTGAAGCGTTGGATGCTCGATAAAGGTCTGTTTGTTGTTTGTTGGCGGAACAATAAAAGGTTGGAGACCCTCGGCTAAGTCTTCCTCCTCCGTGGGTTCCTTATAGTAGAGGGTGTTATTCTGAAAGGGATATTTGTGCGTGTAGTAATTCAACGACCCGTGCAATTTATAGTAGGAAAAAGTAAATATATCTCTCCCGGTGCTACGCCAGGGCGTACCGTCGCGGGTCCGCACGCTGGGTATGGGTATTGGGTAAACAGATGGACATTGTAGGTAGTGGTTGTTTTCCCCTATTTGCTCTCGAAACACCTCCCAACGCAATGAATCTAGCAGAGTTTCAACCAGCATGTCATAGTTTGTAGTTAATACATGGGTTCGGTCTATGTGCCAAGTATTTACCAAGCGACGTCCGAGACGGGCACCTTCCGTATCTTGGCCCCACCTTTCATAAGAAACATCTAACAATCCCTTAATCCGCTCCATGACCATTTCAAATAGCATAAGGTCGCGGTATTTGTCTGCGGGCGATTTCCATGGAGCGTCGCTTCCGAGTTCCGAAAGAGCTAGCTCGATGTGATTTAGTAAGAGGGTATTAGTAAACCGGCCGGTTAGTATGTCGGCGACGTTGTCAGCTAGTTCCGTCATCAGGGGCATACCTTCATACAAACACTTAGAGAAACCAGCCCCCAAAAACCATAGGTCCTTTGCGTTGTCAGGCCCTATACCGGGCCTTTGGTGTGCATCCATGCTGTGGTCCCCTAAAGTTTGCGTTGGTCGCCGGTGTTGGGGTCCGGGCCTCCTGAGATTCGTGCCGTTGCTCATAGGGCTCGGCTCGCTCGAGCAGACGACGCTGCGAGCCGCATACGGCACCGGTTATTAGCGAGACAAGGAGAGTGAAGATCCCCCAGGGGGTGCCAAAGAAATAATAGATTGCCAGCATCCATGTTGGGCTATCGAACAGAATGAACATCAACCCCCACAGTCAACGGCATTAGCCATGAAGGAACCTCCGGCGGCCAGCAAACCACAACGTGTACGCCAAAGTCAACAGGCAAGGGCAGGCCAGCAAGACCAGCGCCACATTCAGGAGCGCGATAAACGCGATGGCTGTGCTCCGGGTACATTAGCGCCCACCCGCACTGGATTCTCCCCTAATCCGGTTCACCAGAGCACAGAACCCCCACGCCGCCGGGATCGCAAAAAACGCCACCACCAGAAAGACCCTGTACCCGCCCGCCGACATCTCGTCTGTTCCCGTTGTCCCGCGTCAACTAATCTTGCCGAAAATGCGTCCACTATTTTTGCCGGTTCACCTCCTCGGCCGCGGCAGTCTCGCCGCGTTGCTGTGCTGCATCAGTCCGGTAGCTGGGGACGTCAAACTCCAAGATGACGGAGTGGTGGACTACCCGGTCGATTGCCGCGGCGGTGGCCATGGGGTTGGCGAAGATGCGTTCCCACTCGGAGAAGACCAGGTTGGACGTGATGCCCAGGGACCGGCGTTCGTAGCGTTCGGCGATGAGTGTGAAGAGGACCTCGGACTCCTCGT
>MPNB01000181.1 GCA_002238805.1 Rhodothermaceae bacterium bin80 | reverse complement strand
TTGCGTACGATCCCGGGTCGGAGGTAGCGTAACTTTGCAAAACCGCAACGCCATCTGCGCATTCCGGCCTGAACGGCCTTTGTGGGTGACCCGCCCCGACTTCATCCGGCGACTCAACTGCTCAACCGACAACTCCATCACGCCCGCAGAGGGTCCTTTCCGCATCGCCTTGAATAACCGCCCCTCCTTTTTGCCCAGCTTCCGATCGTGCTTGGCCCGCACCAATAGATGCGTCCGTTTCAGCGTCCGCTGCATGGATAAAATCTCAAACGCATCCGCTTCCCGATCCATCACACAAATCACATTGGTCTTGCGGGGCAGGGTCGCGGCCGCTTCATCAATATCCGACAGCCCGTACAGCCAACTTTGGGTTTTGGGTTGCGCTTTTCCATAGGCACATCGCAACACCCCCAACGGTAATCCCTCATCATTCAGGGCGATCGTTGCATGCAGACACACCCCGCGGGCCTTGGCAGAGGTCTGGTTCTGACCAATCACATCCAGATCCTCGGTGCGGGGGCGCGTACTATAAGAGATCTTGGTGCCGTCCTGAACACACAGAACCGTCTCCTGCGTGCGCATTCGCTCAATCGTCCGCTGGCGGTGCGGGGCCAGAATATCCTCCGGGGTGATCCCGAACTTATCCGCCTTATCCCAAAAATTCCAGTAGGCCTGAACGGCGCTAGGATCGCGCTCGGGGGTCGTGGTCACCGGGTTGCCCATCGTCTTTCCCGCTAACTCTGCATTTTTTACCAAACGGGCACTGCGGCGCTTGTCCCCCAAGTCCGCATCCCCAAACTCCTGCGACGCCCAGGTGTCGCTGTCCAGACCTGCGCCCACCTCCAGCCGTGGGCGCAACTCCACATGCGGTACATCCAAGTTCGTGCGCCAGTCTTGCTCCAATTCACACGCAAACACCTTTTTCTGGGAGCGCGTGCGCGCCTTTGAGGGGGCATGGCGGCCCCGCCCCTGCGTGAGTCCCAAATATTGGAATCCCACCGCTCGAAAACAAGTTCCCTCCTGCTCCGGCCCCACAAAGGTCTCAATCACATACGGGGCATACCCATATCTGGCCTCAAAGTCGGACGGCAAGCGCCGCAGCACCCGGCCCAACGCGTGACTCGCCAAGTTCTTGCAGAATACATCTGGACGAATCAGAAAGCGACTCAGGTTCACCACATAGTTCAAATTCTCCGCCCGCTTCGAATGATCCCAGGCCATCCATTCATCCCGTGCCTTGAGATACAACGCCGCCGCAGAAAAACCGACCACCCCCAGTTCGCCATGAGCACTCCGAATCAGGTACCGAAGCTGGGCACCCGCAAACGTCGTGCTCCCCTGAGGATGCTCCGAATCTAAAAGCGTATTCCAGATCGCCCGATCCTCCGAATTGGTCACCAAGATGACTTCCAAATCCTTGATCTGACCTACCTCCGTCGGAACATCCACGGCCTTCGGAACGGGTTCTGCTAATAGACGGGGACCGTGAACAAACGCGGCCGTTTGTGGCTTCGGCAGAGAAAAGTGCCCCTCCGATTCCAGTAACCCCAATGCCTTCATGCAACCCGAAAGACGGGCGCCGCCCCGCGCATTTACAAAATTGAACTGCTCACATACAATCCGGCCCAAAGCCCGACGACTCTTGTCCTGATGTGCCGACACCGTTGCCGACAAGGACGGAAGAGCATTACGAAGGACGGTAAGTATCGTTGACTGTGTTTGCATATTGCTGACTGTGCTTGCGTATTGCTAAGCTAAACAATATATAAGCCGTTGTTAAGTCCTTTGTCAATAGACAGGGCAGAGTTAGCCCCAGAACCGAACCGCTAATATCCATTGAACCGCCGTGTACGGACCCGTATGCACGGTGGTGTGGGAGGGAGGGGGCCGCGAGGCCCCTCCCTATCCCGATGTTTGGTATGGACTCGTGATGGCGTACCCAAAATATTGGGCCTTCCATTAACTGTGTGGGTAAGCTCTCAGATTCAGGATGAGGGTTAATGAATTAGGGAGACTGTTGCACAAAGCTATTGAATTTTGAGACTGTTGCACAAACTATCGAGATTGCACTTGAAGTATTCTTCTCCAAAATTTCGACGCTTAAAGCGATTGTGATTTTTCAATGCTCTGGCCTAAAGATACAACCTAGTAGGGGATGCCCCAAATTTAGTGAGGGTTTAGGGGGGAGTTGTGGGAGTCTACCGGTGTACTGATGTTTGGTTCGGTCGTGTCGTTCCAGTCCCCGTAGCAAAGTTTCCCACTGCCAATCTTGCGGGATGGGGTTCAGGGATCGTTGTTCAATGTCAAGGCACGCGGCAGCA
>MPNB01000180.1 GCA_002238805.1 Rhodothermaceae bacterium bin80 | reverse complement strand
GTAGACATTGGAGGAGATCATGTCGATGGTTAAGGAAGATTGCACGTCAAAATTCTGGTCTATTCGTGCATTGGGCGTTTCTTTATGGTTCTCCTTTGTTTAATTCCAAACGGCTGCATGGTAGGAGATCTTATAGCAGGACTCCTTACTGGTTGAGCTCCATGAGCTTGTATTAACTTTGTCCATCAACCAGAAACAGTCCAATGCTACCTCACATTAACTCATCCACTTCTTCATCCACGATCTCTGTCGGTATGGATGTGCACAAAAGGACCATTACGTTGTGTGTCTACAATGCGCGTACGGGCGTGATTTTGGATGAGCGGGGATTGCTGCATGATCTGCCGAAGATCACCAAATATCTCTGGAAGGTCCAAGATCGTCATGGTCAGGTACGCTCTTGCTATGAAGCGTCCTCCTGCGGATTTGGCTTGCAACGCGCGTTACAAGCCCGCGGGATCTCGTGTGAAGTAATTGCGCCCTCGTCCATTCCGCGTCGTCCAGGCGAGCGCGTCAAAACGGATCGTCGAGATGCTCGAAAGTTGGCAACGCTGTACGCTGCCGGATTGCTGACGATTGTTTGTATTCCAGATGAGGAACAGGAGGCCATCCGATCCTTGTTGCGTTGCCGGGGAGATCTGGCGGAAACGATCACCCGAACCAAACAGCGGATTCTGGCTTTCCTTCAAGCGCGTGGGTTGCAGTATCCAGGCAAGACCAACTGGACCAAGACCTTTCATACATGGATTGGCGCCTTACCGATGACCGAGATTGACCAGATCACCCTTCAGACGTATCTGCACCAGTTAGATCAACTGGAGCAAGAAGTACGCAGAATTGAGGGGGACTTAGCCGCGCAGGCCGAACGAGATCCCTATCAAGCGCCCGTTAAGGTCTTGATGGCATTCCGAGGGATTGGTCTGGTGACGGCGTTAACCCTGGTTTTTGAGTTGGGAGATCTCCGTCGTTTTGCACATCCACGTCAGTTGATGGCATATCTGGGCCTGGTGCCAAGCGAGCACAGCTCAGGCCATCACACGCAACGGGGAGGCCTCACCAAAACTGGAAATGTCCATGTGCGGAATGCCGTCATCTCCGCTGCATGGAAGTATTCAAATCCACCCCGCCGCAGCCGTGTGCTACGACAACGGCAAGAAGCGGTCTCCGCTGAGGTGATCTCCGTTGCATGGAAAGCGCAGCGTCGACTGTACAAACGTTTTCACAAACTGAGTCAGACCAAAGCACGATGTGTTGCCAATGCAGCGGTCGCGCGCGAACTGGTCGGCTTTCTCTGGGAAGCACTGCGCTTGGAAAACCCTTTGATCACCGCCAGTGCGAGGGTTTGAATCATGGTTTATGGAGAAGCGATTGGCACGGTAGGAGGGCCCACGAACACACCTTGCGATAGCCGGCATCTTGCCGGTGAGTGCGCGTTCAGAGATTGTGGCAACTCCGCACGAACCCGAAATCATGCGTTACAGCCCTTTGGGGTCAAAGCACGCGAATACCAGACTGATTAACCGTCGAAGTTGCCAAGTCGCTTCTCCATAAGCCAAAATATATTTTTTGATGTAGATTTACAAAGAACATAGCGCCGTGTAAGCTCTACCTGATCTGGAGAGTCCTACTATACCAGCCGTGTGAGTTGAGAGGCTCACGCACGGTTCTGTGAGAGCCGGGGGGTGAAATTCCCCCCGGCCACTCGACCCTTCTATACTGGTCGTCAACAAGGGACCTTGCTCAAATATGGACGCAGTAAAGAGAAGCGATCAAATTGCCCGCTGATTACCTTGGCTCTGACGCTTGACGCATCCGGGTTTCCGCGCACCGCCAACATTCTTCCCGGCAATGCCAGTGAGCCAGGCACGCTGAAGCAGGCGATTGCGCAGTTGGAGGGGGCCAAACCTACGGTGATTATGGATGCTGGCATCGCAACTGCGGCGAATTTAACGTATTTGAAGGAGCAGGGGCTGGGTTGGCTCTGCGTCCAGCGGAGTAAGACCCCACCGGTCCCCGCGCGCGAACCCGATCAAGTTTTTGAGACCAGCACGAAGACTTTGGTGCGTGCGTGGGGGCTTGGGGAGCAAGACCAGGAGCAGCGTGTGTATCTGCATAGCGAGGCCCGGCAGGCCGTCGGTGATCAGATCCTCCAGACCAAGCGTGCGCAATTTGAAGAAGCCGTCGCGCATCTGAATGAGGGCCTTGCCGTGAAGGGGCGACCCAAGAAGTATGCGGTCATCCAAAAAAAGCTCGGACGACTGGTGGAGAAATATAAAAAGGTTGCGTATCAGTACGAGGTGAAGGTATGCCAGAAAAAGGACAGTCCGAATGCGCAATCCATTCGCATCCAGCGTCGGTCGGCCTTTGACGAAT
>MPNB01000179.1 GCA_002238805.1 Rhodothermaceae bacterium bin80 | reverse complement strand
CATCCGCTGTACGGCCTTCTCCAAATTCGGGATCCGGTGTATCACCCTGGTGATAATAGGGATACCCAAAGTGCATACCCGGTTCTGGCGCATGATTCAACTCACATGACGGTAGATCATCCGTGATCGCAGGATCATCACTTATGTTATCGCTGCCATTATCCGTAATCCACAATTCACCAGTCGACCGAAAAGTTACGCTCGCAAAAGCAGCATAGCCCCCTATCTGCGCACAGGTCCCCAACGTCCTCGGAATCCGATCAAACGGCGCACTGGGTTCGCCATGTAATCAAACATTCTTAGGTGCTGAACTATGCCTGAAAAATTACGCACACAAAATTGGCAGAGAAGTTAGCTTGTTGTACATGGGATTCTCGTACGGATACCGTTACGGTAATGCGACTTGGCGCGTGGCGATGACGAAAACGACAGGGTACAGATCGCTTTAATCTCGCCCTGATGCATCTCCGCCTTCCCGCGCCGACTGTACAGGGCGCCGCCAGAACCTCCCCCGAATGCGTAGCCGCGTCAAGATTGGTGACCAAAAAGTAGCAATCATTGAATAACTCCCCCGGACGCGGTTTCACCACCAGGATCACCCGACGGGTCTTCCCCTAGGACTGCGCACCATACTCGAGCTCAACGTACGTCTTCGTCTCATACGAGCAATCCTCAACGTACGGGGCAGCCAACGCCTCCAACATCTTGTTCTTGCGCAAACGCATCACGTAGTGATGACCTTCTGCCTCCAGCTGTGTAAATACAACACCATTATTGAACCCTGCATCCAAACGAATAATGACGCGGTCAGCGGCGTGCTGGCGCACGCCATCGGCCATGGAAACCATGAAGTCTTCGCAGTCGGTGACTTCGCGCCGATTACCTGGACGCAACTGCGCCCCGAGTACATCCCCGCTCTCCCCGCATGAAGCAATCAGCGGCAAGAAAACCGTACGCTTGTAGTGCCCATGATACGCGCTGCCCAGTTGCTTGCCATGCGCATCCATCGGCATCGCGTCCACATCAATGACCACTTCATCTCAGCGCCGGCCACCGTTGCGAACCAGCATATGCTCAATCGCCAACTTTTGAACCGCCGCCTCCAAGTGCGACGGATTGTCCGCTTTGCCGAGCAGACGCAACAGACGGGACAGGGTCGGCTGCGATGCCAACGTACGACCCGCTTCGACCGCACCCCGTTTGATGCTGGTGGACGCGCTAAATGCTGCATCGGTGTGCAACTGCGCTGTCCATAGGGCACCCCATTCCTGAATCAACTGCAGCAGCCACTGTAAAAGCAACTGCGCCAGACTATATTGTATACGATGCTGGTTCCGGGGATCGTACAGCCGCGCGGTCAGAAATTCAATGAGCCCCGTTCGCGCGATCACCGACCGTATCAACAACGCACCCGCATCAGACGTCGTGTGGTCGTTGTTGGCCGCCTTGATCCGAACCGACTGGTTGTAGGGAAGCACAAAAAGAGGCTCCGTAGACTTTGCCATGATCTCACCTCCAAGGTGAATTTTTTAGATTACTTCGAAAGGTCGCTTGCGCATGTGATCCACAGTAGAAACAAGTCCCTATTCGGTCAAAATCCGCAAAAAAAGGGCAATGGACCCTTTTTATAAGGAACGTACAATTGACACGAAAGCCCCAAGTTGGTTAGGCTATCCCGAAAAATTGAGTTGAGATGAATATTGTGAGACTACAGGCCATTCTTCGGGTCGCTCGAGCCCCAACATCTTCAAAGCCGCGTGGAACGTTGGGCTCATCTCAATGTGGCGGTAGAGCCCGAACGTTTCATCTAAGCTAGGCCCTCGAAGCCCACAGCGATGCTCGTCCGCCTTCCGACGCATCCAGCCAGGTGCGTCACTGAACTCCTATCCCATCATTGGAAACAGGCACGTTAAGCTGACAAAGACAAGACTGCATAGCTACCAGGCGCCGTTTGGCCCGGATCCGGCAAGCCCACTTGTTCTCGCCTTCCAGCCGTCCTGCACCCTTCGGAATGGCCGAAGCTACCGTTCCCCCGTACTTCATCGAACGGATACTCTGCAGAGCATGTCCCTGTATGTTACTCCCTGTCGGATACGCTGCCTGCTTTTCACCCGGATGCTCCTCTGCTCCAGTTCCGGTCCCGACCCTGATTTCGAACAGAGGGAGGCGTCTGTGCAACCGGATTGATCCGCTGCGAGGCTGCTTAGCGTTCATTACGCTCAAATGTGCACGATACCTTGCTGGCAGTATCACGTGCAGTCGAAAGTTCAGGTACGATTTACTACATGGCCCAAGTTTGTCACGCGTAGTAATATAGAAGACACAGACCTTTCCTGATCCCATTTTTTGGGCATTTTTTTCGGGGCCATGGATGTCGGAGATTTACCGGATATGTCTGTGTTGATTTAAGGGGGTA
>MPNB01000029.1 GCA_002238805.1 Rhodothermaceae bacterium bin80 | reverse complement strand
GCAGACCGGGCCGTGGAGGGATAAAGGATCGTCTCCAACTCCGCATCCGTCATCCCGTCAGGTAACGGCCAGGTCAAGTTCGCCACCGTGGCACGCTCAAGAATCCGGGAGACCGAACTGCGACCAATCCCCACATTGCGGGCAATCGCGCGAATGGACAACTTGAACACAAATCGCAGTTCCAGAATGCGCTTAATCTTTTTCATCAACACACGTTTTGTAGGCATAGCTCATAGTTTTTGGTGAAACCAAAAACTATGACAAACCCTACCTGGGTCAGATGAAAATCAAGCCGCTTCCAGATTTGATGAGCACAGATTAGCGCTCCAAAATACTGGCTTACAGAGTGTCCCAGATCAACCGGAATGGTGTCCCAGATCAACCGGAATGGTGTCCCAGATCGACCGGAATGGTGTCCCAGATCGATCGGAATGGTGTCCCAGATCAATCGGAATCAGTGTCCCAGATCGATCGGAATATGCATCCACGGAGACAAATTGAGCGAAACCACGATGTTATAAGCATAATCAAGAAATTTAATTTTGATTTCCTAAAAATAAAGAAAAGGCCATATTCTTTATTCTAATCCTGCCGACTGCCGCTCCATCTTAACCAGGGGCCGAGGAAAGATGAACCCCAGCCCTGCTCCAGAGACAGGATTATGACTCCACGGAGGCAAGTTGAGCGAAACCACGATGTTATAAGCGTAATCCCCTTAAAAACATATTTCTTACCGTCTGATTCGTCACGGCCCCCCAGTAGCTCAGTAAGCTTCAGCTCTTCAATTACTGCGTCTGTCCGGCCACATCCTCTATGGCTGAGCAGAGATTCATGACCACCACATTTGCACACACCATCGCAATGCTATACCGATGAATGCCTGAATATTTATTCATTGGGTATTCGTATCGTTGTTTCTCTTTGGATACCGGATCATGATTCCTGGATTTGGAAATTAGCAAGACTAATCAGCGTCGGCACTGCCTGGCTGAGAAGCCAAGGCCAGTAGGATGCCTGTCGCTACTGATGCATTTAACGACTCAACATCTCCCTTCAACGGAATCGCAATCAAATTATCGCAAGCCCGTTCGGTATCGGGATACAGGCCTCGATTTTCACTCCCAATCACCAAGGCTATGGGACATTTCCAGTTTATATCCCAGGCTGACCGTTCTGCATTCGCCGCGGTACCATACACAAAGTAACCACGCTCCTGCAACTCGGGGATCACATCTGCCAATCGTTCGACACGGGCAATTGGCACGCGTGTAGCAGTACCACTACTAGCCTTGACCATAGCCGTACTTACCGGGGCCATATGATGAGAGCATACAATCACACCCTGTACTCCAAACGCTGCTGCTGAACGAACTATAGCACCAAAATTTCGGGGATCTTCAATACCATCCAATAGCAGCAGTCGAGGACGCATTGCTCGTACTGCATCGAGATTTGGAGCAATCGCTGCCAACACTTCGGAATAGTCAGCATACTCGAATGCTGCCTGCACAGCTAGAACCCCTTGGTGAGGTACTTTACCCGCCAGGTTCCGAAGCCCGTCCTGCGGGAGTACCCGAATAGGCACACCTGCTCTGGAAGCCAGATTACGGATCCTGTTTAATCCGCGAGCCCCCCGCTGAAGACATATCTTTTCTAGTAATGCTGGATTACGTTCCAAAGCCTCCCGAACGGCATTGCGACCAACAATAACCAGTGAAGTGTTAACCGGCATCAGCCTGTACGAGTGTCACCAGACGATCCACCAGCGATTCAGCATGCACGGCCTGTTCCGGCCGCATGAGTACACTTCTGAGAATTCGAGCACTGTCCTGATCCACAGACAAATCAGGCATACGAGCAAGTATGTCTTCCGAACGTGTGCGAAGTACGCTCAGAAATACTGGGTTTGAACTGGGAGCCATAGCGCGCTCAAATAGAGCCTGGGACGCCCGGTCTATCCCGCTTGCTGAACTGGGCTTAACCCTGGGAAAGTAACATACAATATCCAAATCCGGCTTGCCCCAACTTATTAGTGGAGTATCTTCCAGTGCGACGTGCCAACGTTGCGCAGCCTCCCTGCAGGCAGACAATATTGGCCCAAGCCCCTCTTCCGCCGATAACGGCAACAGCTGAAGTGTTAGCCACAGAGCTCCGGCTGCTGCGCCTGCACGTGAGCATTCCAGGCTGATTTCGCCAAGATGCAGATCATCGCTCGTAAAGTACGTGTAAGGTGAATCATGCAAATAATGCCGCGCCATCGTTGGGTCACTGTACAATATGCAGCCACAGCCATAGGGCTGCAACCCGTGCTTATGCGGATCTAGAACAACCGAATCAGCTTCTTTGATGGCGTCCAAATTTCGTCCAACCTCGGGGGGCAGCATCCCGGTCTTGCTCAGCAGTCTAAAAAACCCTCCATATGCAGCATCTACGTGAATACGAACACCATACCGTCGACAAAGTGTCACGGCTTCAGCAATGGGGTCAACCGCCCCCTGTCCGGTGGTGCCTGCAGTAAGTACTACGGTTCCAATCATCTGTGACCGAAGCAATTCTTCAAGCGCATCCAGGTCCATTCGGCCGTATGTATCTGCGGCAACGCTCTGTACAGGCATACCCAGTACATGCCCCATACGGGCATGTGTATAATGCGCTTCCCGGCTGACAGCAACTGCTTTGCCCGGATGTTGCTCTCGACTAACAAAGAGCGCCTCCAGATTGGCGATCGTCCCGCTACTGGTCAAATGTCCCAATGCATCCTCCGGAAACTCAAACATCCTGGCCAGCTCAGCCACAGCTTCCTTTTCCATAGCTGCAGTTGGTGGGCCTCCATCAAGCGCGTGGTTGTTGGGATTGATCCGCATAGCCGTTAGGTATCCAAGAATTGCAACCGGATGAGGCGGCTTGAGCATCTGCCCGGCATAGCGGGGATGGAAGAAAGGGTAATTGGCTGCAAGACGATTCACGTAGGTCTCGTAGGCTGCACTGAGTGTCTCGTGTTCCACACGGAGCGACGGGTGGGTCTCATAGGCACCCCAGCGAGCCTCCCATGTATTCACACACCGATCCGCTTCCCTTAGCCAACCACCAAGTGATTGCGGTGCAATGGTCTGGATCATTGCCGTTTACGCCGAGTGGTGAAGACCAACCCTGCGACCCCCAGGGCAATCATGATCACCGAAATAATCTCCGCCTGCGTGACCTCCATCCCTAGGACTTCAAAAACATTATTGACTCGGATCTGCTCAATCAAAAGTCGTTCTACTCCAAAAAATAGGACGGTCAAGGATGCCAACCATCCCGCCCTGAACGGATGCTTGCGCAAGCTCCACAGCACAGCAAACAACATTACCGCCATGAGAAATTCATAAATCGAGGTCGGATAGACCCCAGATTCGGGCAATGTTCTCCCGAGGATGTTATTAGGATAAGTCTCACTCCAGAGCCAGTCCGGTAAAAAACCTGGCTTGGCTTCTACGTTCGAAGGAATCCCCCAGTCACCATCACCAGCAAGATGACAGCCAATACGTCCAATCCCGTAAGCCAGCATCACGGTCGGCAATGTGGTATCGGCAAAAAGTGGCAGATTTACACCATGCTTTCGAACATACCAGATGATTCCTACTGCGGCAAATAGCAGTCCACCATAAAAAGTGAGCCCCCCCTGGGAGAAAAGCATTCCCCGGGGATCTGCCATAAAATCTCCCCAGTTCTCCAGAATGTGAAAGATTTTTGCGCCAATAATACCGCCCACAACAGCAATTACGGTCACCGTGCCCACCAGCGATGCTGGGCTCGCTTCCACAAAATGTTGCTTGCGGCTTTTTTTCTTCGAGGGTATGCGCACTGGTTCGAGCCGTCCTTCGATAAACAGCCTGTTCAGTTCGCGTTGCATCAGCCAGGCAGCCACCAAAAAACCAATGGCCATCATCGCACCAAACGAATAGATGGTGATGGTGCTGCTACCTAGAAACTCAATGGGCAATGGAATTTCAAGGATGCGTGGGTACATAGTTCAGTTCAGTTTTTTGATCAGATTGTCAGCTAATCCGGCTAGAGGAACAGTTGACTGGTCACCAGTCCCCATGTCCTTTACAGTTGCGACTTCCGCCTCCAACTCACGGTCCGCCACAATAACGACCTGTCGTGCACATGCACGATTGGCAAGACGCATCTGCGCCTTCATCGAACGGTGGGCTAATTCCATTCCCACGCGTAGACCAGCTGCACGAAGCGTCTGCAACAATAGAAAAGCCTCTCGGCCTGCCGTTTCTCCCAATGCAACCATCCACACATCAAACGAATCTTCTTCAGGCAGCCATAGATCAGACGATTCCATAGCAAGAATGAGGCGCTCGATACCCGCAGCGAAGCCAACTGCAGGGACAGGGCGCGACGCCCCTATCGCAGGAGCTAACAGGTCGTACCGTCCCCCACCTGCCAATGCACTCTGTGCCCCTATACCGGCATGCTCCAACTCAAAAGCGGTCTGTGTATAGTAATCCAGTCCACGTACCAGCATTGGATCCTCCATAAACGAAATCTCCAGAGACTGCAGGAGGCCCTTGAGAGCTTCGTAGCTCATCCGGCTATCCTCATCAGTATAGTCCAGTAAACTCGGAGCGTCCTCGAGAAGAACGCGTTCTGCTTCAACTTTCGTATCCAAGATTCGAAGCGGATTACGTGAAAGGCGTTCGCGGCTGATTTTTGTGAGTGCCTCTGTATGTGGTGTCAGGTGCTTCACCAAAGCCTCACGGTATCTGGGCCTAGTCTCAGCGTTTCCAAGCGTATTTATGCGGAGCCGAGTATCGGTGAGTTCAAGGGTTCGGTAAACATCCATCATCACGGCAATGACCTCGGCATCTGCTCTTGGATCGTTCGTTCCGATGATTTCTGCGCCAAACTGATGGAATTGCCTGTATCGCCCCTTCTGAGGGCGCTCAGCTCTGAAACATGGCCCAATATAATAAAGCCGCTGCACCCCGGGCTTCTGTTCCATGTGATGCTGCAAATATGCGCGCATGATGGGAGCTGTTAACTCTGGACGTAATACATAGCTGGTATCACCGCGTTCGAACGTAAACATCTCCTTGGAGACAATGTCCGTGAACTGGCCTATACTTCGCGCAACCAATCCAGTGGGCTCTAGAACAGGTGTTCGGATTTCTGCAAACCCGTGCCTGTGCATAACCTTATGGATTACGTGTTCTACGTGACGCCAAACCTCCGTGCGTACAAGAGGCCGTCGTGCCCCAGGCAGCAAGTCGCTTGTTCCCTCTATTGTTTGAAAAGTACCTTTCACTGAATATACCTGGTTGATCCACCACGAAAAACTGCCGGATCTTTACGTAACTGCTCAATTGCCCAAATCATGTCCTCCGGCAAATCTGTAACAAACTCCATAACCTCGCCGGAATCGGGATGAACAAAGCCCAGCGATTGGGCATGCAGTGCCTGACGATCCAGCACCTTAAAAATGTTCATAAAAAACGCACGCCTCTTTCCTGTGACTCGGCCGTGCTTAATTGTAGTGCCCCCGTAGGCGGCGTCTCCAACAAGCGGATGACCAATATGGCTTGCATGAACTCTAATTTGATGCGTTCGCCCCGTACTTAATCTAAATTGCACCACTGCAGCCATTCCCAGTATTTCGCGCGTTTCATAATGTGTCAATGCCTGGCGTCCATCAGAATGCACCGCCATTAGGATGCGATTAAGTCTGGACCTGCCGATGGGAGCATCCACAGTACCCGTCCGGGGATCAGGGATGCCCCACACAATCCCGGTATAGTATCTCGCAACAGTCCGGGCTTCGAACTGAGCTTGTAACGCACGGTGTGCCTCATCGTTTTTGGCAACGACCAGTAAACCAGTAGTATCCATATCCAATCGATGAACAATCCCTGGACGAAATGCTTCATCCGGTGCGTGTGGGAGCGCCGCATTCACGTGATGCAAAACTGCATTAGCCAAGGTTCCTGAATGTCTACCTGCTCCCGGATGAACAGGCATTCGTGCCGATTTATTGATTACGAGCACGCTCTCATCCTCATAAATCACATCAATAGGTAGCGCCTGTGGTAAAAGCTGCCGTGCCTGCACAACAGGTGCTTCCCACCTAATCACTGCACCAGGTACAACTGGATAAGAGGGCCGTACTCTCACCTTACCATCTACGGTGACGTTTCCAGCGCGGATTGTTTTCTGTGCTTGGCTTCGCGATCCCATATCCGGGATACTGGCCAAGCTAACGTCTAGCCGCTGCCTGGCAACCGCAACCAGTGTATTATCTTTTTTATTATCCATCTCCAAGACGTACCTCTTGAACGCAGTTCCATAGCTCATACTTGAGCATACCCAACCCAAAACCGGTCACTGCACTGATCAAAAATACCGTCTCGTTGGTGTCAAGTTTGGCACGAACGCGCGCAAGGCGATCGGCATAGTCTTCCTTGGGAATCAAATCTGCCTTAGACAGTGCAATAAATCTACGCTTATCTGAGAGTTTCGGGTCATAATTGTTCAACTCCCGCATCAAACTCCTAAATTCAGCAAAAATATCCTCCGACGTAACTGGTATTACAAACAGAAGCACCGCATTGCGTTCAATATGTCTCAAAAAACGTAGTCCGAGCCCTTTGCCTTCGCTGGCCCCCGTTATAATGCCAGGAATATCAGCAATGACAAACGATTCATAGTCCTCCACCCTGACTACTCCTGGACTTGGCACAAGCGTTGTGAATGGATAATCAGCTATCTTGGGACGGGCAGAGGAAACCGATGCCACGAGCGTACTTTTTCCCGCATTTGGAAAACCAACCAACCCGACATCGGCCAGCATCTTGAGCTCCAGAAGAACCGTCTTTTCTTCTCCTGGCTCTCCGGGTTGAGCATATCGGGGTAACTGACGTGTCGCAGACTTGAAGAAAGTATTACCCTTGCCACCACGCCCCCCTTCAACCAGCATAAGTTGATCACCATGTGTCAGGACCTCGCCCAACAAGCTGCCTTCCTCAGACAATCGGGCCATGGTACCGCAGGGCACGCGTATAATCAGATCACGACCATCTTTGCCTGCGCGATTATTACCTTGACCGGCTTCTCCCCCGGGCGCTCGCTGATGTGGATTGTAACGCAGATCTAAAAGTGTATAAAGATGTTTATCAGCCATCAGGATCACGGAACCACCCCGACCTCCATTGCCACCCGCCGGACCACCCTTGGGAACGTATTTTTCGCGGCGGAACGCCACACAGCCAGCGCCTCCATGACCACTTCTTGCATGAATGGTGACCTGATCTACAAACCGCATTAATAAAACCCGATAATGAAGACAGTAACGATCTACACCGACGGTAGTTGTGAAGGTAATCCCGGCAGAGGCGGCTGGGCCGCAATCCTTCGCTATAATAAACACGAGCGCGTTCTTAAAGGTGGATCACCCCAAACCACAAACAATCGAATGGAAATGACCGCGGCGCTCAAAGCACTGCAGTCGCTGAAAGAGCCGTGTACTGTAAAGCTTCACACGGACAGTCAATACCTCAAGCGCGCATTCACGGATGGGTGGCTTAATCGATGGCGTTCCAACGGGTGGTTGACCTCGAATAAACAACCAGTAAAAAACCAGGACCTCTGGAACGATCTGTGGCGTGAAACTCAAAAACATAAAGTTCAGTGGATCAAGGTCAAAGCCCATGCCAATAATAAGCTCAACAACCGCGCAGATAAGTTAGCCGTAGCTGCATGCAAACGTGCCTGACTGTTATTCGCGAGTCAGATTGAGTGGTTCGACGAAACAGCGCTTGAACCATATAAGGCGCAATGCGCATGATGTTTGCAACCAACCACGTACCTGAAAAACGTAAATCGCAGAAGCACCCCCGCCAACTGGCCTAAGTTTCATTTCGTAGTGACACAATAAGAGACGAGATATTAGGGCCACCGCATGGATGACGAGCAAAATCCACTACGGCAGGCCCCACTTGAGACCGACAATTTATATTTTCGGTAGGCAACGGACAACACGTGTCGATCACGCACGTTGTCTGGAACAATAGCACCAATTCATGCTCCTGGATCACATGACACCATTTTCTACGGAAGTTCTGCAAGAACTTCAAACCCATTCAAGCATCTCAACTTTGTACAGAGGGCACAGAAGAGGTGTAGGAGCCACAAGACTGTGTTATTCCAAGCTCTCAAAAAGATCTAACTGTGCCCCATAGCGATCTGCCTGTGGAGTTTGATCATTTTTGGAAGCCGCCTGTGAAGCTTGGTCGTCTTTGGAAGTTGCCTGTGGAGTTTGATCATTTTTGGAAGCCGCCTGTGAAGCTTGGTCGTCTTTGGAAGTTGCCTGTAGGGTTTGATCATTTTGGGGAGCCGCCTGTAAGGCTTGGTCGTCTTTGGAAGTTGCCTGTGGAGTAGGTTTCGAGAATGTATATTTCTTATACGCTTCACCAATCATGTTGAGGATACTCTGAGCATTCTCGCGAGCTTTTCCCTCTGGAATCGTATTAAGGCGACCGTTCCATTTCTTGTATTCCATTCTAAGGTGTCTCCTTATTCTTGCTTGGTCCCAACTACCGTCAATTCCAAGAAAATCCTCCGTCGCTACCTCAACCGCGGGTTTGATCTCAAAGTTCATAGCTTTGTGATCTCGTAGTTTCTCGAGCTCTTTCGTATCAAGTCCTGAGCTATCGGCTATTTCACGCAGAAGACGTAATTGGCTTGCATGAGCAACCCCATTCGCAAATATCACATCATAGCAGAGTTCCAGTGTATCGATCCATATTGCTCGACCTGCACTGATGCGCATGCTTTTTAACAACGAAACCGTATTAATCTCATTCGCCCTTGCTTTAATAAGTGCACGCTTCATCATTCCCTTATAGGAATTTGATCGCCTTCTTTCATCTAGACCATCGTATCGATTTTCCGAGTCCTCAATCCACCTATTTATTTGCCTCCGAATGACCTTTATTTCCTCAGAATCAAGCGTTCCATCTGCGATCGCAACGGCTGCTGCTAACCTGATGGCGATCGATTCAACCCTCCGGCACCGCTTCGAAATTCTAATGTACCCGTCTCCATACAACCGGCAATAAAAGTTAACTTTACCTACCCATATGACTCCATTCTTATTACGTAAAACGCTTCCAGCCTCTATATGTACGTTAGCGTCAATGTTTACGAGTCGTACCACAGCCACGAGCTTCCTCTTCCCTGCATAGGGGCCCAGTACGAATTCTGAGGGGAAGATCGCGACGGGCATCCAGCCATCAATCTTCTTCATATATGGTAAAATCTCGCCGACCCTCACGCGTGATTCGTACACCATTGTAGACTGCTCCTGAAATTCGCTTTCGGTCGATAGAACAGGATGAATGCCGCCGTCCGCACAATCAAATACGGATACGACAAACTCAATGTTCTCACGCAATGCATTGTCTGGAAAATCCCCTATTATCTCAATTTTTTTGACTATGCACCCGTCCAAGGTTAAGCTACGGACCCGAAGTCGCAGGGAAGCTTTTTTCTGGGCATGTGACATTTTGTTATTCGTCTACTTACTTGGGTTGACTTCTGGCGTCTCTGCTACCTGTATGAGCTTAATGTGCAATCCATTTCTCTACTCAACGTTCTCGTGACAAACTCAATTTCATGCTACCATACGCAGAACTTGATTTTTTAGTACCCGAAATCAATACTTTGGGATGAACCCTCGGAACTTGATTGCTTAGTTCCTATTATTTTTTCAATTAAGTATAGCTCTTGTACGCTTCACCAATCATATCAAGCATACTCTGAGCATTCTGGCGAGCTTTTCCTTCTGGAACTGTATTGAGTCGACTGTTCCATTTACTGTATTCCCTGCGAAGATGCCTCTTGATTCTTGTCTGATCCCAACTCTCATCAATTCCCAACAATTCCGATGCAGATATCTTGACTCTTTTCTTGATCTTCAAACCAACGATTTTTCGATCGCGCAGCTTCTCAATTTCTCTCGCATCGATGCCTGAGGCATCACTTATTTCGCAGAGAATCCGCAATTCGCCTACATCTGCGATTGCATCGGCTGCCATTACATCATAGCACAATTCTATGACCTCATACCAGAGCTTCCGGTCTCCATCTCGACGCAGACGATTCAGTAGCGCGTCGGTATCAATCTGATTGATTCTTGCTTTATCCAGTGCATCCTCAACTATTGCTGTGTAAGAACTCCGCTGTTGTATTTGATTGGAGGCATCATAAACCGATTCGGCTTTCTCAATCCATTTCTCAATCTTCTGCTGAACCACATCGATCTCCTCGGAATCAAGAGTTCCATCTGCAATTGCGACAGCAGCTGCCAACTCGACAACGACAGATTGAAGTTCACGACGTTCCTGATAATACAAGTCAACATATCCACTCTCGCCCAGCGAACAAGTAAACTCGAATGTGCCGGTCCAAAAGATTCCCCGCGTCCCATCTGCAATCCTTCCCCCCTCGACCCTTACATTGGCGTGTACATCTACGAGTCGTACAACGGCCATGAGCTGTCTATGCCCTCCATAGGCCCCCAGCATTATTTCTGGAATGAAGGCCCCGATTGGTGTCCATGTTGGATAGTAGTCCCCTGGCGATATATCTCCAACTTCCTCGCGCGATCCATAAGCGATTGTATCAGGCTCCTGAAACGCTTCTAATGTCGAAAAAACGGGATGAAGATCGTCATCTATACAATCAAATACAGACACGAAGAACCCAACGGTTTCATAATATGCCTCGAACGGGAATACCCCTTGCACCTCAATTAGTCTCATCGGGAGGTCATGTTGGCTTGTTTCACGAACGCGAACTTCCATGGCGGAACTCATCTGAGCATCATCCTCGTGAACATCATCCTCGCGAGCCTCATTAGTCACTGCTCAGAATATAAATATGATCACTGCTACAATAATCACAAACACAGTCATGAGCTGACCCTACATAAGGCACCTATCCATTGTGCTGCAGATCTTAATTCTCTTTAAGGAATACCTTTCGTAAGATCAACTGTGATCTCTTTCTTCTCCCCCGATTCAACATCCTCGAAGTAGCAGTGCATGATTTGATTGATATCATATTGATACGTAACAAGGATCTCCTGCCCAGGAAGCCTTCCAGGAGGCAACTCTAGGCTGCCGTCTCCAATGACTCTGACAAATTTTGAGTCGAACTCCTTTTCCTCATGATCACATTCAGTGATACTGCACTCCACTTCTCTCTGATCATACGTGATCGTTTGGTACGATTCTGTCATTGAGCAAGGGATAGGTGTTCCCTTTCTGATAATGATCGAATTTATTTCTGAAGGTCTTCCCAAGGCATCGTTCCATTCCAGAGCCTTGGTTCCAAAATGTTTATTTGCCACATCCTGCACACTCAACTCAGCCGCCGAGACCTGTTGAAGTTTCGTGAGTACATCCTGATCACTTCTATAGCCAGCGTACAACGCAGCACCCATTGCCACCACTTCATCTACATTGGCAATACTCAGTGGTTCTTTGCCAAAAACTCCCCGTACGCATTGTTGAATCACGGGAATTCGAGTGCTGCCCCCAGCGAGGATTACGCCATCTATAGCACTTGCTTCAAGCCCAGCTCCATCAAGTGCATTCTCGCAACACAGGTATACCTGTGTCACAAAGTTGGCAATTTTTGATTCAAATTCCTCTCTGGTTACTTCTACGACCTGTCCCCTCACAAAAATACTGACTTTCTCCCGTCGTGATAGTGAATGTTTCAGGTCTTGGATTCTACGTAAGTCAAATCCTTCATGACTCATGCTCTTTATGGAAACCTCCTCGCCCGTCAGCATCTCATACTTTTCTTTCACTAAGACCTGCAGAGCTTCATCAAAGTCCACACCTCCTAATCTCGCGATGCCGTCACTCCAAATCACATCTACGGACTTCCCATCAAATTCAGCGATGGTGATGTCAAAGGTACCGCCTCCCAAGTCAAATACCGCATAAGTCCCAGCCCGATTCAGTTTGCCAGAATAGGCATAGTAAAGGGCGGCCGCAGTAGGTTCATTAATGATATTGGCGAGCTCTAATCCGGCAGCCTTGGACGCATCAATGGTCGCCTGCCTAGCTTCATTACTGAAGTTTGCTGGTACTGTAATCACCACTGGCGCAACAGGTCCTACGGCTTCTATGGTATAGGTCGCTAAGCATTTTAGAATATGGCCGCTCAATTCCACCGGAGTTAAATTGTGTTTGCCAACCTGATAATGCTTGGAGGTTCCCATTTCGCGCTTAAAGCGCGCTGCGGAAGATTTCTGATCCATGCCATAATCTGCCGCCCATTGTCCCCAGGCATCAAACCCGACCCGCCACTCGTCATGAATGAGGGCAACACAGGAGGGCAGAAGATACTTTCCATCCTGGTCAGGGACCATCACAGGTCTACCAAATTCGTCAAATTGTGCTACGACCGAGTATGTTGTACCCAAGTCAATTCCTATGACTGATCTCATGAAGCTACTTTTCAAGTTTAAACCTATAAATGGCAACCCGTGCAGGAATCAGGACTTCTTTTTCCTTACCACCTTGCATGATGTAGCCCGGTTCCAGAATTTCAGCGATCCGACAATCATCCTCGCGAGTAATAGTAGTCAAAATCTTTGGATACTCTGCAACGCCGAAGGCTGATCGATAATCACTTCCAATCTCTGGACTAAATGGTTGTACATCGCACTCCTGTAAAGCATCTTCCAAAAGGGAGTGAATGGATTCCAATTGGGTTGAGGAACTCTCTGTGTGCTGAATAAAATACTGAACCGCTTGATCTACTCGGATGAAGCGAGCGATAAATTTACGGAATACCGCGTTATCATAGCCTCGCTTCAGGCGTTTGATCTCCTGGTCTCGTTCGTCTAATGCATTGCGCAAACTCGTGAGAGCCGACGAAAAATCCTTAGCTATGTCGCTCTGGTTGAGGTACTGCTGAGTCAAGTTTGATATAGAATCAGTCGCATCCATTAACACCTCTAATCGCTGCTCAATGGCCATCAACTGGTCTGCATTTCGATCAATTTCGATAAGTTCCTGCTCGGGTTCCTTGGACCTTCTAGTTTTAGTAAAAACTGTAATCAGGGCTGCACCTGCCCCAAGGACTCCTAGCAGTCCGAATCCTACGACAAGCCAAAGGGGCAGAATCACCTCTCGTCCTTGATCGCTGTCAGAAGAAAACGAAGGTGGAGCCGCCTCACGATCACTACAGTTTTCGAGTCCGATCACGGTCGGAGTCTCTTCTAGCCATAATTGTGCTGCAGTGGTGGTTGGAATGCATAGCTCGGTCTCGGATGCCGAAAATACCTTCATATTCTCAAGTGAATAAAGCTCTGCCGGAATGACCCCACGCAGTGGATTTCCATCCATACGCAAGACCTCAAGCCTGGTTAAAGAGCCTAGTTCTGGAGGCAGGAACCCGTCAAGGTGATTCAGGTCAAGTTGCAGAGTACGAATATGGCCATCTTCCACGGAGATACCGTACCATTGTCCAACAGCTTCAGCCTTCGGGCGGCTTTCAAAATCCCACCCGGTTCGATCAATCCAATTGTCGCCGCCCGCAGTCACATATAGCTGCTCCAGCGCGTCCCACTCCTCTGCTAACAGACAGGCATACTCCGAGACCGTCTGTGCCCGTTCAATACCCTCATCTACTGCTACCTCTGTTGACTCAATGCAAAGACCTGTTTCCCCGAGATAGAAATCAGTCGACGTCATTTGTTCTGGATCAGTCACGGTAATTACTCCTGATAGATCTGGATTCTCTCCGAGCCACAACCATCCCAAATTTGGAAGCTCTACGATACCTTGAGGGATGGGGCCGGATAACTGGTTGGCATGCAACCATAGCCCCCGTAATTTCTGCAACTTCTCCAAGCTTTCTGGCACAACACCTTCCAATTGGTTCCCACGAAGATTCAAGTATTCAAGGTGACTTAAACTCCCCAGTTCATCAGGTATCGGACCGGTTAGACGATTTTTTTGAAGACGAAGCTTAACAATTGCAGTGAGCTTCTTGATCCACGAACCAACTGATCCAGAAAGTTCATTTTCCTGGAGATCAAGAACCTGGAGACTCGAGAGATATCCCAATTCAACGGGAAGAACTCCGGTTAATCCATTGTCAGAAAGATCTAATTCGGTGACTCGTCCATCCGAAAGCGTGATACCATACCACTCAGCTAAACTATCGGGACTGGGAGGGTATTCGCGATTTACATCCCAATTTGAATTGATTTTCCAGTTCTCTCCGTCAGTAGCAGCATATAGAGCTTTCAGTCCATACCAGTCGGATTCAGTTGTACTTCTTTCGATTTGTTGCGCAATTGTCTGGGGGATTGCAATCAAATAAAGGAGAAGCACTGCATCTCCGATCAGATAAACCAACTTCTTCACCTTACCTTGGCTTCCAAGCACTAGCCTGTACGTAATGTTGCGATAGGTACTAGCCGTTTCGTTCATAACAAACAGCCCAAAAATTGGTAACCCGAGAAACGGTCATGGCATCACCACTACTGATGTTATGGTAGGCACTGGGTCAGACGGCCATCTGGCCTGGCGTGCCCGTATGCCTTTCGCTTGCCGGAAAGGTTCCCACGAGTTGCAGTTAAATACATTGTTCCCTTTTGAAACCTCCACATACTTACGCGCAGCGTAGGGTTTGAGATGGCCTAAGATACGCTTCCAGTGTGTTTCAAGGTATGACCGCCAGTCCAAAGTTAGGCTGTGCATAGTCATTTCTCACACAGGCGATCGCTGTGAAAATATTTACTCTCTACTGACTTGCATCTTAACCTGCTCTACATATCGTTAGGTCTCAAACACCTGACTTTATACAAAAGCAAGTGACCAAAAATCCCAAAGCCAACAAATTATTCAGCAACGCCAAACACTGGCTGGAAGAACGCGTTTACTGGGAAAATTTCTTTTAGACTACAATCTGACCGAGGAGATAAAGTGGAGAAGTCCCTGCTACACTCGATAAGGGAAAGAATATTTGCATCATCCAGAGAATGACGGGCTTCCTCTCACTCATGTTTTTCAAGGGTGCACTACTGAAAGATCTCGACGGCATTTTCGAACGACAGGGACCTAATTCAAGGGTTGGATACTGGATGTGCTTCACCAATGGTCACGACATCTTAATCGAGGCAAAAAAGCATCAGAACATGCGTCCATGAAGCATTCAAATTTGAACAAGCTGGCCGGAAAGTGGAAATGGCGACCGACTTCAAATACCCCAGAGAACTTATCGAAAGATTTGGCGCAGACCCAGATTTTCAAACCGCCTTCAATAACCTGTCACCCGGACGATAGCGCAGTTACATAATGCACTTCTCCGGTGTAAACAATCAGAGACACGAGCCGCACGCATTGAAAGATATCGACATAAAATCTTTGACGGGAAAGGACTACTTGAACAGTAATCAGGCGACCCCAGTCGCTCCCTTTGGCGATCATACGATTTGTGCTTCGGCATCGCAAATATCTGACATCTCCACCCAAGTCTGCCGATATGAAACCGTATCATGCGGAATAAACACAAGCTTGATTACGTCTATATCCCAATCATGTGTGCATGTATATAGCTCCCTCCACGAATAGTACCCTCATTTCCGCTATATTGAAGATGCGCGGGCGTTGTGGTTACGGTTACTTATCGCAAAACGGACCTCCGTCTTGCGCAGCACGGGGGGCTTCGATGTATTATCTCGTCACTCACCAGGAGACTACTAGCACACGTATACTGGTTTGGCGTTCTACTCCCGAATAATCCAACCTCTGCAGCCTTTTTGAATGTATTTTGCACTTGCAATTTTTATCCTGGGAACAGCACCGTATCCGCCCACCGATACTCCCTGCCCCGAGGATTGCATCCTTTCAGCATCGTATGCTTCCGAGGAGATCCGTATAGATGGCATACTTGACGAAGAAGCCTGGCTGAATGCTGCTGTAGCTACAGACTTCACGCAATACTCGCCTCACGAGGGAGAACCCGCCACACAAAAGACCGAGGTCCGCATCCTCTATGGGCAAAGTCAGCTTTTTATCAGCGCAATACTACGTGATACCGAACCTGAGGGAATCCGACGCATTCTCGGACGACGAGATGAGTTCAACCAGGCAGATTGGTTCATTGCATCAATTGATTCCTATTTTGACCGAAAAACGGCATATAGTTTCGCCGTAAACGCAGCCGGAGTGCAGGCGGATGGGATCTACACTGGGAACCGGTTTCGCGGAGGTGGTGGGTTCGACTTCGATACCTCCTGGAATGCAGTATGGAAAAGCTCCGTCCGCCGTACCGAGGAAGGATGGGTTGTGGAGATGCGCATACCCTTTACCATGCTCCGCTTCTCTGATACTCCAGACCAGCGCTGGGGTATTAATTTCAGACGTGTAATCCCTCGCCTCGGAGAAGTGTCCGACTGGGTTCTGATTCCGCGAGCCGAACGGAGCAGCGGTACAGTTGCACAATACGGTACTCTGGAAGGTATCATAGAAATTCGCCCCCGGCGTAACATACAGGTCACTCCTTACACCGTGGGCAATGCCACACGCGATTCAGAAGCTGGATCTTCCTCTTTTTCAGGAGATGTGGGAGCTGACTTTAAGGTTGGACTCTCGTCCAATGTTACGCTTGATGCAACCATTAATCCAGATTTTGGACAGGTTGAAGCTGATCCGGCAGAACTGAACCTGACGGCTTTCGAGACCTTCTTCCCCGAAAAACGTCCATTCTTTACTGAAGGGATCGCCGTGTTTAACTACGACGTCGTGCGAGGTGGTTCACTCCTGTATACACGGCGCATTGGCTCACGGGCCCCTGTATTAGGCGCAACCAAACTCTCTGGCCGGACCGAAAAGGGTCTTGATTTTGGATTCTTCGGAGCCTCCACCGGCGATAACTTTAATCTGGAGAACCTTTATGGTGTTGGTCGCGTGCTCCAGCGGATTGGAAGTCTATCCAGTTTTGGTGGTATCGCAACATTTTACGATGATAACCTGGGTGGACGAAGTTATACGGGTGGGGCAGACTGGGATATCCGACTCGCAGATAACCAGTATAGTTTATCAGGACAATTGAGTGCTGCGCATCGCGTGAGTGATGATGATTTGGAACGAGGTTTTGCATTCACGGCAAGTCTGGATCGACAGCGTAGCATATGGAATTTCTCCGCTGACTTGGCTGTCATCAGCAACGGGTATAACCCGAATGACATTGGACGCCTGCGCCAGGATAATTACGTTAACTTTTCCGGCGGCGTATTCCATCAAGTCAACGGAGGCCAACCATTTGGACCGTTTCGCCGCGCCTCTTTCTTCCTCTTCGGGGGAGGTGGTTTCTCGTACGACAAGCAACTCCATGATGGTGTAGGCACTTTCTTTCGTTCCGACTGGACAACACACGGTTACCGCGAGATAGAGCTTGGCATTCAGTCCGACTACCTGTTTGGCGGCTACAATGAGTTCGAAACACGAGGCTTAGGTGCACGAGCCCGCCCTCGGGAATACGAAATTGAACTCGGATACACCACTGATACCCGCCGTAGATGGATGCTCCAGCCCCAACTCGAGACCGGGATTTACGAAGACGGTGGACGAGCTATCGGTTCCAGACTGGAGCTTGAGTGGGTTGCTACTCCCAAGCTAAACTTATCGCTAGAGATTGGCCTTGAGCGTGAATTTAACACCACTGAATGGGCGGCAAATGAGCCCCTCTCGTTGACTGTCGATACTGGGGGAGAATATTTTTGGCAAATTGGAGAAGAGAGTGGCTCGGAGCCATCTGACGTAGAGGCCTGGCGGCCAGTGGCCTTTGATGCCACACTCAATAGTCTCCTGTCTGAGCGCACGCCCTGGGACCAAGAGGGCAACCATTTTGTGCCGGTGTATGGCCATCGAAATACACGAGCCGCCGATATCACGCTGCGTACCGGCATCACGCTCTCTCCCAACTTGGCTATTCAATTCTACGGGCAACTTTTTGCAGCTCGTGGGCAATACAATGATTTCTCGCTTCTCCAGGATCGGGATACACTCGTACCCGTAGCAGCCTGGCCCAAGCAGTACGACTTTGCCTTTAGTAGATTCCAGACCAATACGGTGGTGCGCTGGGAATACCGCCCGGGATCTGTACTATATGTAGTGTGGACGCAGTCCCGCTCGGGAAGTGATGACGCAGACCTATTCAACGTGACGGGGAACTCCCCTTTCGACCAGTCAACCTCAAGTCAGCTGACGAACACACTTGATTTGCCCCCCGTAAACGTGCTTCTAATCAAGTTCAGCTACAAATTTCTCAACTAATTTCCCTTGATCTGCGTCTGCAGAGCCAATAGCTTCCAGCTTACTGCTCGCACGCGAACACCTTGGTAATTCCCTGAATAGGCGATCACGTACCCATTCCGAGGAAGCGTTCAAAGGTATTTGACAGCAAGGGACGTAAGAGGTAGAGCCGCTGGACCGCTACTCACTGCCATTCTTGAGTTCTATGTGGGTGAAGACAAATTCTCGGGGCTGATCATCTGCTGCACTCATTTACATCCTCGTCTTGATGTCGTCCGTCACTATGATAGGCAGTTAGAACCCTTCACCTCTTGATTACTCGACTGGTTCAACACGAACGGTGTAATCCTCCATAACCAGATTCGCAAGGAGTTTTTCACAGGCGGAACGTACCGCGGCCTCTGCATCTTCCTTCGTATCCGCAGAAACCTGCAACTCCATGTACTTCCCAATTCGAACGGATTTTATCTGATCAAATCCCAGATTCTGCAACGCATGATGTGTGGCCTTTCCCTGCGGATCCAATATGGCCGGACGAAGCGTAACTGTTATATATGCTGTGTACATACTATTTCGTTTGAGTATTTGGCGAAGATACGTCAGCCCCCATTACTTGCCGTCGTTATCTGGGCAAAGCCACAAGTGTTCGAATAGACCGTATTGTTGCACGCGTAAGCCCGACCAGAATATAAACCAAGAGAGTCAACAACAACCCCGAATACGGAAAAAATAGGATAACCAGCACCGATAATAAGTAAGCACTGGAAGCGACTGGATACTGGTGCAAGTAGTTAAATGAAATCCTTGGAACTCCATCAAAGCGAATTAAGGATACCATCAACAAAGAAAGAACTACTACTACAGGGATCATTGATGTCGTATCCAGTAAACCTGCCCCCGACAACCAGGTCTCCTGATCAATATTGAGCACGATCGCAATCACGCAGTATGCCTGAACCGCAACCGGCAATCCCTCAAAATCGGGTTTCTTTTCCCCCGAAAACTGCAAATTGAATCGTGCCAGGCGCACAGCGGCACACATGAGAGGTAAGACACTTACAATTAAGCCGAATGTCCCGCTTCCCTCTAGTATTCGCGCATAAATCAGATAGGAAGGCGCCACGCCGAACGATACAATATCACATAAAGAATCCAGCTCTGCACCAAATAGGCTTTGGCCACGTGTCAAGCGTGCTGTCATGCCATCGAGTAAATCAAACAGGCCTGCAAGAATAATTAGATAGCAGGCATACACAAACTGCGATTGGTGTATCTGAGTGATTGCCCCGAACCCGCAGAACAAGTTCATGAGCGTGAAAAAGGAAGGGACCGCCACACGTGCCTTACTGCCAACCCCTCCTCTCTGCCGAAGATTATTTGTGCGGCCAGACAATAAACGCCGAGGAGAAGTAGGCTTGATTTTATTGTCCATCAGTGGTCTGCTTCACAGTCTCTAGTCTATCCGGGGCACCCGTCTGCATGCAAATATGTTCATTAAGGAGCAATCAATCCAAGCACACTTGCACCAGCACGAACCCGCTCACCAACCCGTACTTCAAGCACCGTATCTGCAGCAACCAATACATCCATTCGTGACCCAAATCGAATCAATCCGAACCGTTCACCTGCCTGCACTTGATCACCATGTGCAAGCCGGTACACAATGCGACGCGCCAACCTACCCGCAATCTGTTTGAATAAAACCCTTCGACCGGAATCATGTACCAGACCTATCTGGGACTGTTCATTCAGTGTAGATGTCTTAGGATGCCATGCCACCCGATACTCTCCCGGCTTATATGCTACGTAATTTACGGTTCCACTGATCGGAACACGGTTAACATGAACGTTAAGGACCGAAAGGAAAATCGAAATCCTCTGGGCCGGGCCCTGGATAAAAAGCGGCTCATGCTCCTGTACGATCTCGATTATTTTACCATCTGCCGGTGCCAGGATCAATGATTTGGAGTCAGGCGGAGGTGTACGTTCTGGATCGCGGAAGAAGTAGGCAACAAAGAGCCCCATCCCAGGAGTAAAAAATGGGATTAAGCCAAGTTCAAGCCAGCTTGGCACACCAGGAATGATCAGTATCAGCCCGGCTAAAATCAAACCGATAACGAACGCAGCAGCAACGAAAGGCCATCCTTCTTGAGCAATCATAGCATCTCGCTAGGAATGAAATTCTCAGTACTTGTCAAACATATAAACCCAAACCCTCTTCTATTGATCTAAACCTCAAATCCACGCCCCTAAAAATACTGCGCTATCAGTCGATCTGGCAGAATTGGAGGTGGTTGCACTGCTGTTAGTTCCAGATGTATCCCGACAAACAGAGAGAATGCTCCAGCTTTTGCTAAATATTGTCATGGGTTTACAACCTTCTCGCCCCAACCCAAGGTAAATTTGAGCAGTGAAAAAATGTTCTGATGTCGACGGTTAAACTGTCTATTCAACGATTAACAGGACAAACAACGGGTCGTGCTTACCTATAAACACGACAACATTTCTGCGAAATGTGTATAACATACTGCTCAGAAAACAGTATCAGATCGAGAATGAGCAAGAAACTATCTCACCAGACACCCCGATAATATCTCCCCATGGGACGTGTCTCGTTTCATACACTTGGCTGCAAACTTAACTTTGCAGAAACCAGCAACCTCCGACGGGAATTTGAAGCACGAGGTTACGAAACTGTGGACCAGCGGGGCACCTGTGACATTTCGGTGATCAACACCTGCTCAGTCACGGCAGAAGCAGATCGGAAGTGCCGACAGATTATCCGTCGTGCTCATCGACTGAACCCCCATGCATTTATCGTGGTGACGGGATGTTATGCACAGCTGCGCCCGAACGAAGTTGCCTCTATTGAAGGGGTCAGCGCAGTGCTTGGCAATGCAGAGAAAGCGCGTATTTTTGAACTCCTTGATGACTTCGTGCCAGCAGCGCATACGCAAATCAGTGTTTCCTGCACTGGCACACACACTTCTTTTGCCCCTGCACTTTTATCCGATGACCGTACGCGTGCATTCTTGAAGATTCAGGACGGATGTGACTACTCTTGCTCATTCTGCACTATTCCCATGGCACGGGGTAAAAGCCGATCTGCCTCGCCAGATGAAATTGTTACCCAAGCTGAATCGCTGGTACAACGCGGCGTAAAAGAGATCATTCTGACCGGCGTAAACATAGGCCTGTATGGCAAAGGGAGTCTGGACAAAAATGTCGGCCCACAGTTCCTCCATTTGCTCCATCGTCTGTCAAAAGTTGATGGAATACTTCGCTACCGTATTTCTTCGATTGAGCCCAACTTGCTTACGGACGATATCATTGACTTTATCGCGGACACACCGGTCATGGTGCCGCACTTTCATATACCTCTACAGAGTGGCAATAACGCGGTTCTGGGAGCAATGCGGCGGCGTTATCGCCGGGAAGTCTACTCACATCGGGTAGAATATATTCGAGAACGTATGCCTGAGGCGAGTATCGGCGCAGATGTCATAGTGGGGTTTCCGGCAGAAACCGCCGAACGTTTTGCTGACACACGTACTTTCCTAGCAAATCTTCCGGTAACCTATCTGCATGTGTTCACGTACTCGGAGCGTCCAAACACGGTCTCCGTAAATCAGACACACCGTGCAGTTCCTCCGCCTGATCGCAGATTGCGCAATCGGACTCTGCGTGCACTCTCTGACCGTAAGCGACGCCTGTTCAGAGATCAGTTCCGCGGACAGACGCGCCCGGTTCTCTGGGAGCGCAATGTTAAATCAGATGCTATACAGGGCTATACAGACAATTACATCCGCGTTTCCCGTCCCTTTGACTGCGATCGTGTTGGAGTGGTGGAAAACGTTACGCTAGGTAGCGCAGACGCACAGTTTGTCATCTGACCGATGGCTACATCCCATCACTGCCATTCTTGAGTTCTATGGGAGTGAAGTCAAATGCCCGGGGCAAATCATCTATGGCCACCAACTCATAGAACTCTCCACCTTCCTCTAAATGCAAGTCCCCAGAAACTTCCTCCCTCGCTAAAAGCTCACCTGAGTAAGAATATTGAGAACGCATCCAACCGCTTTCATTTCGTGACGCCACAACTAAGTGATCGTCAAACAGAAATATATCCGTCTCGAATTCGATCTTATTCACTACCTCAGATATTGCCGCCAGATTTGGGGAATCAGACATATTGCTTATGTCGGGAGAGTCGTGCACAAGATCAAAATGGGACACCTGATCTTCGAGAATATTGTAAGCCCAAACCTTATGTGTGTGTGAAAGAAAAAAGTATATGACACCATCCTTCTCCTTGATTTGCGCCAATCGGCCAGTCCTTATAGGGATCGGCAAAAGATCAATCCCAAGATCAGATTTTCGCAGATTCAAGGGCGTAAAATTGCCTTTGGTGTCCATCCTGTACAACAATACGGTTTCGGGATCGGTAGCAGCATTGACACTGTTCCTTGTGAAATAAAAGGCCCGGGCGACCCCGAAAGTCCAACGTGGACGCGATTCTCGGGCAGAAGGAAACATTGACAATAATGCCTCCTTCCTTTCTGAGGATACAACCGGGATGGAAAATCAATAACACTCGCACGGACAAATATTTTCAAAACTATTTTCCTCGTCCTAGTAGGCCATGATCTAGTATTACCCGTCTTTCTGTCGTATACAACACAAAGACCACAGGTCCCCGACCTCCCCTATGCCGTACAGGTACAGAAGGGAGTACGACCTTTTTGCTAAGTCTGGACTTGGTCTTTCCGAGCTTGAACCATAAGCATGAGACTTAAATTGTGTTTTCGATAAATACAGCAAAAAGCGTCTTTCTTTATTTACCGACCCAACCAGCTCCCAATTTCGGCCTGCAGTACCAGATGTTGGGGCAAAAATGATGCCAACCGCAACGACTTTGTCGCTTTTTCGGGAATACCCTGAATTGATGCAGTGTTGAAATATTCTGTCTTCGATGGTCGTCTCATGCGCAGAGGCACTAAGAGGTAATTTCCAGGAACATGAGTACGGCAACTTTCTGCAGAGTGTGCGCGAAGACCAGACACAACATGAGGGGTGCGACTGTACGGCTGTACCTTCCTTAAATCACCGGCTACGAGGTTAAAATCACCGGGCCAGTCCAACTGGTCGGCACCACCATCTACTTCACTGGCAAACTCGAACCGGATGCCGCTTCCACATCCGCGATCAGCTTGGGAATAGGAGGCCCCAGAATCCTGCATTCTTCTGCTGTTACCACAACATTCTCTTCAATTCGAACTCCACCAAAATCTCGCCAGCTATATACCTCATCGTAATTGATGAAAGCCTCGTGACGCTTTTCTGCCTTCCATTCGTCAATCAGTGGACCAATAAAATAGCAGCCCGGCTCGACCGTCAACACATATCCGGGCGCGGGCGCCCTTCCAAAGCGCAAAGCGCTAAGTCCAAACTGTTCGCTTCGCGCTACCTCACCATCATATCCAACGATATCCTCGCCCAGATTTTCCATGTCATGAACATCAAGGCCCATCATGTGCCCCAACCCATGAGGGAAGAAAAGCGCATGGGCACCAGCAGCCACCGATTCATCAAGATCACCTCGCATCAGACCTATCTGCTGCAATCTGGCTGTCAGCGTGCGTGCGGCAACCAAATGGCTATCCCGAAACGGACGCCCCACTCGAACGCTTGCCAACGAATGCGTCAGCGAATCCAGAACGGCCTGATAAATTTCGCGCTGACGCACAGAGAAGGTACCACTAACTGGATACGTACGTGTGATGTCACTTGCATATCCTAGGAGCGTCGCAGCACCACTGTCCTGTACTACAAGGTCACCAGACTCCAGCCGACGATGATAATGGTGGTTGTGCAGGACCTGCCCCAGCTTCGTCAGAATACAGGGATAAGCCAGGCGGCCACCCCCAGCAATCGCGATCCCCTCCACCAAGCCTGCAATCTCCCGCTCAAATTTCCCCGCACATGTAGCCTGCATAGCTGCACTGTACATTGCCTGCGTAGTCTCCAATGCCATTTCAATCTCCGCCAACTCGCGAGACTCTTTAATTGATCGCTGCGCCACAACGGCACATGCAAACTCCTCTGAGTGTTCCTGCAAAGATTGCCCAGGCTTCAACCCAAGAAGATCTTCCAACTGACAACGTGTTTCTGCTCGATACGGGGGCAAATAATGCACTCCCCTCCCTTGTTGAATCGCATGGGTCAGCACTCCATCTAACACTGTCAGATCATGTGCTTTATCCGCACCAGAGCGCTCACGTAACTCTGCTAAACCCGGCTGGGGACCCGACCACATGATATCGGCCACAGTGGGTTCTTCGCCAAAAATCGTTGTACCGCCATCATCAAGATCAATCACCACGAACAGGCCCGACCTATTGATCCCCGCATAGTACAGGAAGGTGCTATCCTGCCTGAAAGGATATGTATTGTCTACATAATTCATCGGACTCTCGACGTTCCCTGGCAAAAGCACGACACCGCTCGTCAAGGACTTAAGCAGCTGTCTACGCCGCGCACGGAATACATTAGGCTCAAACATCAGAATCAATCAGGTATTGTTGTAGTCATTCATATACACGCCACTTACCTGTGGCAGTCAGAGAAACAAGTTACCATTTTTTAGGTACGCTACTGCACTTTTGCATGATCTCACCATGCTTACTCAACGTGCTGCATTGGTCTTGATGATATTGATCTGGGCCTCCTGTGACAGTCCCACAGAACCTGTCCCCTCAAATCCAGATAATATTCCGGTACCTCGTAAGGTAGCGGAGGAAGATTACACTGAGCTTACTGGCGGCCTCAAGTATTACGACTTTAAGACAGGAACTGGCGATTCGGCAGCAACCGGAGACATTCTGACCTTACACTACCACGGCTGGTTAACCGACAGTACCCTCTTCGATTCCTCTTATCTCCGAGATGACCCCTATTTCTTCCGACTGGGAATTGGGGCAGTCATTACTGGATGGGACCTAGGCTTACCCGGCATGCGGCCGGGTGGCGAACGCCAGCTGGTTATCCCACCGGAACTTGCATATGGCAGTCAAGGCAGAGGACCTATTCCAGCAAATTCGACGTTGATTTTCGAAGTCATACTCTTGTCCATTGACTAGCACCGTGCTCCGTCTTCCTGCAGCACAGTGTTCAGCATGTCGGCAAGTCTCTCTGCATTGGCTTCATTAAATACCAGTGGAGGCTTGATTTTCAGCACATTGTGGAGTGGTCCATCCGTCGAAACCAATACGCCCAAGTCACGCATGCGATTCGCAGTGTAAGCTGCCTCTTTATCCGCAGGTTCCAATGTCTCTGGGTCCCGAACGAGCTCAACACCTAAGAATAATCCTCTACCCCGAACATCCCCAATGATCGGATAACTCTTCTTTAATTCCTGAAGGGATGCTTTCAGGAAATTCCCTGTTTTTTGCGCATTCTCCTGCAGATTTTCGGACTCTATTACATCCAGCACCGCCATCCCCACCATACACGAAACTGGATTACCCCCAAAAGTGCTGAAGAACTCCATACCATTGTCGAATGAGGCTGCGATCTCGGAGGTCGTTACGACACCTGCAAGTGGGTGTCCATTGCCCATAGGTTTACCTAAAACAACAATATCCGGAGTGGCCTGCTGTGTCTCAAAGCCCCAGAAATCACTGCCTAGGCGCCCGAACCCTACCTGCACCTCATCAGCAATGCAAACACCACCTGCTGCACGCACATGTGCATAAACCGCCTGTAAATACCCCTCTGGTAATTCTATCTGTCCCCCGCAGCCAAGAAGAGATTCACAGATGAACGCTGCGATACCGTTGGGCGCAGAGGTAATTTTCTTTTGTAATACTTCAGCGTACCTGCTCCCTGCATCAGATCCACGAAAACGCCCCCTGTAGACATCTGGAACTAAGGCTTGGTGCACATACGGAGGGGCACCAGTGCCTCCAGGTCCATCAAACTTGTATGGACTGATAGCTATAAGTGAGCTCAAATGACCGTGATAAGCGCCCTCCAACACAAAAATATCCCGGCACCCGGTATGCGCAAACGCCAAGCGCAAAGCTAAATCATTGGCCTCACTCCCCGAGTTCACGAAATAACATACACTAAGTGGATCGGGCATTGTGGCTGCCAAACGCTCTGCATATTCCACAAGCGCATGGTGCAAATAACGTGTATTGGTATTTAGAACATGCATCTGCCGAGTAGCAGCAGCATTTACACGTGGATGACTGTGTCCTACATGCGGCACATTGTTTACGCCGTCCAAAAATGCCCGCCCGGTATCATCGTAGAGATACTGGCGATATCCGCGCACAATATGCAGAGGCGTCCGGTAGGAAATACTCAGATTACCACCTATACAACGCTTCCGTCGTGCGTAAATGCTCTTGGTGGGGAGGACTGGATCCGGAAAGCATCTATCTGGAATCCCGAGTATCAGATTCGGATCTGGGCAAATTGACAGCCAAACCTCCCGCTGACTTGCTGGTGCTACTCCCCAGTATTGACCAAAATTGCCCAGCAGATCCGCAATCACCTGAAAGTGTAAATGCGGCACCCAGCCACCATTCTCTTCCGGTTCTCCAAGGAATGCGAACCGGTCGCCCTTCAGGATTTGCTGCTTTGGCCGTAACTCGCGAACTGAATGTTCGCTTAGATGACCATAAAGCGTGTAGAAAGTGCTTGCGCCTGTACTGTGCTCCAGGATGGCAAGCCCTCCAAAATCCATGGGATCCCGACTAAAGGATAAGCTGTGCACTCTACCCGTAATCGGAGCATAAACTGGGGTACCGGCTGCTTTGAACAGGTCTATGCCTAAGTGAATAGTGCGGGTTTCATCAAATTCGTTACTAGTTACCCGGTAATGCTCAGCCGTGTACACGATGCGTGGCTCGTTGTAGCGGCCAATTCCGATAGCAGCACCCTCACGCCTGATTCTCCTATACCATGCCTCTGAGGCTCTGCGCGGATCCGGTTGCCTGCCTGGTAGCCCAATGATTAGACTGCTGACGCCCAGGTCCAATACGGTTGGATCGATTTTGCGCAAATCCGGCCGTAAAACCGGTGCGAACTCATGTGCATTTTGCTCGAGCCAAGTAACCAAATGTCGGCCCTTCGGGCATGGCTCCATACCACATGCGGATCGCCATCGATATTCCGCCAATGCCGACGGCTCTGAACATAGATGTTTAAGTAATGTCCACGCGCCTTTCTCAGAAATACGTATGTAGTCGTTGTCCGGCTCCAGCATACCCCTGTAGGCCGAGACCAGTACACTGCTGCAAAGTCTGGCTTTTACCAATCCGTACAGAACTGAAATTTCTGATTCATTCAGGAGCCGGGCCGCATGATACCCTTGTATGAGCTCTGCTGCAACCCCGACTGGATCAGGTTTACCCATCATAACATAGGTCGCTGCAACAGCCAACTCGATGACCGTAGCCGTATGCAGTGTATCACCAAAATCAATCAGCCCGAGAACTTTGGTATCATAGCCTGTGCCTTCGATGATGATGTTGTGATCGTTAGCATCGTGGTGAATAACACTCTGCGGCAACTCCTCAAGACGTGGGAGTATCTTGCTCTGGAACGATTCCAATATGCTCCGCACAAGTTCTCTCCGCTCAAAATCCGGAATACACTCCAAGTACTCGGCGAAGCGACCAGCTTTGCGCAAATCCCAGACGTAGTCTCGATGTATTAATTCGTGTTCGAATCCTCTCAAAACCTGATCAAGGCGTCCAAGGAATCCACCAAGATCCCGAATGAGCGATCCAAATACCGGACTTACATCTGCAAGTACTCTCCCCTCAAGCCAAGTGAGCGCCCACAACTGATGGCGTTCACCGTTTCTGCCTTCCACGATTACCTTCTGTGCTCCATTACGAGCACGTACGACTTCCGGAAAATGCTGTACTGTACCATTCTGGTGCAAGTGAGCTAACACATCCTGCTGAAGATCAACGTAACCGCTCTCTGCTGCCGTATTAGCCAGCTTCAGAACGAACCGCCCTGACGTAGTAACAAGCCGGAAATTTTGGTCGAGGTGGCTGGGTAACGCAGTTGCGTGACCGTCCAAACCAAAATGCTCTTTCGCCAACAACGAAGCTTCTGTAGCCGAGAAACGAGGAGCCGTGTGTTCTATCATTCGGAATTATAAATTGGTTCAGTATTCTGACGCTCGCGGTTATCACCAGATGCAGCCTGGAATGCCTGAATACATCCAGATACTTCACGAGGTGCCAAGGCTTTGAGTGGAGGCCTTAGATTTGCCCAATTCTCCTGTTTGGTTAAATCCTGCATCAGTGCCTTCAGTGCCGGAATCATAGGCCACTGTTCGACAGCTCTCCGTATACCGTACAGGTTTGTTTGAAGTGTTTGGGCCTCGGGTTTTTCCCATCTGTGCAAGAGCTCGGCGGCTAGATGAGAGGTTATATTTGCCGTTGCACTAATGCAACCTGCACCTCCCGCTCTGAGCGTGTCCAGCAAAAATTGCTCACTTCCAGCAAAGACATCGATTTCGCGAAAATGTCGAATCATTGCTAGGATGTGCGCCCAGTCTCCACTGGAATCCTTGAATCCGGCAATATTGTCGGGATACACTTGGATAAGCCGCTCAACAAGTGCAACAGAAATTGGAACTGCGCTCATCTTCGGGAAATGATATAGGTATACCCTAATTTCATCATTCCCCACGGACTGGAGTAAACTGTCATAGGCAGCAAACAGACCATCCTCACTCACCTGCTTATAATAAAATGGCGGGAGTACCAAAATACGGTGCACCCCGGCACGCAGTGCATTCCTCGTTAAATCCACTGTATCTGTCAGTGCGCAACACCCTGTACCAACAATCAGTTTCCCCGGATCAACACCCGAACTTAGGACAGCCTCAAGTGCCATCATTCTCTCTGATGTGCTGAAGCTGTTGGCTTCCCCTGTCGTGCCCATAAGAACCACCCCACTAGCGCCTCGTCCCAGGAGCCATTGCACATGACGCGCCAGGTGATTGCAATCAATATTCAGATATTGATCCAGCGGCGTCAGTGAGGCTGTCAGTACCGCAGGTCGTGGACTACAGGGCATAATCGAATGTCTCACAATTATAGCAGATTATGATGGCAAAAAAACTGCCCGATATCAATCATAACTACACCCGGCCTCAAGTCCTGTGCCAATTATATGAGAAGTCGGTTTTTGCTTGTATTTGCCCTCGTAGGCCGCTGTAACAGACGCTGCCACCGCAGACCCATCACCAGACCTTACCAGATTGATCGTACAACCACCAAAGCCACCTCCCATCATCCTCGCTCCAAACACTCCGGGGAGAGATTCCGCATATGCAGCCAAAAAATCCATCTCTTCGCAGCTTACTTCATAATCTTCCCTAAGACTTTCATGAGACAAACTGAGTATCCTACCCAATGTACTCCAGTCCGAACGGATCACAGCGCTGCAGGCCTCTTCCACACGTTTGTTCTCGCTAATCACATGCCTTATACGCCGCTGAAATACAGATTCTTTTAACTCGTCAACGTGATGAGTTCCAGCGTAACGAAGTGAGGTGATTGCTGCATCCGATGCCTGTATGCATTGCAGCGCCTTCTGACACTCCGCACGTCGTTCGTTGTACTTGGAGGTAGCTAGCTGCCGTCTGACTCGGCTGTCAATCACAAGAAATTGTATCCCCTCACTCCGAATTGGAATGTGCTCCCACTTCAGCGTATGGCAATCCAGAAAAAGTGCATGTCCCGTGCGGCCGGCTCTCGACACAATTTGATCCATTATCCCACACTTTACACCTGCATACCGGTGCTCCACTCTCTGTCCTATTTGAGCAAGATCAAGTGGAGGCACTGACTTGCCTCGAAGAGCTTCCAAGGCCAATCCGGTTGCCATTTCCAGCGCAGCGGAAGAACTGAGCCCCGCTCCCAGGGGTACATTACCCATGACGAGCAGTTCGATTGGGCCAGGTGGTGGTAATTCCTGAATCATCCCAGCGATGTAGGAAGCCCAATGCCCCGGTCGCACTCTTGGCCATTGCTCCGGTGAATAGGTTACACCTTCGCGATAGTTCTCAGACCAAAGATGGTGGGTCCTCCCATCTAAGCTGAGGCGGGCAGCAACATATACCGCCCGATCCAGGATCATCGGCAGAACCAGCCCATCATTGTAGTCCGTGTGATCGCCTACAAGATTTACGCGGCCTGGCGCACGCGCTACAATCACACGGTCCGCGTCTCCGCGCCACTTCGTAAAAGCCTCTTTTGCTGCCTGCTCCATATCGGGCATCACTATGCTTACGAAAAAATAAATCTCTTCACCGCACACCGCAATGCTTAATCCGTTGAATGCGGCGGGCTTCGGCTCCAAGAGATAGAAGAGAAAGATAATCGCTTGTGCAATTCACGCGTAGGCCATGCAGAATTAGTCACAGATACCCCTCATAGACCTAGCCTTTCGGATCACATCTCTCCATTCAACCTGGCTTTGGCTTATCTCATCTACGACACTGCTCGATTGCTTAAACAAAACGGTTCTACCGAGAATGTTGTGGGTAGAGGCTCAAATCGCCGCAGAAAAGGAGCGGCGAACCTAAAATTTTCTATATCCTCTCCCGACCGTTTTGACCTCATGGATGGTCCCGCTGAGTCGTTCCGCTCTGGCGTTGGATTATTCATGGTAAAGTACATTGCAGACGCTTGAGACGTGTCGTTCGAACGTCTCAGCTACTTTCATGACCTCCTTTACGCCGCCTTTTTCACACTTGCAAACCAGAACTCAAAGTACGTCTTGCTTCGGTGAATGAATTGCACCCAAAGATGGCCTCGAATTCTTCGCGCAACCGCCAGGCAACGCTGATCTCCAAGTTCGATGCTCTTCGTTTTTCAAGAGTGCAGATCGAAGGTGTATTGGCTCCGCATGACTTCCCACTCCCCGCCTGCGTACCTGATCAATCCCATCATGGAGATACTTGACTAAATGAACGCGATCCTGCAATCAGACTGGTGTCTGGGAAATCTTCCTTAGCAAGAGCGATGTAGGCCTTCCCCATACCTGTCGTGATGGTCTTTATTTCTGCCTTTTTATCCCCCCAAAAGCGGTTTGATCGCGCTTTCACACGGACCTTGTCCCTCCTTCGCCGACATCAAGCACCACGTCAGGCTTCGTATCACTGACGATGGTGGCAAGATATGTCCACGCCGAAACGTCTTCTCATTCAAATTCAAACACGGGACTCCGTCCAGTGCTCGTCGCTTCTCCCCACGCGATACACTGCGATGCAGGATCCGGTTGACGATATCAAATCCACAACGAATCAGCTTTGCGTCTTGGTTTGATTCTTGTTCGCTTTCAGTAAGTGACCAACGAAAAATCTAATTATCATTGACCCAGCCTACGGAGAAACAGCTTCGCCAATTACTCTCGAAGCTTGGAATCGTAGCCGGGTCTCTCGTCTTCCTTTCATCGTTTCGGAACACGGCAATCGGGCGAGACCGATCGTCAGTGCATGGTCGTCGAGGCGCTGCTAGTGCATGTGGTCTGGAACCGGGTCTAAATTGATCTGAATACACAATCGGTCAGCCATGGAGTCACTGCTATGGAATTCCCGGCACCCCTGAGGCCAACGCGCGGCTACTGCTGCCTGTTTGCATCGGGTACAAGTGAGACAGGAGGAGAAGCAGCGCTGACTATGCGCGCGTTTGGTTATCTTTTACAGCCGTAGTTCTACGCCTGCAGTTCGTTTTTTTCGCCATTACACGCGCCGAATGATGGTCCTTCTTTCTGCATGCAAACCCAGGGCCAGACGGTTTTTCGCCCATGCGGTCCTTCCACTGGTCTTGGCCTTACATGCACCGGCGGCTCTGGCGCAGGAAGAGGCGACGTACAAGGCCGGAGTCGTCGTGGTCCAGTTTGCTCCGGGGGTCTCCATTGCCAACAAGGCCGCCCGTGCCGGACTGCAGGACTTTGATCGGCGGACAGCGGGTTACGGCGTCCACCTGATTGAGCGCGTGTATCCGTTTCTGGACCACGTGGAGCCGACGCCAAAGACCCGTCGCAACCTTCTGGCGCTCCGCCGCATGTACTACGTGCGTTATACTGCCGACATCCTACCGAAAGAGGTCGCCGCAGATATAGTTTCGGCGCCGGGGGTGGTGTATGCCGAGCCGGTGCTTATTAATCGGACGCAGGCGGGCCGCGGGCAGCGCGTGGATCCAAACGATCCGCGCTTTGGCGATCAGCCGGAGCTTCGTCTGTTGCAGTTGCCGGAGGCGTGGGATGTGGTCAGGGGCGAGGAGGGTGCGCCGCGGGTCGTGATCGCGGTCGTGGACGGGGGCGGCGAATGGCGCCACGAGGATCTTCGCGCCAACGTATGGACGAATCCGGGCGAGATCGCCGGCAACGGCATTGATGACGACGACAACGGGTTCATCGATGACGTGCACGGTGTCAATTTTGCCAACCAAGACGAACGGAACAACGATCCGACGGGGTTGCCTGAGACGCCCGGCGATGCCCTTCACGGCACGGCGAGTGCTGGATCGGCGAGCGCGGTGACCGACAACGGCACAGGCGTAGCCGGCGCGGCCTGGAACGCCGAGATCATGCACATCAATACCGGTTGCGGGAGAGCTGAAAGCGACGGGGGCATCTGCTACGGCTACGAAGGCATCCTCTACGCGGCCGCCAACGGGGCGGACATCATCAACGCGAGCTGGAGCGGTCTGGCGGGCACCGATGATCAAATCACGTTCCCTGACCAGACGCTGGACTTGGCCACGGACATGGGCGCGCTCGTGGTGGCAGCGGCTAATAACGACAATCGCAACAACGACCTGTTTCGGTACTACCCGGCCCGCAATCCGCGGGTGCTGTCGGTGGGCGCCACGGAGAAGGCCACGCGCAGGCGGGCGGGCTTTTCGAACTACGGGAAGCTAGTGAACGTCTTTGCACCGGGCGTGGACATTCTGACGACCGGATCCGACAACGGGTATGTGTTTATCGACGGCACGTCGTTCTCGTCGCCTTTGACCGCTGGCGTAGCGGCCTTGGTGAAGACGAGGTTTCCCGAGATGACGCCGGACGCGTTACGTGAGCACATTCGGCTGACGAGCGACAACATGGACGCGGAGAACCCGGGTTATGCCGGGCAGCTGGGGCACGGGTTTGTCAATGCGCTGGCCGCTGTTCAGGCGCCATCCGCTCCTGCGGTGCGCCTCAAGCGCTGGAGCTGGGCTGACCGCGACGGCAACCGCCAGATTGCAGCCGGCGATGTGGTAACGATCACGGCGACGGTGGTCAACTACCTTTCCGATGCCCGCCAACTCACGGTGGGGCTTGTGGGGGCCGAATCCTATCCGTTCATAGACATGACGGTGGAGGAAGCGGATGTCGGCTATCTGGCCAGCGGAGACTCGGTTGAGGTCCAATTAGAGTTCAGGGTAGCCGCGGATGCGCCTGCGAACCAGCGGGTACGATTCTATACGCACATCCGTGACGGTGCGCACGAGGACCAGGCGGACATGCTTTCTTTTCGGGTCAACCGTTCGTTGGAGGAAGTGCACCGGAGCCTGAGTGCGCTTTACACGGCGACGGGCGGCGACAACTGGACGTACAATGACAACTGGGACATCACGCGGGTTCCGACAGAGGAGGAGTTGGGCACATGGGCTGGCGTTGTCCTGAGCGAGGGATGGCTGGTCACGTTAGACTTGTCGGAGAACAATCTCACGGAACAGCTGCCGCCCGAGCTCGGCAACCTCACGCAGCTGCAGGAGTTGTATCTGTTTTACAATTCCCTTACCGGAACTATCCCGCCCGAGTTCGGCAACCTCATGCAGCTGCAGGTGCTGGATATGGATGACAATACCCTTACCGGGGCGATTCCGCCCGAGCTCGGCAACCTCCAGCAGCTGCAAGTGCTGGATCTGCGAAGCAATACCCTTACCGGGGCGATTCCGCCCGAGCTCGGCAACCTCCAGCAGCTGCAGGAGCTGTATCTGCTTTACAATTCCCTTACCGGGACTATACCGCCCGAGTTCGGCAACCTCATGCAGCTGCAGACGCTGGATCTGGATGGCAATACCCTTACCGGGGTGATTCCGCCCGAGCTCGGCAACCTCCCGCAGCTGCAAGTGCTGGATCTGCGAAACAATACCCTTAGCGGGGCGATTCCGCCCGAGCTCGGCAACCTCACGCAGCTGCAGCTGCTGTATCTGTATGGCAATACTCTTACCGGGACTATCCCGCCCGAGCTCGGCAACCTCACGCAGCTACAGGAGCTGCATATGTATGGCAATACTCTTACCGGGACTATCCCGCCCGAGCTCGGCAACCTCTCGCAGCTGGAGGTGCTGAGTCTGTATGACAATTCTCTTACCGGAGTGATTCCGCCCGAACTCGGCAATCTCACGCAGCTGCAGTCGCTGTGGCTGGATGACAATTCCCTTACCGGGGTGATTCCGCCCGAACTCGGCAACCTCACGCAGCTGCTGTGGCTGGATCTGTATGATAATACCCTTACCGGGGCGATTCCGCCCGAGCTCGGTAACCTTACGCAGCTGGAGCAGCTGGATCTGTCCAACAACCATTTAACGGGTGTGCTGCCGCGTAGCTTGATGCAGTTGAATAGTCTTGAGTCTTTCAACTTTGACGGCCAGACGCTCTGCGCTCCGTCTGACGATGCGTTTCAGGGGTGGCTCGCCGGTATCCCGGACGTAAGCGGTCCGACCTGTGGCTCGTTGCAATTTGCAAGTGACATGGATAACCGGACCTTTACCGTGAACCGACCCGTTGCTTCTCTTGTCCTTCCCGAGGCCACTGGCGGTGCGACGCCGTACACCTATGTGCTGGAGCCCGCACTGCCCGCAGGATTGAGCTTTGACGCCTCCTTGCGGACCATTGGCGGCACACCGACCGCGGTCACGCCCGCCACAAGCTATATGTATTCGGTTGCTGACAACTCCGGGAACGCCGCCAGCCTGACATTCACGGTTGAAGTCGTTTCGGGTGTTTCGTTCGGAGATATGATTGCCGATCTGTCCTTTGCTCTCGCACAGCCCATTGATCCTCTCGTTCTTCCCGAAGCCGCAGGAGGCGGTGCTCCAGTAGTGTATGCCTTGACCCCCGCACTTCCGACAGGACTGGCTTTTGACGCCACCATTCGCACCTTGACTGGAACGCCGACCGTGGTCACAGATGCTCCAAAGCCGTACACGTACAGCGCCACCGGGGCAAACGGCTCCCGCGACAGTTTGCTGTTTACTATGGAGGTATTCTCTCCGGTGGCAGCCGAACACGAATCGTTGCCAGCGTCTTTTGCCGTGCATGGCAACTATCCCAATCCGTTCCAAGAGTCCACGCGCCTTGTGTTTGACCTTCCTTGGCCTGCCAGCGTGACGGTCGAGGTCATGGACATAACGGGTCGGCGCGTGTTTACGGTGCCGGCGACCGAGAAAGCCGCAGGATGGAAGAACATGATATCGCTGAGTGGCCGTGCGATGCCCTCCGGCTTATACCTGTACCGCCTGACGGCTACTTCGCCGGAGGGAAACTCCGTTCACACAGGCAAATTCGTACGCATAAAGTGACGACACAACCGAACCCGTAAGTCAGGCTGCGGCTCTAGCTGGTCAACAACGGCGCAGGGCGTGGGCTGCAAACAGCCTCGAAAATTTTCCAATCGCACCGCTCTGCATGGTCGCTAAGCTACTCGCGTAGCCCGTTAAACCTCAGTGCTTCATATCATTTCGTTACCTCCATAATATGCTAACGCCGCTACCAACCGGAGCAACAGGGCTTGGGCGGGATTCGCACCCGCCACAGGAAAGCGCCTTTCCACGGCGTACAATAAAGATGGGTTAGGCTTCAGATGTTAACAACGAGGAAAAGAGTATTTACCTGGGGACTAAGAACCACCGTCCACCATTTACTAGTCCCAAGCCCTGCCCTTTACCCAACTTTTTGATCCGACATTCTGAACAGTGCCCCCATATTGGTGGCATGTTCACGCAGAGTCAGGTTTTGCACACCTTGAGTGCTCCGGAATCGCAGGCGCGTCTCACCGCGGTGGTGGGCGATGCCGCGTTGTTCACGCGCGCGGCGATAGCAAGGCGCGTGTGTGAACTTTTCAGGTTCGTTGATGCCTGCGGTCGGTTGCAAGTGTCCACCTGCGCCCGTGCGTTGTCAAAGCTGGCCGAGCCGGTGCCTGCACCGGAACGTTTGCCTGCGGTTGTCAACGAGGTGCAGGGGCTTACGCTGGTTAAGGTGACCGACACCGATCAGCGTGAGATCTGGAACACGCTGTTACATCATGAGCATCCGCGAGGTGTGACGACATTTTGCGGTGCCCAAGTGCGATACCTGCTATGCTATTATATCTTGCGTTGAGAAACACGGCTGCAGGCTAAGTTTGGTATTTTATTGCCAAACGTAGCCCGCAGCATGCGTATTAGGGAATTAATGCTAAGGGCTTTACTTTACAAGCACCATAGCTTTTGCTCCGATCAGCTTGCCATCTGCTTCCATCCGATAGATATACTGTCCGCTACTCATCGCTGAAGCATCCCATTGAATTTGGTGAGTACCTCTTGAATAGGGTTCATCCGTCAGCGTCGCAACCTTACGGCCCAATACATCGAACACAGTTACGCGAATGTGACTATCTGCTGCGGTCTTGAAGCCAATAGTTGTACTTGGATTAAATGGATTGGGGTAATTGCTGAGCAGTTCAAACGAGGTCGGTAGCTCTGCCGCAGCTTCTTCTACGGCGGTTTGCACCTGTGTAATATCAAGTGACCAAACGCCACGCCCATGTGTGGCAAGAACTACTTCACCATCGACAATGCGAATACGCCAAACACTTACAGCGGGGAGTCCATTATCAGCGTAAGCCCAGGTCTGGCCATGGTCACGGGACTCAAAGATACCCAGATCAGTACCAGCCCAAATAATCCGGGGTGTATCAGGAAAGACCTCAATGTCCCAAACTTGAGCATTAGGGAATCCATTGCTGCTCTGGCAGTTTTCAATTCCAGCGAATCCTCCCGAAAGGTCCTCCCAGGTGTTTCCCATATCCTCTGTTCGTAACACCTTGGGCTGGCATGAAACAGCAAACGTCACATAAGCGGTGGCACGACTAAACGGATGGGTGGCTAAGCCTGCAATTGGGCTTGTAGGTGCAAAACTTGGTGAACTAACCGGTCGCAGTGCCACTGGATCCTGCACGCCTTCTCCTTGGCGGGGATTCAAAGCATTTTCGGATACGTGCAGCCTTGCAGCACCACTAGCATCCCTCATTCTAAATCCTGCCCAGACTACTGAGGGATCAGCGAGAGAAACACGTACCTTACCGTAGAACCCCGTCGACCAAGCCTCGGCGCTACTTGCTGGGATCGCATGCCAAGATGCACCAAAATCGAGAGATCTAAGTAGTCCTCCACTTGGATCTGGTGTCATGCTAAATACGGTAGCTCCCGATTCAGGAGTCCATCCAATGGACGTGAGAAATTGCCCGGGCCAGGAGTCTATATTGCCTGCAAAATCCCATCCAGTGCCGCCATTGATTGATCGAAAGATAGCATTACCCTGAATTGAGCCCATAAGTGAATCTGCCCCCTTCCAAATGACATCGAATCCGTCCCCGCCCAGCATCTCCCGCCATCCAGCCCGGCTATCAGCATTATTGTAGGAGGCCCAGGTACCATTATCTTGCATACCACCTAAATACATGGGGAACCCCGGACGCTTGGTTGCGTCATAAAACTGAGATGTATTGTATCCGGGGTATGCGTCTCCTTCTGCCCAGGTTTCGCCGCCGTCACGTGAATAGGCGAAACCACCATCATTTCCATTCAGGATATGAAATTCATTACCGCTTTCATCAATGGGCACAACGGTAAAATTATGGTGATCCACATGGACCTCGCCATTTTCCCAAGTCTCTATATTTCGGAGCTCTCCTTCGATTGAGGTAAAATCAATCTCCAAAGTACCTGGGGTTGGCGAGTTTGGGTCCCATACGACCTCATCCCCATCGGCTAGAAATGGCCACATAAAATACATGAGACCGCTGGAGAATCCTCCGTCTACCATGTAGTCGGACAGGGGGGCACTGGCATTGTAATCATGCTTGGAGATGAATATATATTCCCGGCTATGTGTATTCCCTGGGCCCGCTGTATTGATAGGAATCAAGTCCCATGCACCATCGTTCGCCTGATCTCTGAATGAGACCATCAATTGGCGGTTGTTGTCCGTATCCCAAACCTGAAAGGGGACCTCTACATAATCTTGATACATATAATCCGCAAACGCAATTCCTGCACCGCCATCCCCGATGGTTCCCCCGTTTGCCGGCACTGAGAATCGGTGAGCAAATTGAGTGAGGTTTGGACCAAATCGAATTTCTATAGAGGTCATTTCGGTTACATCCATATTTGTTACCAAGGAATCGGAATAGCCCACATCTATTGTGCCGCCCACATGACTTGCACCAAAGTTGACTAGGTTCAAGAAACTGCTTGCGTTATTTACAAAACTTCCCACTGCTCCTGCACGAAATGTTGAATCTCCCTCAACCCATGTTTTCCAACGGATAATACCGCCGATATAAGCAGTATCCGGCGAAAAGGGATGAACTGTAATCGTATTGTCATACCACCCCTGTTGACCTAGGTAAATCTGGAAGAACTCTGGTACACTCTCCAAATTATCGACAAAAGTCCAGGACTCGCCAGCATCTAAAGAGCGATAAATATCCGGTATAGGTGTGGACTCACCGAATATGTCGGTGATACTTCTTGCCCCTGTACTTTCAATTGAAGCCCAGATCACCTCTGGATGAGATTGTGAAATTGCCAATTCAATACGAGCCCCTCCGTAAACAAACTCCGAAAATGAATCCTCCCAAGTTTTTCCTCCATCGGTTGAACGTAATATTCCAGAACCATTCACTGTTGCAAACTGCACATTAAAATTGTCTGGTTTTGCCCGTAAATCCTGAATTCGACTGTCTCTACCTAAAACCTTTGAGAATGATTGTCCGCCGTTTTCTGAGCGAAAGATGCTCGTATTTGTCGCTGCTACAACAATATCTGGATTGTTAGGATCTACGGCTATGCGATTTATAAAAGTCCAGTCAGGGTTGTTGGTCGTCGAGGTCAAATGCATCCAAGTATCTCCCCCGTCGGTCGTTTTGAACATGCCAGCGCCGGAGGAAGCATCAGCGTTCCAAAATCCTTCACCAGTTCCAACATATATAACATTGGGGTGGTTGACGGATGCTCCTGCCATAGCAGAAACAGCGAGACTGGGAAGGTGATCGGTAAGTGGAGTCCACTCAATCGCCGCTTGATCAAATGTATCAATGTATCGACGCGCCTTCCATACACCGCCTCCTACGGCTCCAACGAACCACGAATTAGCGGTCGGATCTGTGTGATCAATCAAAATAGCACGGGTTCTTCCACCTATACGCCCAGGTCCGCGCTCTACCCATGCGAGCTCAGCTGTGTTCCCCCGCTTGGAATTAGCGAGCATGGCTCTTCGGAATTCTTCCATCTTGTAGCCCTGTGGATAGGGCGCATAACCCTGATCAAGACCCTCAACTGCAGCGAAGAATTCTACAAACTTATCTGGATGTCCAAACGGAGCTTTCAGACGTTTGGATTTCTCTGATCTAAACTTAAACTCTTCCTGAGTATCTCCAGGAAGCAAAAACGTAACCCCAATTACGGGTACAATGAGGAGTATGGCTGCCAAGCCAATGAATCTGATTTCGCGGTAAGTCATGTTTCACCATTGTTTGAGATAACGACCGAGAAAACCCAACCCCTCAATCAGCGGAGTTAGCCCAAGTTCACCACTTCATAGTGCTCTGAGAGCCTTTTGCAAAACTGGCTTTAGGAATTGGGGCAAGCAGTTTACCGGTATCCGTACGAGAATCCCACGTACAACAAGCTAACTTCTTTGTTCAAATTTGTGTGCGTAATTTTTCAGGCATAGTTCAGCGCCTAACGCAAGATATAATAGCATAGCAGGTTCCTCAGCCGGGACTTATCCTTCTGCTGAACCTAACCTTCAATCACTATGCTATTCCAACCCACACCCCCTTCTTTCCAGACGCGTTACTTTATCGGACTGGACGTTCACCATGCCACGATTGCATCGTGCGTTTATGATGTGGACCTGCGGTGTTTCTGTGATGAGCGGGAGTTTTCCGCACAAAAGCCGGAACGTCTGTCCCAATTTGTGGCATCAATGCGGTCAAGATACGGTGATTTCCGTTGTTGCTACGAAGCGTCTTTTTGCGGCACGGCGCTCTACGAAGCGCTGACGGCCCTGAGCGTTGATTGTGCCATCATCGCGCCGGGTTCTATTCCTCGGAGCAATGGGGATCGCATTAAAACAGACCGGCGCGATGCCAGGAAGCTGGCCGAGTACTTTGCGGCGGGTCTTTTGACCGAATGTTTTATTCTGGATTCGGAATTGAGGTCTGTGCGGAGTCTGGTACG
>MPNB01000028.1 GCA_002238805.1 Rhodothermaceae bacterium bin80 | reverse complement strand
TAAATGCGATCGTTCTAAAAGTTAGTAATGGCCCAGCTGAAAGCATAAATAGCCGCATCAAAACCGTCAAAGTTCGTGCGCGTGGATTCCGAAACACACAGCGGTTTGCCCATGCAATTTACTTCTATCTCGGAGGACTGGATCTGTACCCCGAAGGCCTCCAAAAACAGGCTCCCCACTCATAAAAGTGAAGAGCCTTATCCTTAGATGTACTCCGGCCAGAATAGTGCATGGGGTTAAAAGGTGGCAATGATAGATGGGAAGGGGAATTATACGTTTGAGTTGAACTAAGATGTCCCATCAATCACAGGATTGGTACAGATTTGTTATCTCGCTTAACACACGATCTTCCTCTTGCATAAATGCCTGTCTTGTGCGTTGATAGTCGCTTTCCAGTTTTTTGTAGTCTGTCAGTAAAGCACTTTGTTTCTCAAGAGACAATATGGGGACAGGAAAATCCTGGAGATGTTTTTTGTAGACGTGTGGTTGTCCAGTTCCTTGTTGCCGGTCATAAATCTCATCTTGCTTTTGTTTGAGGCACAAGTAGAGATATTTAGTCAAATACTTCGATTCGTCTAAGCTCCGAATTGCTAAGCTGTCAGACGACCAAATAGGACAGTTATGCCACCATACGTAACCAGCATTAGCCCCAGACTTACTGATCGTGATTACGTTTGCCTTTCTGTTAAATTTGTCGTGGTAGTACGGCACTTTTCCCGCGCTACCTGCAATGACAGGATAATCTCCATGAGTGGCGTCCTCCTCAGTTATTGATTGTCCATTCTTGATTTCGGCAATCTCAGACAATGCGACCGTTTTGAGATCATTCGACGTTCTCCAATTTGCATGTAGCTTTAAGCTACCAGTTTTTGAATCGGTCTGTACAGAAATCCGTGAAGCCTCAACATCTATCGGCAAGGAGTTATCCATGTTTTCGGCATACCACCATAGAATTTTGTCTAAGTCACTTGTGCCATCAGTAGGTCTTCTGCGAGTATCGAATCCATGATTTCTAACTTTAACAATATAGAATTTGTCTGTTGTTGCTCTACCTTTATCAGTCAAAAAAATAATGGCTGTTTTTGCAGCTGTATATGGATTAAAAACTCCACTGGGCAACCGTATAATCAGATGAACTTTGGAATTCTCTAGCAAGCGTAGTAAATATCCGTTTGTTTTTTTGTTGAACAATAATCCTTCTGGGACAACCATAGCCATTTTTCCACCAACCTTAATGCAGTCAAACGCGGCCTGACAGCAGGCTTCATCAGCTGTCATATTGCTCGGTTCAAATGAATCCAGAACATCTTTGGCGAGATCTTGAGAAAACGGTATGTTGGTCAATACATTGTCAAATCCCCCCCCCCCCCCTTTTTTTGCGAACAGTCAGATCAAGACTGTCTTGCTGAATAACCCCCGAGTGCCCATCACCAAAAAGTATCATGTTCATCTTAGCAATTCTGGCTGTCGTAGTAATCTCCCCTCCAAAGACAGTCTTGCTTTTCAATGTTTCAGACACATCGTGAGTAAGTCTACGTGTTTGACCGATATGCTTAAAAGATTCAGTTAGAAAACCACCAGTACCACAGTAAGGATCGTAGACTGTTTCACCATATTGGGGATCAAGCAAGCGAACCATAAAACGCACAATATGTCTTGGGGTAAAGTATTCACCTAAATCGTTTTGAGTATCTGTTGTTTGTTGGATGAATTGCTCAAATGCCAGTCCCTTGATGTCTTCATCAATCGCAGTTAACTGCAATGGATTTAGAGTTGACAGAATCTTCCGTATGGTGTTGGGATTTGTAACTTTTGTTTTTCCAATAACCTCCCCCCCGTACTGTTTGAGTAAATGCGGCCTCACAGTATGATTCAAATACGTGACTAAATTGTCGTCAGATTCACGAACAAGTTTGCCCCAAAGATCATCCTCTTTATGTTCGCTAAGCAGTTTTAGAAAAAGGAAATTAGCAAATTCGGTAAACCGCTCTATCCCAGCTCTGATACCTTCTGTTCTCAGTGCGTCATTCAATTTAGAAAACACGCTGACCAGGCTTTTTCTGTCAGTTAGTACTTGCTTCGGAAGCGTTGATACAGCATATGTGTTTTCTGAATAAAATCTCCGCAGCATCTGCGGAGAAAGAAATGCTTTGACCTCAATGCCGTTAAGGGAAAGGGGATTGCCAGTGTCTACATGAATTGCTTTGGTCGTGTTGACGTTGCAAGCAAACACCGTCGATATTTCGCCAATACACTTAGCATAATCAACCCCCTGTCCTATTGCATCCGAAAGTGTGCGAGTAGTGGGTTTCTTTGCCTCTATGACAGCAATTGGTCTGTTCTCCAGATATAGAGTAAAATCTGGCCGTTTCCTCCCTAATTTTTCTAAGGCGAGAGGAGAAAGCCTGGACTTGACAGACTGTTGTTGAAAAACGTTACAATTCGGGTTACTCTCGTCAAGAACCCATCCAGTTTGTTCTAATCTCTGCGAGATATAGTGCGTAGTGTACGCCTCGCTCATGCGACCAAATCCTTGTATGTCAACCGCTTCCCAGACATGCCCAACACAATCTGGGACATCTGGTCAATCGTATCAAGTCTGCGAAGGTTGTGCTTGCCGGCGAACTGATCTACGTAGCGTTGCAGGTGCTTGGGACTGATGTGATGGTAGACACCGTGATAAGCACGCTTCAGAACGGCCCAGAAGCTCTCTACGCCGTTTGTGTGTGCCTGTCCGTTCAACATATATCCCCCTACACTGTGTTTGACGTACTCGTGGTTCTTACGGCTCTTGTAAGCGCAAGAACCGTCCGTGTAGACCTTGGCATCCTCGCTCGCGTGGTGATCTACAAAGGCATTCAGCGTTGCTCCGTCGGTGTTCTGTACGACCTTAGCCGTAACCTGATTGCTTTTTCGATCTTTCATACCCACAACGGCCGTTTTATCCACCGGGCCACGCCCCAGGTTAGCTTTCTTGCTGGCGTGCTTGTTCTTATCTAGTCCCCCGAAGTACGCTTCGTCAACTTCTACTGGCCCGTTGAACAGCACATTGTCTGGGATGAGCCCTTGCCTAATTCGTTGAAGTATAAACCACGCCGTCGCTTGACGAACACCAATATCTCTGTGCAATTTCATGGAGGATATACCTTTCAGACTGGTGCTTTCCAGATAAATTGCCCACACCCATTTCTTCAAAGGTAACCGTGATTCCTCCATTGCCGTATTTGTCTTGACACTGAAGTACTTTTTGCAATTCCGGCAACGGAAGGGCATGGTCTTATGCACGCATCGGTATACGTTTTCGCTTTGACATCTCCGGCATATCAACTTGCCATCCGGCCAATGAACACGCTCAAACCATTGTTGAGCGGCTGCTTCGTCTGGAATCATTTCAGCGAATCCCAAAATGGTAATACCTTTTCTGTATGAACGTCCTGGGCTTGGCATAATATACAACCTGATGGTTAGTGTTTGTATATTGCGTATGCGTGATTCAGATGAATTTGTTTCAACTCAAACGTATAATTCCCATGGGAAGAGGTCCCAGACACAGTTGTCAATGCCATGCTGAGGCGTGGTAGAGCGAAGGAGCCGGTGCAGTCCGCACTCATACTCTTTCTGTTCCGTGGGTGTCTCGCTTTCGCCTTCGCTTACCCTTAGTCAGGCTTCAAATCTTTTTGCCCCCTGCTCGTCAGACCGGATGTGCGGTTTTCTCGCACCCGGTTTTCAGCTGAACTCATGACTTCGCCCACGGAAGGTCTTTCATCAGTGAACCAAAGCGGCGCAAACCATATCCGTCGTAGCGAGAGTTCTAGCCGACGCGGGAGCCAAGAAACTCAAATGACTCCTCGGGACATCGGACGCATCTAGTCTTCTGGAAGTTCAGCTTCAACGTCAACTTGTTTATCAGAACCTGTGCTACTGCCAGTATCTCTGCCGCCGATGCACTACCCAGGATACAGAAATCATCCGCGTAGCAGACAAGAGGAGCGTTCCCCTGCCTTGCAGCCAGGGGCTGATGAGGCCTGATCTACAACTTGTTGTACGAAAAGTTGTACCAACCGGAAGTGAGACCTGTGCTCTCACAAAATCTCCAAAATCTCCAATTCAGGGCTGAGTCTCTATAGATTGATGGACATACTTGGGTTTTGGGATGCTTATTGTTTCGCCTCTGCTATTCAAGCGTCCATGTAGAACCTACGACGGCAGCAATCCGTAACAGTGTCCACGAACAAATCCTTCATACTGGTGACAACACAAAAATTGAAAGTACTCGTGGCCGGATGCGGTCACATGGGCACATCACACGCACGAGCCTACCATGCTATGGATGCCTTTGAGATCGTTGGGTTGGTGAGTCGCACCCCTGCTTCTCGTGATCGGCTCAGTGCTGAGCTCGGCGGGCTTCCTACATTTTCCTCATTTGAGCATGCTCTGCGTGTCACAGCACCGGATGTTGTTTCTGTTAATACGTACCCGGATACACACGCTGAATACGTCCGTGTCAGTCTGGAAGCAAATTGTCACGTGTTTGTGGAGAAGCCCCTGGCTACAACTGCAGATGAAGCACAGACGTTGGTCGATCTAGCTCAAAGAGCAAACCGAAAGCTTGTTATAGGTTATATCCTGCGTGTACACCCAGCTTGGAAAAAATTCATCTCCTTAGCACACGAACTGGGTAAACCGCTCGTCATGCGTATGAACCTGAACCAGCAAAGCAGCGGAGAACAATGGAGAACACACCGGAAGCTTATGGACTCAATGTCTCCGATCGTTGACTGTGGGGTCCACTATGTAGACGTTATGTGTCAGATGACGCGCGCCCGCCCAGTGACCGTAAGTGCAATTGGGGCACGACTCTCCGATGAAATAGCACAGGACATGTATAATTATGGCCACTTGCAAGTATCCTTTGATGATGGATCTGTGGGCTGGTATGAAGCTGGCTGGGGACCCATGATGAGTGAAACAGCTTCGTTTGTAAAGGACGTGGTTGGGCCATTGGGTTCGGTGAGTATCGTTGATGAAGTGAAGGATCAAACGGATGATATAGAAGGACACACGCAAACTGGTGGACTAAAGGTACACTACGGCAGCCGTGATGAAGCGGGGCATTTTGATCAACTCGACAAAGTGATTGATTCTTCCGATGAGCCGTCGCACGATGAATTGTGTGCGCTTGAACAGGAGTTCCTGCTCCGTGCCATTCTGGAGGATCTGGACTTAACCGATCACATGCAGGATGCAGTCAGCAGCTTACAAATTGTGCTTGCAGCTGATCAAGCCGCACGTGAACGTCGCACGATTAATCTTTGAGGTTACGGCAGGAGCAGCCTGGTAACGCTGCAAGGACTTAGATGGGATGACGCTGCGACGATGTCTGGCTATCTGCGATAGCTGTAATTTGGAGCTTCCTTGGTGATATGCACGCTGTGTGGATGGCTCTCACGAATCCCGCTGGATGTAATTCTCACGAACTCGGCCCTTTTCCTGAAATCTTCCAGATCCTTGCAGCCACAGTATCCCATAGCGGCTCTTAACCCACCCATCATTTGGTAGATCACCTCGCTCAAATGTCCACTGTAGGGAACTCTACCCTCAATCCCCTCCGGTACTAGCTTCTTGATGTCATCCTCTGCATCCTGGAAATATCGGTCCTTGCTTCCCTCTTTCATTGCTCCCAGAGAGCCCATCCCTCGATAAGACTTGAACTTGCGTCCCTCGTAGATGATGGTCTCACCGGGGCTTTCATCAACAGCTGCAAAAAGACTTCCGATCATAATACTATGTGCACCTGCTGCTAGTGCTTTCGGAATGTCCCCGGTCTGCTTTATGCCTCCATCGGCCACTATCGGAATATCATGCGGCTTAGCGGCCGCAGCACACTCAAGCACTGCTGTTAGCTGGGGTACACCTACTCCTGCAACCACTCTGGTTGTGCAAATTGAACCTGGACCAATGCCTGTCTTAATACCGTCTGCTCCTGCTGCAATCAAGTCCTCTGTGCCCCCTTTTGTAGCCACGTTTCCCGCAAGAATCTGCAGATTGCCGTGATTCGACTTCAAAGTTTCTACCGCTTTGAGCACACCCTCGGAGTGTCCATGAGCCGTATCTACAACAACAAAGTCCACCTCTGATTCCATAAGTGCACTCACACGCTCATGCAAATCCCCTGAAACTCCTACTGCGGCTCCCACACGCAGACGCCCATGGGAATCCTTGCACGCAAAGGGGTGGCGTCTTTTCTTTTCTATGTCCTTGAAGGTGATCAGACCTTTTAAGTGTCCTTCATCATCTACTACTGGCAGCTTTTCGATCTTATATTCTTGGAGGATTGCTTCGGCTTGTTCGAGCGTTGTACCCACTGGTGCAGTATGAAGTGGTGTAGGTGTCATAACATCTCTTACCGGTGTCTGATTATTCTCTTGGAATCGCAGGTCCCGATTAGTGATTATCCCTGCCAGACGTTGTGCACTATCCACAACGGGAATGCCTCCAATAGAATAGCGCGCCATGAGAGTGCGTGCATCGCCTACTGTGCAGCTCACTTCAAGTGTTATTGGATCAAGAATCATTCCACTTTCGGAACGCTTGACTCTCCGTGCCTGTGCAGACTGATCCTCCACGGACATGTTCTTGTGCAAAACACCAACCCCACCCTCGCGTGCCATCGCGATTGCAAGCCGCGCCTCCGTTACCGTATCCATGGCTGCCGAAAGCAACGGTATGTTCAGCTTTATTTTTCGGGTCAATCGTGTTTCAATGCTGACATCCCGGGGCATGACACTTGATCGCCCCGGCACAAGTAACACGTCATCATACGTCAGCCCTTCACGCTTGATTTTATCTGCAAGAATGCGTTTCAATCCAAGTGAGTCTTTCATCTGGGGATTGTATTGTAGCTGGTTATCGACGACCTATCAAGCGGTGTAGTTTGCGAATCTCGTTTTTGTTAAGCTGACGCCATCTTCCTCGTCGCAACCGACGAGTTGTTAGCCCAGCATATGATATACGCTCCAAAGCAACAATTTTGTGGTTAAGTACATCAAACATTCGCCGAATCTGACGATTTCTCCCTTCGTGCAACTCAATACCTATTTCAAAGGGGTTACCCGGTTGTACATATACGACCTGGTCAAAAGCAGCCGGTCCATCTTCCAGAGTGATTCCACGCCGGAGCTGATCAAGTTGATCCGGCCGAACCGGTTCCTTTGTCCGCGCGGTGTACTGCTTTGGAATCTGAAAACTGGGATGCATCAACCGGTGACCTAGATCACCATCCGTCGTTAAGAACAATACACCAGTCGTATTGCGATCAAGTCTCCCCACCGGGAACAGGCCATCAGTTCCTCCATCAATCTTTACCAAATCCAGCACCGTTTTGCGTCCCCGCTCATCTTTTGCCGTAGTGATCGTATCCTTTGGCTTATTTAGCAACACGTACAAAAATTCTCGGGGAGAGATAATTTTTCCGTTCACACTAACCTCATCTCCCTTATTAACCTGATACCAGAATTCATGGACTTTCCGACCATTTACCTGTACTTGACCGCTTTCAATCAGACCATCTGCTTTTCTGCGCGAACAAACTCCTGCACGTGCGATGTAGCGATTAAGTCGTCCAGACTCTAGTCTTTCCTTTGGAGGTTTGGTCGCTCGGGGGCGTGCCATTGGCTCTTTAGCAAAAAAGCACAGCTACACGCTGTGCCTAAGTTTAGACTTACGATTCGGATGTAGGGCTGGAAGGGTCGCCATCACCCATGTCGAGGCCCTTGGCCATTAAAAGACGCGTACGTTCTTCATTGAATGCAGTATCCCCTAGTAACTCTTCCGCCTGACGCAGGTTCGGCAGTTCATCCAAATTCTTTAGTCCAAATTCTTCTAGGAATCGATCGGTCGTTGCGTACAACATGGGGCGTCCAATAATATCTGCGCGTCCGAAGATTGCCAGAAGATTGAGTTCAAGTAGTTTTCGAAGTGCATATCCTGAATCCACCCCTCGAACGGCGTTAATCTCGGCTTTCGTTGCTGGCTGCTTATAGGCGACAATTGCCAGTGTTTCCATCAGTGGCTTAGTTAAGTGACGCCTCCGTTCACGTCGAAAAAAAGCCTCGAGGAATGGGGCGACTGATTCCGTGGTGGTCATGCGTAACCCACCAGCCCAATGCTGGATTCGCATTGTGTGCCCCTCAATTTCGTAAGAGTCATTCAGAGCTTTGAATGCTTCATCAACGATTTCCTCACTCGGCGGAGACGCTTCACCGATCACCTCGGCATATACACGACAAACCTCCTTTGCACTAACGGGGGTATCTGTAGCAAACGCCAAGGCCTCCAGGACCATGGGCAATGTAACGGATCTGTCGAGTTCTTTCTGATTCATCCCACGAATGTTTGACCTGTTGCCCGCTCAATCACGAAATCTTCCCCGTCAGGACCGCTCGACACAAAAACCTCTCCAGAATATGCCATTTCCAGTGCAGCCAAAAAGGTTATAACTATAAAATATCTCGTTTTCCCCATGACCATAGCGCTGAAACTGACCTGCTCCTGAGCAAATATAGCATTGCGTATGTACTCGCACTGTTCTTCGATTGAGCGTTTTTGTGGTGCAATCGTGATAGTTGGTTCTTCTGAAGCATTCTCGAGTACATCCCTTAGCGTATCAATCAGGTCAAATACCGTTCTTTTGACCAAGATCTCCTTCTCAGGCATCATTGATTGAACAGGCGCAGATGCTTGCCCTCTGGTAAACAATAATGAGCGTTGCTCGAATTGCTCGTCGAGTGTTTCAGCAGCATTTTTGTACTGCACATACTCCAATATCCGCTCAACAATTTCGTGACGTGGGTCAATCGGTTCCCCCTCTTCATCCTCCTCTGGGTTCGGAAGAAGCATGCGGGCCTTAATGCTGATGAGTAATGCGGCGAAATAGATGAACTCTGCTACGCCGTCCAGATCGATGGCTTCTATAAGCTCCACATAGGAGAGATACTCATTTGTGATCTGAGCAATAGGAATATCAAAAATGTCAATTTCATTCCTGTTAATCAGGAGCAGGAGAAGATCGAGCGGGCCCTCAAAATCCTGTAGTTGTATTCTGTACATCAGTCTGGCATTCTCGAGGAAGCAAACCAGTCAACGGTTCGCTTGAGACCGTCGTCCAGATTCACTTCCGGTTTCCAGACAAGATCATGCAAAGCCTTGGTACAATCCAATACGCTTCGACGTTGCTCTCCAGATTTTCCAGGACCATGTGTTGCAGGCTGTTCAAGACCGATGGCTTGTTTAAGCTTTTGATGGAGGGTTACAACATCGGTTTCGATGCCGGTTCCAATATTGAATGCCGATGGGTTACCGGTGAAGTTGATCGCAGCGAGATTTGCGCGAGCCACATCACCTACATAGACATAATCACGTGTCTGGAGCCCATCACCGTGGATGGTAACCCGATGTCCTGCCAATAATTTCTGAGCAAAAATTGCAATCACTCCCGCCTCACCGTGCGCATTCTGACGAGGACCATAAACATTTCCATATCTGAGTGCGACATACGGTATTCCATATTCGCAAAAGTAGAAATGCAACAACTTCTCGCAAGTCAGCTTGCTTATACCATATGGCGAAACTGGTTGCTGTGTATGTGTTTCTTTTTGAGGGCCGGCTTCCGGTTCACCATAGATTGCCCCACCGGTGGAGGCAAATACAACTTTTTCCAGTCCGCTGTCCTTGCCTGCCTCCATAAGATTGATGAGACCCAATACATTAACCTGAACATCGAAGGCGGGATCAGCAACACTGCGGCGGACATCCATTTGTGCGGCATGATGAACCAGTGTAGTATACCCGTTATTTTTCATGAGAGACGCCGCATCTATCGATCGAACGTCTAAGGTATGGAGTTTTACTGAACGGGGCACATTCTCCCGAAAGCCACCCGAGAGGTCATCCAGCACTTCGACAGTGTGTCCTTTAAGGACCAAGGCATCGACAACATGAGAGCCAATGAATCCCGCACCGCCTGTAACGAGTACCTTCATATGAAAACTAAATTAAATTCTTATTAAACTGATGTCTTGCACCATCAAAATATCCGAACCATTGAGTCTGACGTGACTTTCTCGAACTGACAGGTACAACCTCGAATGTTAAGCACAAAATTCACTAGACTCCGTCATTGCTATTCCAGAAGCAGTATTACCCACAAGTACTGGAATCTTTCCTTAGCAGCCTCAATAGTACTGTCTGTGGTTTGCAGTGCAAATGCTGTGGCACAACCTTCATCGGAGCTCAAGCGCATCTTTGATGAGAGAGACGCGTCCCGCTACGTGGATGCTGCTGAGATGTACCTCAGCTTACTCCAGCAGGCCTCGGAGCAACAGATGACGGAAGAGCTTGTGTGGCACTTGCGCTTGCTTGATCTTGTTGTGCCCCCAACCAGTCCAGTACGTGCGGCTCTAAGTGCACTTCAAGAGGGCACGGGTGGACTTGCTGATGTAGCAATATTGGAGCAGTGGTGGCATCAGCAAGATCCTATTCCGGCCACCTTTGTGAACGAACGTATGGTCGAGCATCTGTCGCGGGCCTACCATGCACTTCACAACTTTGCCCTTGAACGCAGCCCATTGAGAGTTGATGAACGTGGAGAAATCTTTTTAAGATTGGGAATGCCAGGACAACGCTCGGAAGTTAAACTCAGAAATGCGGGTTTACACCTGCGTCCGGTTCGCCATACGCTGGCGCGAAACGAATTTTGGGTATACCGCCACATAAACGAGTATGTTCACTATTTTTTTGTCAAAAAGTCGAACCGTCGGGGATATGAAATAGCAGCAGTGGATGACCTGCTGCCAACCCAAATCCGCACGAGTCGGGAAGAGGCCCCCATACTTCTGAGATGGCTGGAAGAAATATACCGACAGCTTTCGGCGGATCATGAACACTACGGCACTCTGTACGATACCGTGAGCAACTATGCTTCTATCGCCTCCTCTGACGGGACTAGCCCTTATTCCTTTACCAAGCAGCTCCTGCAGGATGGAAAGGTATTGCATGACTTTCATCAGGACTCTCGAAGCAGGGAGGTTCCAATATCTGCTACGCAGGTCTTGGGATCAGCAATCTCACTTCATCCGTGTTTACGATGGGCTCGTTTTCTTGAACCCGATGGGACTACGCGTTTGAATGTATCATGGACATTTAATGCAAGATCTCTGCAGCCGGATCGTCAAAAAATTCGATCGCTGCAACGGAAGGGAGCAGAACAATCGGAAGATTTTCTGCTGACCGCTTATCTGGTAACCCGAAAAGCCAACTTCGCTCCGGCGAATCTGCGACTTCGTCAATACTATTTACCGGACGGGGTAGATTCAGTACTCCCCGTACATACCTGGGTCACCCGAGGAATTCAGGGCAGCATTAATCTTGCATTGCAGTGGAATCATGCCTGGACTCAACCCAATGCTTCAGGAAACCCACAGCCCTCTGCGATACTTGGGGTTGGCGTACAAACACTTGACTCAATTCCTGCTCTCAACGGTCTAGGACAGGTCTTGGAAATGAGTGATATTCTCCTGACAGCACTCAATGACGAAGGTCTGCCTGACGAAAAGATGCCCGTTGCTGCAACGCATTGGACCCCGGAAGATCCCCTGGGGATTTATTTTGAAGCCTATTTCCTTCGCTTCAACGAGGATGAGCGCACAAGCTATACCGTCAGCTATGAAGTTCGAAATATGGACGACCCGCAAGAAGCAGCGATCGCTACTTCTACTGAGCATGAATCAGAGTCGAGTACTGTGCGTGAGCACATAATTCTGGATGTTTCAGACTGGCGGACCTTCCACACGGTAGCCATTACCGTAAGGGTGACCGATAATACGTTGGGAGACACAGTCGAACGCTCGGTTGTACTAGATCTGAATCCACAGGTGAGAACTTGCAATGGCACACCCTGAAGGGATTTCCCATGTTGCGGATGCAATTGGTATTTGAATCTGGCCGAGCAGGCATCACCTGCCACTTCTTCTGCCAGCCCAGATGCAGCAACTACGATAATTTTCGAATCTTCGCCAAATCAATGATGCACTCTGATATAATTGGAAAGTATCCATGAGAGAACATAACAATCAATCATCTCCCCGGACATTCCTGGAAGCGGCAAAAAAAGGGGCTAAATCGCTGAGTGAGTCCCTGCAGGAGTAACCGTATAAAAGCTCCTGCAATCAAACAGGAGAATTCAAATGCTCCAGCCCGTGCCTGGCCACTCACACAGATGGGATTAACTCTTGCTCAGTTCATGAACCTGTTCCCCGACACAGCGGCGGCACACAATGGTTTGAATCCACAAGGTGTTCAGACGGAGATGTCATATGCCCGCGTTGCAAGGGTACGAATACGCACGGAGGAACGCACAAGACGATTTCTTATCGCGCTGTATTTGTAGCCGTAACCGTATCTTTAGCGCGAAGTCAGATGCTGCGATTAAGAGTAGTAGGGTATCTTTACTACACGGGGCGACTGCCATCTATCTGGAGGTCACGAGTCCGAGGGAGTCTCCTCCGTGAGTTGCACTACAATCTTAGCGTCACTCAGAGAATGACTTGGTTCATATTGCATCGGATTCATGTAGTGTTGATGGTCGAAACCAAGGGAATTCATTTGACTGACTCGGAGGATACCGAGTCCAAGCGGTCGGTTTTTGACATTTGTAACCAGCACGACCAAAAAATTGACTGGGCTACATTTGCATCTAAGATGCGCGGTAGGGTGGTACGATTCAAGGTTGTGGACGAAGACAATTGGGAAGCGCGTTTGAATGGTATGCAGTTTTCTGAGAATCACAAGTCTGTATAAATATCAGAATGAACAAAAAAACCCGTTCGAAATCCCATGCTCGGAATTTGGAAACTGCTCAAAGGACTCTAAATCCATCACCGGGAAATTCGACGAGATCATGAGCGCCCCGTCTCCTAACCCCAGATATGGGGACAAGTCACCGATTGAACTGGTGGGCGAGTTGCTTAAGCCTAAGCAGTCGATGAAATAAATCCGCGCCAGTATTTACATATATTTTCCACCCGAACTATCTCAATTTTTGTGGAACCTGTTTGGCTTATCCCATTTCTGATTCGGCTCGCTACTCGCTGTGGCGAGAAGGCAATTAAGGCTGCTTTGATGAAATCCATTGAGAAGCTTCTGGGCAAGCCCCTGAATGAGCTTGAGCAGGAGGTTGATCAAGCTATTGAGGACGCTCGATCAGTATTCCACGATAGCTACGGTGACTGCTACGGAGCCTCTGGTTCAACCTTTATCGATCGTGAAGCGAATACGAAAAAACTCCTGCGATCCACATTTCCCCGAGGAAAACGTCTAGCTGCTACCAACCTTGACCTTCGAGGTTTTGATGGAGCTCCCGACGTGCCTGAAAAGGCTACGACTACTTTTCTTGATGCTTTTTACGCTGCTATAGATCAAACGGATTCGCGCGAACTAGACCGTGATCTGTCACTTCAGGATGCAACACGCGAACGTTCTGAAATCCGTGAAAGAATTGATCGAATAGAAAACCAGGTTCATCTCATTGGTGCACAAGTGGGCGGATCTGACCCCAAGCTTGACGCCGCCCTCAATGAGAAAATCCTTCCAGATCCAATACGGGTCGCGATCGCCGAACCAGATCTCAAGGAGTTATCAAAACTCATGGAGATGGGGCAAGCTAAGGACGCGCTTGCCTACGCCGAAAGACATATCGAGACCATTGATGCTGCTCTTGAAAAAGATGCCGACCCAGAAATACGTTGCGCCGAGGTGCTGCGCACACATCGTCAGCGACTTCTGTTTGCGGCTGCATCGGCGATCAGCTGGCAAGGTGACATTGAGGCTGGCCGTGCATTTTGGTGGCGCGCCCGTGATCTTGGTCCAATTGACTCCAAATGGCATAAGCAGGCCGCGATAACGCTTTTCAATGTCGGGCTCAAGGACGAACTTCGGCACTTCGTGGGCAAGATGGATCAAGAAAGCGAAGTGTATCGAAAGATTGCTGCTCCTTGTCTTGCTCATCTCGAAAAAGATTGGCCCAAGGTAGATGGATTGCTTGCTGATGCCCGGAGTGCAGACCAAATTCTCCAACGTGTTGAGGCCCTGCTCCACATCATTGATTTTCAAGACACTGAGGCTGTCAAGCTTACGGCTGGGCTCTTGGATCAAACTGACGGTGATACGGTCCTTCCGGTCGTCAATCTAATCCGTGCGCAGCTGACACTTGACCTATTAAAGCGGGTAGTCAGAGAGTATACTCCCCTAGATTATGATCGTCGGACCCTGATTGACAATTTGGTTCATCGCATACATCTGGCTTTGGAGACGACAGAATCTGATTCCTTATTTCGAGCACAAGTCCTCGGCTGCCTTAGCATGGCCGCGGCACTGCTTCGTGATGACAAACTCGAGGAGCAATTTAATAGTGGGATTGAAGCACTCCCCGAAGACATTCGTTCATCTGTTTTCCCTCTGTATGATTCAAGGTCAACGCCAGACAAAATCCATCTTCTTCAATCTGAAGGTCATTTTGATGTCAATAGGGTTGCAATCCTGAAAGCTGAATTGTATCAATCTTCAGTATTACCAGAAGACGTTGAGTCTGAACTCTATGAGGTACTCTTTGCCAGCGGGGACAAACAGCAGAGAATGTGTGCAACTCTTTTCCTCGTACAACATCTTCGTCGAACAAACCGAACTGAAGAAGCGCAGAGACTGATTGATACCGCACCCCTACAGCCTGCAGATCACTGGTTTGTTCGTGCTGAGAACCTTCCTGCTGGCAAAACGCCTCTTGATCTGGTAGACGAGGTTAAGGCTTTTCCACTGGATGTGGATGTGATTGAAAGGCTTGCTCGGTTTACTCTATCCACCGTCACATTTACCTCTCCAGAAGACTCTCAGCCCGACAAAACCAATCTGAAACGCGCCGATGAGGCTGTTCGCTGGACCACTCAACTGGTAGAGGTCCTGCCATCCAGATCATCAAGACTCCGTTATGCTTGGGCCCTGTACGCTGCCCGGAATTACGAGGAACTCCTGAAGATCAGCCGTGATCTTGATCCAGTATATGCTGAGCAGGCCGCCGAATTTGAAGCATGGGCACTTATCGGACTTGGTCGTAGGACTGAGGCCATTGATTGTTTTGTTTCTGCCAGTGTGACATATCCTGAATCTGTTCGCTTTGTTGTCCACGCGGCTCGTTTTCTCTTGATCGAAAATCGACCAGAGGAGGCTGCAAATCTCCTTGAGCCTCACATTACTGCTGGCTCCCAAGATCCTGAAATCTTGCTTTTTTACGCCCAGTCAATCCATAATCAGGCACCAAGTTCACAGGACCACGCATCACGAGCGTTTGACTTGTTGGCTCAGGCATATGAACTACAACCTGATCCCAACATTGCTCAAAGGGCTTGGGAAACAGCACGAGCCGCTGGAAGGGAACAAGATGCGAAACGATTCTTCGATGCAATGACAGCAGAGATGCCTGTAAAAGTCGTAGTGACGGAGGATGACTTTTCCCAAGCCATGCACGAAGCAGGTGAGAATCGTGGTGTGCTGATAGAAGGAGGCCTTGAATATTTGACCAAAATGGTCCAAAAGGACAGGAAACGTTCCGAATTTCTGGGAGGGCTTCTTCATGCACATGCGCTCTCGTACGTTGATTTTTTTCAGCATTCTGGACGATCCTGGGAATTGTGGACTTATTGGACGCAGGGATTTGAGCAGCGGAGCTATAAGGACCAGATATCGCCGGGGGAGTTCTCTGTATTAGCAGAATGGCCGTCTTTACGACCAAGATATGATCAATACCATGACACAGAAGGCATTCAGCTCTTTCTTGATCATACAGCAATCCTAACACTCGGCGTTTTGGGTCCGAAAACGGCGGAACAAATTCTGACCGCTCTAGAAACGTGTTACGTGCATGTAGGAATAATTGAAGAACTGCGCCGGGATCTGACACGAATTGAGGGACATTTACGCGATGGTAATGCAGTCCCTTATGTCAAAGCAGCTCATTTCCTTCGCCAGAGATCGGACGCTGTAGTCACTTACTCGGGTGAGATTGAAGCTGAGGCTCCTGATGATCCAGATCTCGGACCATGGCGCATAGACCTCGGGGTTGCAATTCGGTACGATGCACTGTACGTCACAGATTTAGACAATTCTGAAAGCTGGCCGGAAGGGCTAAATAGTTTAAGGATTTCGTCTGCGATCCTTTTAGCCTCTCTCAACGACGCTGGAGAAGTTACGGCAGATGGAGCAATGGACGCGGCGAAAAAGCATCCCCATGCTTTTGAAGGATGGAGTACGGCGACGCCTCGACCGATTCCCGAGGCGATTGTATTTGATGAGTACTCCATTTTGGATTGGATAGACACTGGATTGGCCAATGTATTGGGAAATCGTGTCAAAGTAGGACCATGGGCATGGATACGCATTTCCGAAGAGTCTGGGCGCCAGGAGGCCATGGAATTAGCCCATGAGCGACTAAAGTATACACGAAGGGTGCTTCAAGCTGCACTTGATGAGGGCATTCTTGTCGAGATTGAAGCAAATGGTAATACTAGCACACTTGAGGATGCAAACGATAAGCCTAGCGAAGAAGCCTTGCTCATAAGGGAATTCTGGTCGGGTGCTCTCAAGTCGCTGCGAACGGCGCAGTCTCACGGGCTTCAGCTCTGGGCGGACGACCGTTTCTACTCACTTTTACTTAGGTTTGGAGGACCTAGGAATATGGGAACCGGAGTTAACGCAATTCGTGATCCCTTTGTTGATTGGGCGGAAGCAATGCCCCCAATTTCTACCGCTGAACTCCTAGATCAACTCTCGTCGGCTGGCAGTCTATCATCTATTATGGCACAGGATGCTGCTGCTAAGCTCTTCTTGCAAGGATATCGCATGGCGCCCCCGTTACTCCTTGCACATACTCTCCGTCAGTACCCGGTATCGGGTCAACTTACGCCTCCTTTTCAGAAACTTGCCCGTACAATTACAGAAGTTCCTCACTATCTCACAGAGACGTTCAACGATCTTTACGGAAATAGAGATGGATTCATTCGCATGGCAGCAATGCGCATGGCAGAGCGACTCATTGTTGGTGTCTGGGAAGCAGAGGGACTGAGTGACGATCAGCGCTGCACACTAGCCGATGCATTTCTGGAGGCTGTTGAGCGCGTGTTCAAAGAAGCAAGTCCCAAGGCTACGGAATCCCAATATGATCGTACTCGGATCGTCTTTTGGCGAAAAATAGCTTCTGGACTTCAGATGATCCCAACTCAGGAGGGGCATCGTTTTAAGCTCGGCTATACTGCTCTTTGCTGGCTCGGTAAAGCTATTGCTCAGCAGACTGAACAACGCGAGGATATTGTTCGGTTGCTTGAAGACAATGTACTTGACTTGCTGAAAAATATTCTTCGAGCTTCGAATGACGGGGCTGAAGAATATTTGCCACAATCTATCGGATCTGCTCTGGTCCCTGCATTCATTCCACTTACCGGTACGGATCTCATCAATACACTTGATCCCCTTATGCGCAGGACATTCGGTATGTTGACCCGACTTCCCAGAAATGGCCGTATTTCCAAGTTCTATCACCCTACCGCCGACAGAGATGGTACGTCGCTGAAGATATCCGAAGAAGAAAATGAGGGAGCGGCAGCCGAAGCCTTAAGACGCGCAGCAACCGGCGATTCGAAGTGTGCACAGTTCATATGGGGTACAGATTTGGTCTTCACGTACACACGCTCGGCACCTGAGGAGTGGATAGATGAGGGCTTCCCGATTGATCAACAAGTTGCTACAGATGTTCGGTGCTCACTTTTCGCACTACTATGGGATGGCCCTCCCGGTCTGCGTGAAAACATCGTTCGCCTTCTTGTCTACCATCTGTCTGTAATTGATCCAGCTCTTGCTTACCATATCTTACTAATAGAAGATGACTTGCTCAGTGATGATGCAGAAAAAGCGCAAGAAGCCAACGACAGATTGGGAGTTGAATTGTTACGGAGTGGATACTGTGATATCCAGCGTAACCTTGTCCATGCTGTGCAGCGCTTTAGTCAATACGATACAGATGCCTTTTCACAGTTCATAGGCTGGATTGGAGAAGATGCCGCCCGAGCTTTGGTCAATCACCCATCAAAGCCCAAAGTATGGCAGATTGGCCCCTTATTAGTACCGAGGGCGCATTTGCTCGGCCGTGCTCTATTGAGCGACAGATTTGATGACAGCACTGCCATACTTAAGTGTGTTGAGCAACTGATCAGTGCCAACGATAATCGGAAGGAGGAAAATGCTGATTTGCCAAGCTTGACTGAGTGGCTGGCAGATAAGGCGTTTCTTGCCGAAATTGCAGGCGATCCATTTGATGCAGCCTGGGCACTCCGCGCAGTTCTGTTGGTCCTTTCAAGGATGGATCAAGACCCTGAGCTAAAAATTAACGGGCGCGTGGTTAAGATTTCGGACTGGGCCACCAATTATATAGCGCTCGCACTCGCACCAAATGTCAGCCAACCTTCTGAAATTGAGCAGCGGATGATTGCTCGCCGTCGCCTCGCGTCAGCGGCATTATTACTTGCTACGTTCACCTGCAGTGGATACAAGCATCGGGAAGCTTACAGCCAGGGAGAAGATCCATGGGCAATATGGCTGGAGCAGGTATGGCTCTTAGCAACCAAGTTTCAGGTTGCCTTGATTGGTCTACATGGAGGGGTAGCGAATGCCGCCGAAGCAGCCACTGAGGCCGTGCTGGAGCTTGAACTGGAATCTTCGGATGTTCCCGTTATTGATGCATTTGATCCGTTCGCATTTGGTTCTGACGGCGATGATATTGGCGTAGCACTTACCTTGACCGCTATGCTGAAGGTAGTTCGCCAACTTTCTGAAGTCAATAAACACCCCATATGGTGGACTAACACAATTCATAGTCTAGTCGAAGAGTTGGCAAATGTAGATTCGGACAAAATCCTCCCGAGCGATGAGAAATTAGGAAATCGATTTGGATTGGTTGCTCCTCTTCGTGTACGAATACTTGCTCAGCAGTTGACAATGTCCTTCATCTCGTGAGCCCTTCCGTCCCAGTTAAAGATGGGGCTGCTGCAGGATTTTACTCAGTGATATAAGTTCCATAAAAAGGGGGATTCTTCGGCATTATATGTGCCTGTGTTCCGGCCATATGAGCTTGAAGAAAATCCTAGAGTGTGTCCCCTGTTATCATCCCTGAAATTGGAGACGAGGGCTATCCGATGGAGAAGTGAAATAGCATAAAACGCCTCCTCTTTATGCTAATTATCAGTGAGAACGTTGTTATAATAAGCCGAGCAGGAGGCGGTATGTAAATATGGTTTTTTGACCCTTCCGGCTTTAATCTCTGGCCGTGATAAGTGATTCCGGCGTGCTCCTCCCTATTTTGTGTAGAAGTTGCTAAGCAGCTTATCCAGCGGGTAAAAGCTATTCGGACTTGGCCCAACTGGGGGTACCGAACCATGCATCCATTTCCTCAATAAACGGAGCTACTATGGAATCTGGCTCCATGATTCGTCCCAAATCATTGGTTTCGATGATCCATGCCTCTAACGCCTGCCGCATTTCAGTCAACTGCACTTCATAAGCAGGATCCCCCGCCAGATTGTTGATCTCATGAGGATCAGACGCTGTATCGTAGAGTTCCTCTTCGGGAAGTGGGGACATCAGCACCGTAGCTGCGCCGGTTAGCTCTCCCTGCTCATGCATACTGCGCATCAGCGGTTTCACTAAGAAGCACTTTTCTTTATAGCGATTTAATGTTGGAAATCCGTCTTTTGCATCAAAATTTCTCAAGTAATGAAACCGTTTGCCGCGTACAGAACGAATGCGCAATACGGTTTCATCAATCCGATCCCTCGCACTGAACGCGTATGTACGGGGTGGGTCAGCTCCCTCCCCCAGAAATATCTGGCTCTGCATATCCGGTATTGGATCAATACCGGCCATTTGAAGCGTTGTAGCTGTAAGGTCTAGAAGGCTAATAACCTCATCATTAATACCTCCACGTTCGTATTGTGGAGGGGCTTGGACACCGTCGGGGTAGTGTACGATCATTGGTACATGCAAGCCCATGTCCCAAGCCCAGTGGATACCACGAGCTTCCAGTCTTCCGTTGTCGGAAAAGAATACAACAATGGTGTTTTCCGCCAGGCCATCACGGCGCAACTGATCGAGAATCCAGCCAACGCGAACATCCATACCACTCACCGAATTCAGATATCGCGCCCACTCTTCACGTGTTATCTGATGATCCGGATAGTAAGGTGGGGGTGATACGTTCTCGGGCGTAGCAATTTGCGGATGCCAATCCTCTCCAACCCATAAGACACGTTCCTTTTCGGCCGACTTGCGGTCGTAAATATCGTATTCTGCTTCGGGCGTATTTATCTGGGCAAAGAACGGCTGATTATCCTTTAGTGATGCCCAGTCGCTACCCTGATAAATAGGTCCTTCATTGACAAAATTAAGATCTAGTTTACCTGTACCCACTTCCCGATCACCGATATGCGTTATGTTGGCGGTGTAATAGCCGGCATCTTCCAGTCGGTGGGTTAATGGACGAACTCCATCAGGCAGACGATAATCATCATCCCGATGCGAGCGCATATTATGGGTATCTGTGGAAGTCTGATACATTCCCGTCATGAATGCTGATCGGCTGGGTGCGCAGACAGGGGAAGTAGCAAAGACATTTGTGAACAACAGTCCCGCACGTGCAAGCGAATCCAGGTTGGGAGTATGCACGTTTTCCGCGCCATAAACCCCAAGATCCAGAGCGAAATTCTCTCCGACGATCCACAAAATATTTGGTTGAGCTGCCTGTTCGTCACTACAGGCTGGCAGACAAAAAAGTGTGATTAGCAGAATCAGGTAGCGCATAGTTAATGTATTAGTTTAACTGATTTCGTGATCTGTACAATTTACAAAGAGGGCACGAGCATTACTCTGGAGAATTTTTCAGGATGAAGAAACTCGGCCGCAAATGTTTGAATTTCATCCGCAGTGACCGACTCTAGTTCTGCGATAATTTCATCCATAGATGCAATCCTTCCAAAATGGAGTTCCTGTTTCCCTAGACGTGCCATTCGATTGGACATGCTCTCCAATCCAAGCGCAATTCCACCGCGGGCTTGTCCTTTTGCCCTATTCAGTACCTGGTTACTCACAGGTGTCTGTGCCAGACGGTCAAACTCGCGAAAAATAAGTGTGATGCTCCGCTCAATTCTGGATGCGTCCAACCCCACGTAGACGCCGAAGTCACCGCAGTCAGAGTACATGTTAAGAAACGAATAGACGCTGTAGCAGAATCCGTGACGCTCTCTAATACGCTGGTTCAATCGACTCGAGCTGCCCCCTCCAAGAATGGTATTTATTATTTCCAATACGGCCCTTTGTTTGGAGTGTATCGTGATCCCACGCCGCCCCAGTATCAGATGTCCTTGCTGTATGGGTCGTGTCAGGGATAATTCTACCGGCTTGTACGGAAGGATCTCTGGTTTTTCTGGGCCCCTTAACCCAGTGGGCCGCAGGCCCTGAAAAGCCTTTTCTACACTTTTTAGTAGCGATTTATGGCGCAGATTACCTGATGCGGCTACAACAATTTGATCCGGTATGTATTGTCTGTCTACATATTCACACAGGTCGTCGCGTTTCAGCCGGGAAACCGTCTTGGGGTAACCAATAATTGGTCGTCCGATGGGTTGGGCCGGGTAGATTACCGATTCAAAACGATCAGCTATGTATTCATCGGGAGTATCCTCGTACATCTTTATTTCTTCGAGTACGACTCCCTTTTCCTTTTCAATTTCCCGTTCAGGGAATACCGGTGAGGCAACCAGGTCACATGTTGTATCCACGCTCCGAGTCAGGTAACTATCCAGAGCCCGGGCGAAGTAGCACGTATGCTCTTTGGATGTGAATGCATTCATATAGCCACCAACCGACTCCATCCGGCTAGCTATTTGATGCATTCTTCGCTTGGCTGTCCCTTTGAAGACTGTGTGCTCAACAAAGTGACTGATGCCGGCTAGACGTTCCGGATCGTTACGGCTGCCGGAGTCAATCCAGACACCCACTGCTATTGAGCGCACGGAGGAGACCGCCTCGCTAAGGACGCGGACCCCATTATCTAGCGTCGTCTTCGTGATCACCCTACTTAACGTCCTAGTCTAGTGGCGACGTCGTCCTCGGGGTCTGGGACCTTTGGAGCGACGGTTACCCCCTGGTGAACTCTTTTGGCGCGAATTCTCTCGATTCTCGAGATTTTTTGGGCGCGGCTGCGTGATCTTATGGCTAAGCTGTAGACGACCGCGCTCATTAACTTGCATGAGGCGCACCTTCATTTTGTCTCCAACCTGAGCTACATCACGTGGATGTTCAACCCAGTCCCAGGAAAGTTGACTCTTGTGCACCAATCCATCCTTGCCTGGAAGTATTTCCACGACAGCACCAACATCAAGAATGCTGCGGACGATACCTTCATACTCCTCTCCAACTTCTGGGGAAACGACCAGTGAGCGGATAATTGCGATCGCCTCATTTACGGAGCTTTCATTTTTACCAGCGATCGTCACATAGCCGAGATTGTCCTTCTCCTCGACTTCGATGGTCACCCCGGTGTCTGCCTGAATACCCCGAATGATTTTTCCTCCAGGTCCAATAACAGCACCAATTGAGTCAGTATCAATTGTGATTTGTGTGAGTTTGGGAGCATGGGGCGACATACTTTCACGAGTCTGCGCCAATGTCGCATCCATCAGATCAAGAATATGCATTCTGGCTTCGCGGGCCTGCTCAAGTGCCTGCAGCATAAGATCGCTGGAGAGCCCTCCAATCTTGATGTCCATCTGACACGCCGTAATACCATCACGTGTACCGGTCACTTTGAAGTCCATATCCCCCAGGTGATCCTCTGTGCCAAGAATGTCTGTAAGCACGACATGACGGGTCTCGTCAGCTATCATACCCATTGCGATTCCTGCGACCGCCTTACGAACGGGTACCCCTGCATCCATAAGCGCAAGGCTACCTGAACATACGCTGGCCATAGACGAGGATCCATTGGATTCCAACACATCCGCATTGACTCGAATCGTGTATGGAAAATCTTCTACATTCGGAATCATCCGGCGCAGGGCACGTTCAGCCAAGTAACCATGCCCAACTTCGCGTCTGCTTGCACCGCGAAGGAATTTGACCTCTCCCGTCGAAAACGGTGGAAATTCATAGTGGAGGAAAAAGTGCTTGTCCTCTTGATCAAAGACCTGATCTACGGGCTGTTGGTCGCGTGTGGTCCCCAGGGTGACTGATGCCATCACCTGGGTTTCACCTCTTGTGAAAATCGACGATCCATGTACGCGTGGCAGATAACCGACCTCACACCAGATTGGACGCACGGACTGTGGATCACGGCCATCAATCCGTCCCTGCCCTGCCAAGACCATTTCACGCATAACTTCACGTGATACAACCCTTGCAGCCGCGCGGGCCTCAGACTTAAGATCTTCTGGGTTCTCAGTCCCGGAGACAATAGCTTCAACGGCTTCGTCTTCCAAGGTATTCAGTCCACCGTAGAAGTTTTTTTTCTCGTATGGGGCACGAACATGTGCCTCCAATTTTTTCTGTATGACCTCCCGTACACGGTCTATGATAGCCGGATCGGGAAGATTAGTCTCATAAGACTGCGCCTCCACCTTCCCGTGCGCCTCTTCGAACGCCGTACGTAAGTCCAGTTGCGCTTGGCAAACCTTGATAATTGCCTCATGCGCAACTCCCAGGGCCTCAACCATATCTTCTTCCGAGACTTCACTCATCTCGCCCTCCACCATAACAATGGAATCCAATTTACCCGCCACCACGAGATTGAAGTCACTAGATTCTAGCTCTTCCAAAGTAGGATTTACGATAAATTTTCCTTCAACACGTCCAATGCGGACTTCTGTTATTGGACCGTCGAAAGGGGCACCTGATAATAGCAATGCTGCAGATGCACCGAGGCCGAACAGCATATCGCCATCATGCTCATCATCTGCAGATATCACCGAGCCGATGATTTGCACTTCGTTGAGGTAGCCGTCAGGAAAAAGTGGTCGGATTGCTCGATCAACAAGCCTAGACGTAAGGATCTCCTTGTCATTAAGCCGTCCTTCTCGCTTAATGAATCCACCAGGAATTTTTCCGCCAGAGGAGAATTTTTCACGGTAATCCACCATGAGCGGAAAAAAGCCCTGACCAGGACGCACGGAGTCAGATACCACGGCGGTAGCCATTATCATGGTATCTCCCATGCGTACGATCACCGCACCGCCCGCTTGTTTGGCCAATCGGCCGGTTTCTATAGAGACTATTTTCCCAGGTGCGCACTCTACCTGCACCGTTATTGCTTTAGGGGTCATTTAATTTTATTAAAAAAGCGTGCCCGAACGATTCATTTACTTGGTTCGGGGACTTCACTGCCTTACTTCCGCAGGCCCAACGCTTTGGTGATACTCCGATAGCGTTCAATGTCTTTGTCTATCAGATAATTGAGCATCCTGCGACGTTTCCCGACCAGTTTTAGCAGGCCACGTCGAGTTGCGTGATCTTTTTTATGGTTCCTCAAATGTTGTGTTAGGTGGTTAATCCGCTGAGAAAAGATTGCAATCTGCACCTCAGCCTTACCTGTATCCTGGGAGTTTTCACCGAATTGCTCGGCCAAATGTTGAGTTTGCTCCTTTGTTATCATTTAGTTCACGTGAAAAAAAGTTGGTCTCGGGTTCGATGTCGCTCCCGCAAGTGACCATCACGCAAGACCACGCCGCGATTTACTTTTGGTCAGCCGGAGCAAATCAGCCCAGTGGTACGGTATGCCAGTGTGTCTGTTCCAAAACCTCTCTGCATGTAATCTCATCCTCCTGCATTGCAGCCTGCAACATTGACATTGATGGGAAATAGCGCTCATCACGTATTCGCTGTAAAAAGTGTACTGTCAACTCCTTACCGTAGATGTTGTCATTGAAGTCAAACAAATGCACTTCCAGGTGCACCCCCGTACTATCCTTGACCGTAGGGCGTGTACCAATACTCATCATGCCCCCTTTACGGGTACCAGATATCCGAACACTAACAGCATAAATGCCATGGGCAGGAATGATTTTTTGTGGATCCTGCAGGGTAAGATTCGCTGTGGGATAGCCAAGCTCCCGACCGCGAGTATCTCCGCGAATAACTGTTCCAGTCAGAGAATAAGGGCGATCCAGGAATTCTGTAGCAAGTGATACCTCTCCCTTTTCCTGCAGGATGCTTCGTACTTGTCTAGAGGATACAACTACACCGCCCAGCATCTGAGGCCCGATAACATTAACATCAAACCCATATTGTTCTCCCATGGAGACTAGCAACCCAATATCACCTTTGCGTCCCTTCCCAAACCGATGGTCATGCCCTACAACGACTGACTGCAGGCCTACACGTTTAACAAGCAGCTCAGTCACAAACTCCCCTGCACTCATTTTCGAAAATTTCTCAGTAAACGATAAGACCACCATCCGTTCAAGCCCGAGGGCCGCCAACACGTCGGCGCGTTCTTCTACGGTGGTCAATTTTGGGAGCGACTGGCGCAGTATAACTTCGCGCGGATGTGGATCAAACGTGACCAGGGTGCTTAACCCATTCGAGTTTTTTGCACGCCGAATAATATCCGAAAGGATTACCCTATGGCCCAGGTGCACGCCGTCAAAGGTCCCTACCGTTAAAACGCTTTCAGGACGACAGGTTAACGCATCTAGCCCCCGTTCAAATATCATCTATCCTCCAATACAGATATCAATTGCTGCATGTCCCATGCGTGCTCAACACAATACTCTCCGATGGCAGTGCGACGTAGCTTCGTGAGATATGCTCCTACCCCCAGACTTTGCCCGACATCATGTGCTAATGCCCGTATATAGGTACCCTTGCTGCATTGTACTCGGAATCGCACATCAGCCCCGGCCACATCAAGCAAATCAAAAGCAGATACAGTGACTGTATTAGGTTTACGCAAGATCGATTCACCACGCCGGGCCTTTTTGTAAAGCCGTTCTCCGCCAACCTTGACAGCAGAATACATAGGTGGAATTTGTTCTATCGTGCCGGTATGAGCAGCACAGGCCAACTCTATTTGTCGGGGTGTAACTGTGGTAATATCTCTGCGCTCAGTAACATCAGTCTCTGCATCCATTGAGGGGGTAACCTCTCCAAGGCGCATTGTACCATAATAAACCTTCGGAAGGGCAAGATAGGCTTGCTGTGCCTTGGTTGCCTTGCCAAACAACAGGATCAACAGTCCGGTTGCCAATGGATCGAGTGTGCCCGCGTGTCCAATTTTGACAGATTTTGGAAAGTACCGTTTGAGACGCCGTATTATGTCGTAAGATGTCCAACCCTCAGGTTTGTCTATAAGAAATGCTGAACCCGAAATATCCCCCAGCACCATTCCAGCGGTATAAACGGGTATGCCTAGTGGAGTCTCTGATCCGTGAAGCTGTCTCAAAATCCCGTCGATTTGTCCTTCTTGAATTGTCAGTAGCTCTTGCCGCACAACTTCGGCCATACGAGGTATCCACTAGCAAAGAACCACACAACAATAGCTCTCAACGCGGAGGAATCAGATGTGGTGGTTATAAAGCTGGTATAAACGCGAATTTAACAAATATATTTCGCACTGCCCCCGATTGATCACTGTATCTGCAGGATTAAAACTGTTACATACAACCCAATCCCCAGATTCAATCTAGTCGATGGTTAATGCTGGCCAAAAAGCGTTACACTGACGTAATATTGTCTGGTTCGGCAGGTCAGCTATATGAAAAAAGTGGCTTAAATCGGGGAATTACCGACGTTGTTTAACTCAATTATACAGACTCCTATATATACACACGCAAGCATGTTGCACACTGGTTATCTGCATACGCCCCATCCACTGCGCTTGCGGTGACGACAAGCGTACTGTACACCCCAAGACGACTATTTATTACTGTTCTGCTCCTTAATCCGGTCAAACAGCAGGTCTATTTTGCGAGCCGCTTCCTGTGAGTTATCCAGGGAAAATCGGATACTGGGAACAGCACGCATCTGATGTCGGATACGTTGAGCTAGAAGTTTTCGAATAGCAGATGAATGCCCCACCAAGGTGTCAAATATATCTTGACGTTCTTCCGTCGAATCCACCAGAATGCTGATATCGACATACGCTATTGACAAGTCGCGTGTAACGCGGGCTCCTGTCACAGTCACCATGGATTTATCGGGGAATTCGCGCGCGAGGATGCCCGCAATCTCACGATGCATCAATTTAGCAACGCGCTGTGTTCGCACGCTCATAGTTTCGGCTACAAGTCAAGCGTACGCTTGGTCTGGACCATTTCAAAGGCCTCGATCTGATCACCAACTTTGATATCGTTGTAGTTCTCGACGCCAATCCCGCACTCATATCCAGAAACCACCTCACGGACATCGTCCTTGAAGCGGCGAAGCGACGAGAGACGCCCTTTGTAGATGACCACACCTTCGCGTAGAACATGGACGGTATCACTTCGACGGATACGTCCTTCGGAGATATAGCAGCCCGCCACGGTCCCGACTTTGGGTACTTTGAAGATGTCACGCACATCCGCCACACCTGTAATTTTTTCAGTTTCCTCCGGTGTCAACAAGCCCTCCAATGCATCCCGAATGTCTTCAATGGCGTCGTAAATGATGGAGTACGTATGGATATCAATCTCTTCACGCTCCGCTGCTGTACGTGCACCTGATGTTGGACGCACCTGGAATCCAATGATCACCGCATCAGATGCCGAGGCCAACATGACATCGCTTTCGGTGATGGCCCCTACACCTGCGTGTATAATGCTGACCGCCACTTCATCGGTTGACAGCTTGTGGAGCGAATCGCTAATGGCCTCAACGGAACCTCCAACATCAGCTTTAATAATGAGGTTAAGCTCACTAAAATCACCAAGTGCCATTCGGCGTCCGATATCTTCAAGCCGCACGTGTTTGTATTGGCGCATTTTCTGTTCGCGCCATATTTGTTGACGTCGCTGCGCAATATCACGTGCTTCCGACTCATCCTCTACTCCGGCTAGCCGATCGCCGACCATTGGCTGTCCTGGTAATCCCAATACCAGGGCCGGTTCACTTGGGCCCGCGGTCTTTATGCGGTTATCGCGCTCATCAAACATAGCTCGAACCCGCCCGCCATAAATGCCTGCCACAAACGGATCCCCTACCCTGAGTGTACCATTCTGGACGAGGACGGTAGCAACATTACCGCGCCCACGATCCAATCTGCTCTCAATTACAATGCCTTGAGCAGAACGTTCAATATTGCCTTTCAGCTCCAGGAGATCTGCTTCCAGAAGCACCTTCTCCAAGAGATCCTCAATGCCTTCGCCTGTTTTTGCTGAGACAAATGCACATTGGATCTTTCCACCGTATTGCTCAACCAGGACTCCGTAATCTGCAAGTTCTTTCATGACACGCTGCAGATCGACCTGCTCCAAGTCAATCTTGTTGATTGCAACAATAAGGGCGACCCCGGCCGCCTTCGCATGGTTGATCGCCTCAATTGTCTGAGGCATTACTGAATCGTTAGCCGCTACAACCAATATGACTACGTCGGTGACTTTTGCACCACGCGCGCGCATAGCGGTGAATGCTTCGTGACCCGGTGTATCCAGAAAGGTGACCATACGATCATCGTCGAGTTCGACCCTATAGGCACCAATATGCTGCGTAATACCTCCAGACTCGCCAGCTACAACGCTTGCATTACGAATGTAATCAAGCAATGAGGTTTTTCCATGATCTACATGCCCCATTACGGTTACTACCGGGGCCCTCGGACTCAAATCCCCTGGATCATCTTCTATTTCCTCAATGTCATCAACTCCAAACTCGGTAATGAACTCCACTTTACAGTCGAACTCATCGGCCACATATGCAATAGTATCCGCATCCAGTCTCTGATTAATGGAAACCATCATCCCAGAGCTTAGCAGCATACTGATGATCTCCGTAACCGGGACTCCCATCAGATCTGCAAGTTCACCGGTTGATACAAATTCGGTGACGCGAATCTCACGCTCCCTCTGTTCCTCTTCGATCTGTACATTGAGACGTTTTTCCGCTCGTTCCTGACGGCGAGCTCTCCGCCTCCGCTGACGCACCCGCGCTGTGCCTTGCTCTAACGAACGGAGTGTATCCTGAACGGACTGTCCAACTTCCGCCGAATCCACCTTGCTCTTACGTTTGCGCTTTTTCGGCTTACTAGATGTCGGTTTGTCTGTTGTTTTTTTGGTTGTTGCTCCGGGACTGGGACCGGGTACAGGTGTGACAGGCTTCTTGCGTTTACGTTTCTTCCGTTTAGGACGGGGAGGCTTGGTCTCCTTGACTTGTGCCAGATCTATTTTGCCAAGTATTTTCGTGCCCTGCAACTTATATCTGTCGGCCGCAATAAGCGCATCAGGCTCCTCCTTATCCTCGAGAGACTCGGTTCTTTCAGGGTCAGTTACTTCTGCAGGGGCCTCCGTAATGTCAACCGTCTCAGTTACTTCGAGAGTTTTCTCCTCACCGACCTCAGGTTTTGTTTCTTCCTCTGGCTGCACATCAACCGCCTCTTCCGGGGCTTCAGGAAGCACTACCGACTCTTCAACCACAGTGGTTTCACTCACCTCTTCCTGTACGTGAACGGTCTCTTCCTGTACCTCAGGTTCTTCCGGGACGACTGGTTCTTCTTCCTGTGTGTCTACTGTCTCTTCCTCTGGAATTGGCTCCTCCTCCACATCCGAGGTAGTTTCCTCGATGTCCGGCTTTTCGACCACAACGGTTTCAGTCACATCTTCCGGTGCAGTCGATTCCTCCTGAACTTCTTCCTCCTGAGGCACAATTGCTTCCGATTTCTCTACAGGAGTCGGTTCGAACTCATCGGCAGGGGTGTCCTCAACGGCCGACTCCGGCTCAGGCTCATCCTGTTTCGGCTGCGTTACTGTTGGAACTGTTTTTTGCGCACTGCTTGGTGCTGAGTCCCCACTTGATGCAGCCAACTCTGCCTCACGAATAGCGCGAAGCTCCTCCACACGGGCACGCATTTCACGGTCTTCCGCAAAATAATCTAGGAGGTCCAGATGCACATCCTGATCGGTGATGGCCGCATTGACACCATTTCCCTTCAACGCACTTGCATGCCCCTGTTCGGTTAGATAATTGACAATTGTGTCAATAGTCAGGTTGAGCTCCTTGGCTACTTTATGTAGCCGGACCTTTTTGAATTTCTTCGATTTATTGGTGGCGGTAGTCGCCATGTGCGCTGTCTGAGTCGGTTTCTTATACTAACACGATACTGCTAAAACTCAAATTCTTCTTCCAACTCCTCCCCCTCCTCGTCATCAAATTCGGATTTAATAGATTCCATGACGTGCGTAGCTATTTTAACACTCAGTTGGCTTCTACGAACGAGCTCTTCGACAGAAAGCTGGAGCACTGCCTTTGCAGAATCACATCCAATGCTTCGTAATCGCTCAATGATCTCGTCGTCAAATTCGTCGGAAAATTCTTCAATCTCCACATCCTCTTCGTCCGCTGGTATCTCTCGGAAAATATCCAGTTCAATGCCTGTCATACGCGATGCAAGGCGAACATTGATTGCTCCCTTGCCTATGGCCTGACTGACCTCATCTGCCTTAACGACTACCTTGGCCGTAGGCGGGTCTAGGGTATCATTGATCTTTACCTGGACTGGATTCGATGGAGAGAGGGTTCGCTTGATCAACGTATATGGATCATCTGTCCACTCCATGACATCAATATTTTCATTACTGAGTTCACGTACGACTGCATGAATGCGATTGCCCTTGAGTCCCACACAGGCACCGACAGGATCTATGCGCTCATCATGGCTGATAACGGCTACTTTGGCCCGGTCTCCTGGCTCACGCTCAACTGCCTTAATCTCGACAATGCCTTCGTCAATCTCCGGTACTTCAAGCTCGAAGAGGCGCTCCATGAGCTGAGGCGCTGCGCGGCTAATGATCACCTGCGGATTGCTACCTGCATCCCGGCGCACCTCTTTGACGACTGCCCGCAGCATGTCTCCTTTGCGATAGCGATCGCGCGGGATCTGTTCGTCCCGAGGCATAATTAATTCGATCCTGTTATGCAGGACCAATACTTCCCTGCGCCGCACCTGATAAATTTCACCGACCACTAATTCACCCACAAGGTCAGAATATTCCGCGAAAATATTCTGTTTCTCTATATCCCTGATCCGATTGCGAAAAGTATAGCGGGCCGCCTGTACTGCGCGCCGACCAAATTCTAAAATAGATATTTCTTCTGCAACCTCATCTTCCACCTCAAAATCATCTTCAATCTTGAGCGCATCTCTGAGCTCAATCTGAGTAACCGGATCGGATAGGTCATAGTCTTCTACGATTTCCCGGATATGCAAAACCTGAACATCCCCGTGATCCGGGTTCAGAATAATCTCGAAGGCTTCGTCTGAACCGAATCGAACTCGAATCATCGATCTAATCACGTCCTCTACGATCAGTTGAAGTGTATCCCGATCTATATCCTTCTCACGAGCAATCTCGGCAAATGACGAAACAAGGTCTCTACTATGCATTTCAGTCACTTAATGTTATGTCTACCAAGGCAACTGTATTTTGGCCCATTGGATATCACTGTGCAGAATTTCTGCGGATTGAGTTCCATTCTGAATCTGAATGGATGATTCCCCTACCGCTATCAGTTCCCCACAGGTTTCTGTAAAGGCATCGTCCCGTTTTCGATAGTGAACACGCAGCTTACGCCCGAGATGTTTTCGATACTGCCGAGGGAGGCGCAAAGGACGTTTTGCCCCCGGCGTAGATACATTAAGCGTGTAATGTCCCGGCATAATTCCTTCTGCATCCAGAACAAAGCCGATTTCCCGGTTCAATCCGGCAAGTTGATTGACTCCAAGCGCATCATCACTTTCAACAAAAACGTCAATCACGTGAGAGCCTTGAGTACCGCGCACCGAAAATTCAACCAGAAAGATCGGGCCGTCTTCCAGCATATTTTCTATGAGCGCGCATACACGCTCTTCAAGTGCAACAGTATTCATAATTGCCATATGTCAAAAACGCCCGGTCTCGACGGGCGCAGTTCACAGCGTCAATACAACAAAAAAGGGCGCCCGCAGCCGAGCTCCCCATCTGCCGCCAAACGATCATTGCCATAGGCTGCACAAGAGGCAGCACACAGGTGTACGATCGCAGCGCGGGTAGTTACTTTCTTATTATCTTATTGTTTCACTACTTAGGAGTAATTATACAAGACTTGGACGCTTTTCAGTGCCTACCTGCTCTGGATAATCCAGTGTGTAATGTAAGCCACGGCTTTCACGCCGCATTTGTGCACTGCGGATCACCAGGTAGGCAACCGCTATAAGATTGCGCAGCTCGCAGAGCCGGCTGGAAATGCGCGTCCGATGATAAAACTCTTCCACCTCTTCGTAAAGCAGTTTTGTTCGGCGCAGTGCTCGGGCAAGCCGCAAATTTGACCGAACAATGCCGACGTAATTCCACATCGTCCGCTGAAGCTCATCACGATTGTGCGATATCAGCACCCATTCTCCCTGGCGCTCTGTACCCGAAGCATCCCAATCAGGTACCGTCTCATTGAATGCGCGTGCTGCTGCAATCTGTGGGGCAATCTTTATGGCTCTCCGACTGAATACGAGGGCTTCCAATAGCGAGTTGCTGGCCAGTCTGTTCGCTCCGTGTAATCCAGTACAGGCAACCTCCCCTATGGCCATCAATCCAGAGATACTGGTCCTTGCCAATTGATCGGTCTGGACTCCACCGCACTGATAATGTGCGGCCGGAACAACCGGAATGGGTTCATTTGTCGGATCTACACCAAATTTGCGGCACGTTCCTACGATATGTGGAAAATTCTCCTCGATCTCTTTTGTCTTGATGTGAGAAATATCCAGGAAAACATAGTTTTCTCCACGATGCTTGAGCTGATCGTCGATCGCGCGTGCAACTATGTCTCTGGGAGCCAGCTCAGCTCGTGCATCATAACTTTTCATGAAGGCATCCCCACTCTGATTTAAAAGAATGCCACCATGCCCACGAACGGCTTCAGATATCAGAAATGCTCGCCCTTTGTGCGACTGTCCCCGTCCCTGATAAAGCGCTGTTGGATGAAATTGTACGAACTCCATATTGGCTACGCGTGCTTTTGCACGATATGCCATAGCAACCCCGTCACCCGTAGCAATGGATGGATTAGTCGTATGCTGGTACACCGCGCACGATCCACCTGTGGCCAGTAGCGTCACTCGTGCCAAAAAGGTGTGCACGGACTCATCCTTTTCGTCTAATACATAGGCACCAAAACAGTTAATATCCGGTCGCAGCCGGGTAACGTACTGTCCTAAATGGTGCTCCGTAATCAGATCGACCGCGTAGTGAAAGTCAAAAACGGTGATGTTGGGGTGTGCAATAATTGCTGCCAGGAGAACCCGCTCAACTTCTCGTCCGGTTGCATCTTTTGCATGAATGATTCGGGGATGAGTGTGCCCGCCCTCGCGCCCCAAGTGCAACCGCCCCCCTACCTTTGTGAATGAGGCGCCCAGATCAATCAATGTCTGGATTTCACGAGGCCCTTCGGTAATTACGCTTCTCACAACATCCTCGTCACAGAGGCCTGCACCAGCAACGAGTGTATCATTAACATGGCTCTCAAGCGAATCTTCCTTGTCCCAGACACCTGCAATACCGCCCTGTGCATAGTTGGTGTTCGACTCAGCAGTCTCCTTTTTGGTAATTATGGCTACGCGGCCATGTTCGGCCACGCCCAGAGAAAACCATAATCCAGCTATGCCACTGCCTAAGACGAGGTAATCATATTGATATCGGTTTGCCATGATTACTGCAGCAGATAAGCCTTAATGAATGCATCCAGGTCTCCATCCATAACTGCTTGAACATTAGTCACCTTGAGTTCTGTCCGATGGTCGTTCACCATCGTGTACGGCTGGAATACGTAGGAGCGAATCTGACTGCCAAAATCAATCCGTTTCTTTTCTGCCGAACGCTTGTTTTTCTCTGCCTCCTGGATTGCCTGCTCCAAGCGATAGACACGGCTCTTGAGCATGGTCATAGCGCGATCTCTGTTTTGACGCTGGCTGCGCTCCTCTGTACATTCTGCCGCGACCCGGATCCGCTCCCCATCCGAAAGTACCCCTGTCCAAATGAGTCGTACCCCAGTCTCTAATTTATTGACATTCTGCCCACCCTTGCCACCAGAGCGAAAAGTTTGCAACTCGATATCAGCAGCGCGTAAATCAATCTCGATGGTATCATCAATCTCAGGATAGACAAATACACTCGCAAACGAGGTATGACGACGTGCATTCGAATCAAACGGAGAAATACGCACAAGCCGATGCACCCCGGATTCAGCCTTCAGGTATCCATATGCAAAATCTCCCTGGATCCCAAGCGAGGCACTTTTAATACCCGCTACATCACCCGCCTGGTACCCAAGCAATAGAACCTTATAGCCCTGCCGTTCGGCATATCGGGTGTACATGCGCAGCAGTATTTCGGCCCAATCCTGACTTTCTGTTCCCCCCGCTCCTGGATTGACTGTCAGGATGGCGTTACGCTGATCGTCTTCTCCTGAAAGCATGCTCCGCAACTCCAGGGATTCAACGGATTCATGCAAGGCTCGAAAGCTTGCCGCTATGTCTTGGTCAAGGTCCTCACCTTCCTCCTCAGCAAGCTCTAACAACGTAGAGAGATCCTCCGCATGCTCAGATATCGTTGCGTATGCATCAAGCCAGGTCTTTTCTGACGCGATCTCGCGCTCAGTGGCTTGTGCTGCCTCCGCATCGTTCCAGTAGTCCGGTGCCAAGCGCTTCCTGTTTAGTTCCTCAATACGTTCTGATCGCTTGGCCAAGTCAAAGATAGCCTCCGAGCACGCGCGCACGCTCTAGTAAGCCTTCTATTTCAGGTCTGGGTATCATTGTTAAGGGAGTTGTTAGCTATTAGGTGCGCTGTTCCACGATCTATACTCTCAAACACCTGTATCCACCTATGTGTTCAAAAGAAAGTTGTGGGATTATATGATCAAGAGAGTCTCTTTCAAAATTCCAACAAATCCCCCGATTTGGGAGTTTTGAAAGAGGCTTGTTTGAAAAACAAAGTTCCGCGCGCACCCCTCCCACACTGCAAAACGTACGGAATTTTGCAGGGCGCATCCCACCGGGATGGTTTATAACGTAGACGGTTATGGGTTCTCCATGTCTGTGCTGTGCTTCGGTCTGCTTCGATGCGGATATACAAGGCGAAGAAAAAAAGCGTCTTTTCAGCTACCAGGCTTGTTTATGAGCGTCCCATTGATCGGGCGCTAGTGTCTTATGGGGCATGAAGGCCGGGCTGCTATCCTTAATATTGAGCTTCCACACGGTGGAGCTTAGCCTCTTTCTGGAGCATATCCCGGCTACCCAGATCCGCAAGCTTTCGTCACGCAGCACGATGGATTTACCACAGACTACGCGCCCACCGCGGGTGCAGGTGCTTGATAAAAAAGTTGTGGGTTGTAGTCTACATTGTTTTTCCAGATCGCCCAAAGTACCATCAACACTTTGCGTTGCGTATTCAGTCGAGCGTGCACCGTGTCCCGGGTGCGACGTAATGAGGCATCATAAAACAAGGAGACCTCATTCGGTTGTGCCGTTCGCAAAGAAGAAAGCCAGCACTGATGACTCAGGGCTTTCAGTGCCCCCCGTCCCGAAGGATCAAGGCGTTTGTAGGCCAACGGCTTGCCTGCACTACTGCGTTCAACGACCCCGAGTCGACAGTACCGCCAGAGCTTCTGCTTCGTGGCAAACCGTTGCGGGGTCTGGATGAATGCACTGAACACATGCGCCCCCACAACGCCGATGCCGGGTATACGCTGGAACTGGGTGATTTCCGGATAGCGTCGCCCCAGCTCAATCATGGCGGTGCGGGCCTCTTGCCGTAGCTTGCCAAGCGCGTCCAGACGCTTGTACAGGCGCGCAACAACCTGCTGCCGGGCCTTCGTCGGCAACTGATTGAGATAACTCCCGCGATGCGTCTTGCTGAAGACTGCGGTCCCGGTCCCGCGTACCAGTCCCGCTTGGTGATACTTACTTGGCCTTGATTTGCCTTTTCAAAGTAGCATGATCGCACCGAAAGGCTAAATACTGTTGCACCGCAATCTTGAAGTCCGTCCGGTGCTCATGATCGGCATGATAGACCGGGGTTAATTCACCCAATCGAAGCAACCGGCAGAGTTTGACGGCGTCCGTGTAGTCATCCTTGTTGCCGCTGCGACTGATAAGTGCATTATGACGGGGATCACAGATGATCACTTCGGTTACATAGGGACGAAGGACGCCGGCGATCCAGCCGGCCAGAGAAGATTCCTCGACCGCCAAATATTTATCTTGTGAAGACAGTCACAGGTCACGTGTCCGATCAACACGGCCTGGTATAGTAGGACTCTCCAGATCAGGTAGAGCTTACACGGCGCTATGTTTTTTGTAAATCTACATCAAAAAATATATTTTGGCTTATGGAGAAGCGACTTAGCAACTTCGACGGTTAATCAGTCTGGTATTCGCGTGCTTTGACCCCAAAGGGCTGTAACGCATGATTTCGGGTTCGTGCGGAGTTGCCACGAACTCCAAACGCGCACTCACCAGCAAGATGCCGGCTATCGCAAGGTGTGTTCATGGGCCCTCCTACCGTGCCAATCGCTTCTCCATAAGCCATGATTCAAACCCTCAAACGGGTGGTGATCAAAGGATTTTCCAAGCGCAGTGCTTCCCAGAGAAAGCCGACCAATTCGCGAGCGACCGCCGCATTGGCAACACACCGTGCTTTGGTCTGACTCAGTTTGTGAAAACGTTTGTACAGTCGACGCTGCGCTTTCCATGCAACGGAGATCACCTCAGCGGAGACCGCTTCTTGCCGTCGTCGTAGCACACGACTGCGGCGGGGTAGGTTTGCATACTTCCATGCGGCGGAGATGACCGCATTTCGCACATGGACGTTCCCGGTTTTGGTGAGGCCTCCCCGTTGCGTGTGATTGCCTGAACTGTGCTCGCTTGGCACCAGGCCCAGATACGCCATCAACTGACGTGGATGTGCAAAACGACGGAGATCTCCCAACTCGAAGACCAAGGTCAACGCCGTCACCAGACCAATCCCTCGGAATGCCATCAAGACCTTGACGGGCGCTTGATAGGGGATTCGTTCGGCCTGCGCTGCTACGTCCCCCTCAATTCTGCGTACTTCTTGCCCCAGTTGATCTAATTGGTGCAGATACGTTTGAAGGGTGATCTGGTCAATCTCGGTCATCGGTAAGGCGCCAATCCATGTATGAAATGTCTTGGTTCAGTTGGTTTTGCCTGGACACTGCAACCCACGCGCTTGAAGGAAAGCCAGAATCTGCTGTTTGGTCCGGGTGATCGTTTCTGCCAGATCTCCCCGACAACGCAACAAGGATCGGATTGCCTCCTGTTCCTCATCTGGAATACAAACAATCGTCAGCAATCCAGCAGCGTACAGCGTTGCCAACTTTTTGGCATCTCGACGATCCGTTTTGACGCGCTCGCCCGGACGACGCGGAATTGAAGAGGGAGCAATTACTTCACACGAGATCCCTCGGGCTTGTAACGCGCGTTGCAAGCCAAATCCGCAGGAGGACGCTTCATAGCAAGAGCGTACCTGACCATGACGATCCTGGACCTTCCAGAGATACTTGGTGATCTTCGGCAGATCATGCGGCAATCCCCGCTCATCCAAAATCACGCCCGTACGCGCATTGTAGACACACAACGCAATGGTCCTTTTGTGCACATCCATACCGACAAAGATCGTGGATGAAGAAGTGGATGAGTTAATGTGAGGTAGCATTGGACTATTTCTGGTTGATGGACTAAGTTAATGCAAGCTCATGGAGCTCAACCAGTGAGGAGTCCTGCTATAAGATCTCCGAAGTCGAAAACGCCGTCGTAGACACCACGTGCCCCGACGGATCCATGGCCGCCAGAACACAGTTGCGGGTATGGGCGTCCAACCCCAGATAAAGATGTTTGTGCATGTGAACTAAGGTCTGATGAGAATAGTGGACGATACGAAACATGCGCCCGTTTTTCATTAGACCTCATATGGAATCTTATCTGGATTTGACACGACTCACCTTGGGATTGGGGACGACTGGAAGATTGACAAGGTGCTACTGGATGAGCAGAATCAGCGGGTAGACATCCACATTTCAAATTTGAGGGGCGCGTTGTTTGCCCCGAGACGGGAGAGACTGGGACGCTCTATGATCATCGGAAAGCGCGGACATGGCGCCACTTGGACTGCTATGAATTCAAGTGTTTTGTGCATTGTCGCGTTCCCCGGGTAGATGTGGGGGTGCGGACGATTAAGACGCCCGGGCGAGTGCCTCGAATCGATATACGGATGCGTTTGAGCGGTGGGCGATTAATTTGTTCAAGCGACGAAGAACCAGACGAAGACAGCGCAGCTACTTCGCAGTGCGTTTGACACGGTCAATCGCATCCTGCACCGCAGTGTAGCGCGTGGGATGAAGCAGAGGTCGCTGGATGCGATTGCGCATGTGCGCATAGATGAGAAGGCCTTTCAGCGTGGGCATTCCTACGCAACCATGGTCAGTGGGTGCGTGGCGTGGTCATTGATATTGGGGAAGGTCGGGACAAGGTCAGCACAAAAATGCTGTTAAATCGTCTTATGGCAGCGAAAAAGGAGGCGATCACGACGATTACGACAGATATGTGGAAGGCCTACATGAACCACGGTGCAGGAACTATTCCCCGAGGCCCGTCTGATCCACGATCGCTTTCGTTTGATCCGGTACCTCAACAAAGGGATTGATCAGGTTCGCCGAAGAGAGGTGAAGCAGCATAAGGAGCTCAATTACAGTCGTTATGCGCTCTTGAAAAACGAACAGAATCAAACGCAAAACAAGACGAAATTTTCAAAATCATCCAGGAAGCCAACTTGCAGGTCAGCATCGCCTGGCGGTTGCGAAAGGAGTTCAAGGCGATCTTTGAATGTAAAGCATTGTCCGATGCAAAGCAGTATTTCCAACGATGGTTTGAAAGTGTAAAAGAAGCGGCCGTGAAGGAGATCATGAAAGTAGCGGAGATGTTTGAACGACATCTCACAGGCGTGTGTAATGCCCTTTGCCATGAACAATCCAATGCCAGAGCGGAGCGCATCAATAGGAAGATCCAGGAGGTCAAAACGATCGGTAGAGGGTACAGAAAATTTGAAAATTTCAGATCTGCAATTCTTTTCTTCTGCGGAGATATAGACCTCCATCCACAACTTTCGCAGTAGAACCATTTTTCTGAAATTTGGCCATCTGAGTCGTTTCCGCGAAACAATTGACTGAACTCGCTCCATCTCGCCTCTGTTAACTTGGAGGCTCGCAAAAATAATCAATCCCCTACTCCTGTAGGTCGGTTCCTATTCGTTACTCCGTTAGAATGTTGCTGTACCCCGACTCAGGTTATTTCATATCAATGCAATGGTTTTGCCAATATCGCAAATGAGCAGTATGTCTCTCGCGGATGCACGGAATAAGTAAATCTCAGCAAAAATCCATTACGATAATGAACCTGCATAGCACTTATTCTTTCGGCACAGTTCCCTCAGGGAAGCCCCTGGAAACTATCTCATGCCTGACATTTTGGAGTGCCACACGTGCTGCAGTCTGGTCGCGTGTCAAAATTGGCACAAGAGCCTAATAAAGAACGAGTGGCCACTTGTCTCCCTCTTTGAATTGACCAAAGCAATGTGGCAGAATGTCATCTGGCGTAGGATCAGTGGACACAGGGCTAACTACTGGTTTGTCATTCATTAAGTTGAGCACCAATATGTTGCCCGCATCACACCATGGCTCGTGGTAATAAGGACATCTTGTCTTGGGATCCACCTTCGATCCATCGCGATTGTTCACACGCATGCTGGGATTACAGGCTTGCGCCGGCTTGATGCTTTTGTGAAACATGTCACGAATCATGGATTCGCCACCAGAATGAAATACCCCAGACAGCGCCCTGGTTGCCATTATCACGTCTGCGCCCTTTTTTTCTTCGTATATGCTCATGAACAGGTGTTTTGACCTTTCATATGGCATCCCTTCGCCGTGATCTTTGCCTGCCATATTAAGCACTGTTGCTGCAGTAGCAGACATTCCAAATTCGCCTTCAAGAAAGATGCTCACCAATTTGTCTGCAAATGCATCAAGCTCTGCATTTTTATGCTTGCTGTGAGTTTGTCGCAGCACTGCAATCGCGTAGTCAATGCGACCTGTATTCATGCTAATGACATCAAGAGCAGACTGCGGAGTAGGCGCTATCCATGTTCCATCCTTGAGATGCAAACCACTTTTTGGTTGCGCAATCGCTGAAAAAGCGAGCAAGCCAATTAGCGCTGAAAAGACGATTGCTTTCATTTTTCTGATCATGTTATTGTGTGTGCATGAAGTCTAACAGCCCAGATTTCCGCCATCAGATACAACCCTGGATAAGCGGGCGCAGCGCCCCACGATCCACCTTCGTAAAACCAGAATGGCTCTCCGGTGCTGCGTCCAAGAGCGCCACGTCACACGCCACCAATTCGACCATTTGTTTTGAATCTCCTGCTCTACTGTAGAAGCATCTCCGTAATGCTTTCTACGGCCGTAAGCGCTGTTCCACGATCTATACTCTCAAACACCTGCAGCCACTCATGTGTTCAGGGGAAAGTTCTGTGAGAGCCCGGGGGTGAAGTCCCATAAGCGTCAACTTGTTTTAGTGATAGAAAAATATTGTTCAATTTGATAGTTTCTGAGTCTGGGTGGCTCTGCCAGCGACTTGGAAATGATCGGCCAATGCTGAATCATTTCCTTCAAGGCGTAGTGTGGCTCAATTGCCCGCACAACTTGATTCAGTGCAAACTTAAAGTCTCTCCATGCACTTCGTCTGCACTGGATAGCCCCAGGGGGAAAATGTCCGCGCATGTCGGACGATCTTTTCGGTCAACAGTGCAACCATTAGCTTCCCGTAGAGCCACGCCTGTGAACTTTCCTCATCTAATTTCGGCAGATGTCCCAGTTGGGCCAATGATTTGAATCGTTTGAAGACCAGTTCCACCTGCCAGCGTAATCGATACCATTCCAGGATATC
>MPNB01000178.1 GCA_002238805.1 Rhodothermaceae bacterium bin80 | reverse complement strand
TGGGGGAACCTCTCGGATGCTCAGGAAGCTGATTGAGGCGGTTCTGGAGATTGAGACGGCACAATTGGGACTTCACATCAATATTGGTGCTGAGCTGTTTCCGAAGCTGAGTGAAGATCGAAAGGCGGCGGCAGCTTTTTACACGCAGCCGGCCACGGCCGAACTTCTGGCGAGTCTGACGATTGCGCCGTCAATGCTCACGGCGAAGGAGTGGGCGGATCCAGACCTTTTCTGGAAGCGGTGTCTGAGTGATTTGGCTTGCGGGACCGGTACACTTCTGCGTGCGGGTTACCATCGGGTGGCCACGCTTCACGAGCATGCGGGGGGCAACATGGAGAGTCTTCGGGATTTACACGCAGCGGCGATGGAGGGTGGATTGATTGGTGCAGATGTAAGCCCGATTGCGGCGCACCTGACCACCTCTTCCTTGGCCGCATTGGGCTATGGGGATCCGTATGGAGATACGCAGATTGGTTGGGTGAATGTTGGCGGGGAAAAAGGTCAGACAGGATCGTTGGAATATTTTGCTGCTCAGCAGGTGGTGGATTTGTTCAATGTTGGTGCAGGCAGATCTATGGGAAACGGCAATGGTGTGGAGAATTCTGTCAGTGTGCCGGATATTTCGATGGATTGGATTCTGATGAATCCACCCTATTCGCGAACGCGGGGTGGTCAGAGTGTTTTTGACATTGCCGGTTTATCGCGTGCTGAACGCAAGGCATGCCAGCGGCGCTGGAAGTTTTTAGTGCGGGAAGCGCCAGTGAATAATCGGGCGGGATTGGCGGCTTCGTTTCTTGCCTTGGCGCGCCAGAAATGCAAGCCGGGCGGGCGGGTTGGGTTTGTGCTACCGCTGTCAACGGCATTTGCGGAATCCTGGACTGTAACGCGGCGGATGATTGAGCGGGCGTTTGAGGACATTGTAGTTATCGCTGTGGCGAGTGGTCAGGCTTTGGGGAAGCAGGCACTTTCAGCCGACACGGGGATGGAGGAGATGCTATTTATCGGGACCAGACGGGCAACGAATCACCGCATGGGTGAGACGCTTTCGGCAGCGGTGCATTGTGTGACGTTACGGATACCTGTTTTACGGGCGGGCGAGGCCGGTGAGATTGCCCGATCAATCCGTTCCGCGGTCAGAAAAGCCAAAGATTCTGGGGGCAGCTATGCTGTCCGGGTAGGCGATGATGAGATCGGGCAGATGTGTACGTTTACGACCCGGGCAGATGGAGCGCCTTGGAACCCTCTGGGTGTTTTGCACGCCGACCTTGGATTAGCAGCGAATGCACTTCTGGGAGGCACTATTCACTTGAACGGTCAGGTCATCCCCATTGGTGTGCAGATGTCTTCGATTGGAGAACTTTTCGAGGTTGGACCCACACACGACCTGATAGGACATCTATCAGGCAGGGACCCACGTGGTGCCTTCGAGTTCGTGCCAGTATTCAATTCAGTGGATGCAATTGGTTCTAATCGTGCGCTCTGGAGAGCCGACAGCCGCACGCAGAAGCAACTTCTTGTATCACTGACCCACAAAGGGATGTCTCCTGCCGGTGTGGGGTCGGAAGCGAAGCGCGAAGCGATGCGCGCGTCTCGCAGTACACTATTCTATGCACGAAATATGCGCTGGACCTCCCAGTCGCTATTGGCCGCAGTAACAACGTACCCGGGCATGGGTGGTCGGGCTTGGACCTCGCTTCAGCACCAGGATGAGCGCGTACGCAAAGCGTTTGCCCTGTGGGCCAATTCTACGCTGGGCTTCCTGGTTCACTGGACACAGGGTCAACGAACACAGAGTGGGCGGTCAACGACACAAGTGAAAGCATTGTCAGGTATTCCCTGCCCCAAACTGGATCAGATACCGAAGACCCGTTTAGATCAAGCTGCTGCTGCATTTGATGAACTGTCCACACAGTCATTACTCCCGGCCTGTCAGTCCCATGCAGATGATGTGCGAAAGAAAATTGATCATGCTGTCCTTGAGTTGCTCAATCTGGCCGATGGTGCTGCTCCTGCAATCATAGACACATTGCGCTGGCTCTGGTGCAATGAACCATCTGTCCATGGTCAGAACCAAAAAGCACATGTCCTCCTTAAGCAGGCGTTGTTATTCCAGAAAGCTTGATCCGTTTTCAGATATGACACATATCGATTATACGAATCAGGTCGTGGTTCGCGAAACTGGCGGGGTGCTGGAAGATTTACTGCTCAGCCTGATTTGCTGTCCCGCTTTGCACACCTGGTATAGTAGGACTCTCCAGATCAGGTAGAGCTTACACGGCGCTATGTTCTTTGTAAATCTACATCAAAAAAATATATTTTGGCTTATGGAGAAGCGACTTGGCAACTTCGACGGTTAATCAGTCTGGTATTCGCGTGCTTTGACCCCAAAGGGCTGTAACGCATGATTTCGGGTTCGTGCGGAGCTGCCACAATCTCTAAACGCGCACTCACCGGCAAGATGCCGGCTATCGCAAGGTGTGTTCGTGGGCCCTCCTACCGTGCCAATCGCTTCTCCATAAACCATGATTCAAACCCTCGCACTGGTGGGGATCAA
>MPNB01000177.1 GCA_002238805.1 Rhodothermaceae bacterium bin80 | reverse complement strand
TCTGGGTGGAGAATTCTATTCGCAGGACCGGTTTACCGTGTCGATGTTCGGCGTCGTGCATACGCACGCAGCCGCACGGGGTGAACCTGGATTGAATGTACGCGCATCGCTTCAATACTGAATAGGTGGGCAATTTCATCTGAATACACACTGAATCCTGACCAAACCCACCAGAAACGACCCAATCTGCCCCCAAATATCCGAATTCATGTATAATCAATCCCACGACCAAAATCATTTTCTGGCAAGCACTAGATAGCTATGCCCAGACAGTCTAACGCGCGGCGCTTGTCGGAGATTTCACCTGGTCTGTTGCACCAGGTATCCTCGAACAACTTCGAGCCAAATCTTGTCAAGCATAATTGTTGGGCCATCCGCCAAGACTTCAGCAACGCGCCCATCTGATCCACTGCCCCGCTGTCACGTTCGAACTGTACCAAGCTACCGTAATCCGTTCTTAACCGCAGGGCCTCCCCCAAGATCGCATTGGCGGATTTAAAGCAGCCGCAGACTGTGCTCAATTGAGAAAAACGCAGAGTCCCACTGCCTTCCAATACCGGATGCGGGACGCTTTTGTCTTGCTCCTGCGTTTGCCGTTGCCCTGCCAGCCTGTCGCCGGGATCGGGTTCAAGTCTGAAATCATGTGTAATGCGGGATGTGCCGGAAACCTCGAGCGTATCACTAAAGGGTACATAGCCGCGGACCGCAGCCGTCAAGACGTACGTCCCGGCCTCGACGCCCAAGAGCTCATAACTTCCGTCGACCGTCGTAACCGCAACGCGGGGCAGCCCAACGAGATAGACAGGTGCGCCGCTAATTGGCTCCCCTACCTCGGCGTCCGTCACTGTACCTGAAATGCTGGCAGTCTGCGCCGTCGCAGGAAGTGACTGTACACAAAACGTCGACCATAGGACTACCCCCAGCATCCAGCCGCTCCGTTGCATTCCAAGGCACGAGCGTCTCGCAAACAAGCGCCGACACTGGTAAAGGTAAAGAACGGCACCACAAGGGGTAGTCGGTTCTGCCATCCGGCCACGATGCGTAGTACGCAAGTCCCGCTACTTGATCAGCGTCATCATCTTCGAGGCGGTCACGCTCCCGGTACTCAGAGTGTAGAGATACACACCACTCGCGACCCTGTGCCCGGCACTATTCGTTCCGTCCCATCAAACCTTGTACGCGCCAGCGGGGAGTGACCCCTTGACCAGTTCTGACACAGGCTGACCCAGAACATTGTAGACGACAAGCCTGACATCGGATAGCTGGTGCAGTGAGAACGTGATGTCCGTGGACGGATTGAACGGGTTTGGGTAATTCTGATCAAGCGAAAACGAACTGGGCACGCCTTCCTCTTCCACAGCCACGTTTGTGTACGGTACCCATCTTGGATCACCGACCGGACCGCCCGTCTCACTGGCAGTGGCAGTTGGCGAATTGTATGCATAGCGCAAGTCTTCGTGTATGGGCCATTCTACGTTGATGGGATCGTCGTCATGCTTGAACTGCCACCACTCGTCGAGGAACGTATCGTGCGTTTCATTGTCGCGGAAATTCGTTATCCGCAGAATGATTCGCCTGAGGTATTCGGGGTTCAGTAACAGTGTCGGAGTCGTCTGGACGTTGTCGTATTCCCTGATGGAGGGATCGGCTGCCATCAACGCCCGTAACGAATCCCCGACGAATTTATTCTGGATTCGGATTGTCGTACGATGCGTTCAACTCATGTGAACTGCGGTTTCTGTCTTCCAGGTCCAGCAGGCCCAAAACGCCAAGACGATTCCCGAAAAACCGGTTGCTAACATCGAGCACCAGCTTGTAATCGTCATACGATTGCCGCAGTCCGTTGTACATGCCCTGGGCGAGAGCGCTGGCATGAAATCCCGGCTCGGCTCGCTTCAGTCTGAAGTTGACGGTCCCGCCCAATACGTCTGCATCCTGGTCTGGCGTACCAGCCTTGGTAACTTCAATTTCCCTGAGCATGTACTGGGAAACCATGCTAAGGTCTGTACTGCGATCCGAGGAATCGGTGGCAGCAAGTCGTACGCCGTTCACCGAAACAGCGTTATACTTGGGTGAGAGTCCCCGAACAACGACCTTGTTGCCTTCACCTCCTTCTCGCTGCACCGTAATTCCCGGAATACGCGCCACGGATTCAGCAGCATTGGCGTCGGGCAATTCCTCGATTCTGTCAGAAGACACGACGTTGACGTGCGACTTAGCCGCCAATTGCCTGTTGATCGCCTCCATTTGCCCCCTGGCCTGTGCAGTGACCAGTATTTCCTCGCCCTCCAGCGTGGTGTAGTGGAGGTCAAAGTCTTTCTCGACAATATCCCCGCCGGAAACGATCAAGGTATCGGTCTCCGGTGCATACCCGAGGTAGCCCTGCCCTGCTAATTGACTAGTGACTTTACAACGGCTTATCTATTGTTTAGCTTAGCAATATACAAGCACAGTCACTTAGCAATATGCAAGCACAGTCAGCGATACTTACCGTCCTTCGTAATGCTCTTCCGTCCTTGTCGGCAACGGTGTCGGCTCATCAGGACAAGAGTCGTCGGGCTTTGGGCCGGATTGTATGTGAGCAGTTCAATTTTGTAAATGCGCGGGG
>MPNB01000176.1 GCA_002238805.1 Rhodothermaceae bacterium bin80 | reverse complement strand
CTCGCCGCCCACGGTCCGCGTATCGGTGTGGTGAATTTCGTCGGTGAGAATGGCATCCCGGTCATCCCGCGGATCGTGAATATCATATCCCTTGCCCTTGAGACGTTGGATGATCGTCTGACTGGCCGTTCGCAGCGCTTCATCTTCAAGGGGAAGCGGTTCATACCCCCGCAAACCATCCATGACCAGTCGGGACAAGGTACGCCATTGCGCTTTGGGGACACTGAAATCCTGGCCGAGATTGAGCAGGGTCCGTTGCTTGGACATCCCGTTCACCCGATGGGATTCAACCAGGGAAAAGGTATCGGCTTGGGCCCCGGATTTAAGGGTACGAGATTTGGACCGGATATACATGAAACAGGGGGCGATTTTGAGGGATTTTACCGGGAATGGGCAAGTAGGTTCCCGAAAAATCCACTATATCGGGGTTTTTTGGGAAAAATCCAAAAAAAAGGGCGAATTTGGGTAAAAAAGGCCGATTTTGGCCCTAAAATCGCCAAATTTAGGCCAAAAACCCCTAAATTAGCGCAAAAGATCAGTCAGTGTGCGACTGAATTTGCAAACTTGCGTTAGGTTTCCCTGATTTAGCCATTTCGGCGTGGTATTAAAGATATAATAGCGTAGCAGGTTTCCCAGCCATTCTAATGATATCTTATTGTCGCTGCGACGGATGAGTGAATTATCCCTAGGTTTTTTCGGACGGGCAGGGAGCACCCCTATCTGGTAATGCTCCGTCAAATCACGGAAAGATTCATTCAGAACGGGAATATCATCCTTTTTGAATTGAATCACGGCGGACTTCAGATTGTCCGGCACAATCGCGCGGGGCACCCCTCCTAAAAACTCCAATGTCCGGCGAACAGACTCGCAGAAATCCCGCGCTTTTTGGGTCTCGGTGGCTTCTGCATACAGATAGTCGGAAGCCCCCAGTACCGCGACAAACAGCTCTGCGGTTCGCATCTCACCGGTATCCGGATCAACCACACAGGGCTTCTTTCCCGAATAATCTACGAATAGTCGGTCGCCAGCCTTATGGGTATGACGCATCACCGGATCCATATTAGCAGCGCGCCAACGGCGATACAGATCGCAATAGCGACTGTACTGGCACCCCTTCGGATGCGCTGCAATGTACTCCTTCCAAAGCTGTGCAGGGTCAGCGTTCGGTGTTTGGTTAGTTCCAGTTGGACCTCAGCCCAGTTCGGCACAGGTCGCTGCGTCGACGCAGACCGGGCCGTGGAGGGGAAAGGATCGCCTCCAACTCCGCATCCGTCATCCCGTCAGGTAACGGCCAAGTCAAGTTCGCCACCGTGGCACGCTCAAGAATCCGGGAGACCGAGCCGCGACCAATTCCCACATTGCGGGCAATCGCGCGCTTGGACAACTTGAACACAAATCGCAGTTCCAGCATGCGCTCAATCTTTTTCATCAATACACGTTTTGCAGGCATGTCTCATAGGTTTTAGTGAAACCAAAAACTATGACAAACCCTACCTGGATCAGATGAAAATCAAACCGCTTCCAGATTTGATGAGCACGCATCAACGCTCCAAAATACTGGTTTACAGGGTGTCCCAGATTGATCGGAATATGCAACGAGGGGGCGGGGCAAAGTGTTGGCAGTGAATCTTCGGTAAATCGTTATGTGGATTCTCTGTTCTCTGATAGAGGTTTTCAATGAGACTATAAGAGTTATTAAACCTCCCGGGAATATCATTCACAATCTTGGAGATAAATACTTGAATAGTTCTTTGTTGCTCGTTCCTTACCATTTTGCGATAAGAGCGAGTAATCAGCCTACAGTTCGGTTGGTAAACAACACTACATGGGTAAAAACAAACGGAATGTTCACCTTTAGGGCGCAACACGATTTCTTCTGGTTGGGATTAGATACAACAATTTGTGTAAATTTGTGTAAAACGATTGCGCTTGAGGTATATCTAAAGAACAAGTGTGATCAGATGGAAGCGATAAATACGGACGGTCTTACGAGGTCTGTCTTGCTCAGGCTTAATAAGGACCTGAGTGAGGAAATGGAAGATGACTGTGTCTTCATTAATTCTGTTATGGCTCCACCATTGGATGATGAATTTCGGGTTGCATTGGAAGAGATTAAGTCGGCACCTGGTCAATCTGAGCAAAGTCATTTAATTGTTATGCTTCAAACAAACGGAGGTCTAATGGAAACGGTTGAACGACTTGTAGCCGTCATGAGAACACATTATGATCGGGTTTGGCATTGTTTCATTCTAAGTTGAAACTCATTATTTTTTTACGTCTCCTCCATGGAGGATAGCTCCGTTTTGGGGACCTGTTCTAAGAGGGCTTTTTGTAAGGCCGCCAATTGATCTGGTTGTTCAATCTTCGTGAGTCCTTCTTCCGCGAATACCAGTGCCATTGCAACCCAGCGATGACATTGATCCGAGTCGACCCACCGCCGGATTCGTGCTAATCGCTCCTTGATCGTGCGATTGATGTTTTCCATCATATTGGTCGTGCGCAGGCTGTCCAGCGACAATTAAAACTTTCTCCAGCGACAATTAAAAGTTTCCTCTCAGTCCCATGGGACGAATGGAGTTTTCGTGCGTGTGAACGCGCGAATCATTCTCCATTTAGTCTCTCTGCAATGATCACTGATCAGCAAGCAAAACTTTTAGTCAAGTTGGTAAACAAGGACAAAATGTCAG
>MPNB01000027.1 GCA_002238805.1 Rhodothermaceae bacterium bin80 | reverse complement strand
CGGAAACCCCGAGGCATCCAGCGTCATCGCCAGCGTAACCAGTGGACAGTCGTTCCGCTTTTGTTTGCTGCGCCCATAACGGAGCAACTCCCCCTTCTCCTGTCCATGATAGAACGTATTGGTCAAATCGTAAAAAATAATCGCCTCGTCAAAGTTCAACAGTTCTTTTGTATTTCCAAAGAGCCGGTTCGTGATCTGCTTCCGATGCGCGTTCAAGCGGTCCGAGCAGCGGTAAAGCGTATTCAGGCTTGGTGGATCCAGGTTCAGGAGCTCCAGGATACTGGACTGATTGATCATCCAGTCATGCGTGTGCCGTTCACTGCCAGGACAGAGTGCACGCCCGACGATCAGCGCACAGGCCAGCTTGATGTGGGACGCCGGGAATCCAAGGTCCTGCAACAGTTCATCAAGCCTCGAAAGCTTGAGGGCCTGCAGGACCAACCGCTCCCCTGCAACCGTTCGCGAATTGGGATGCGTGATCTCGTCAAGGTTGATCAAATGGCGTTGATTCGCTTTCTTGTGAATGTCGTAACCGGCCTCATGGAGTCGCTTAACGATATCGTCCACCGCGTTATGAAAAGCTTCATCTTCCTGGAAGGGCAAACATTTTTCTCCTTTCAGGCGGGCCTCCACATGTCCGGTGAGTTCCCCCCATTGCGCTTTGGGGATATTAAAGTTCTGTCCGAGGTTGAGCAGGGTCACGTGTCGGGAGATGCCGTCAATGCGTCGGGATTCCAGGAGGGCGTAACCGCGATATTGTTTGCCGTTTTTGAGGCGTCGGGATCGCGTTCGGATAAACATGTTCGTCGGGGATTAGTGATCTGGTGTGATACTTTTCGGGTTGGGGGAGGTTCCCGAAGACAACACAGGAGCACTACAAAGCCCTTTTGCGAAAAAACCCGCGAAATTTGGGTCAAAACGCATGAATTCGGGGCAAAATCGGCCCTTTTAGACGGAAAAATGGGGAAAATGAGCACCGAAATCAGTAACTCGTCAAACGGAGTGGCGAAGATGGGTTTTGAAGAGAATCTGCTGCAGAGTCAGCTTGAGACTTGGCGCATTCAAGGCGCGTAAACTCATCTTGGCCCTTAGCAATCAAATCGTTGGCTAATGCATTCACAGCCTTTTTTTTGGGAATTATAACCCAAGCTGTAACTCGCTATCTGGCGCGTCCTCCGGCGGTGGATACTGCTTTTTCGGGCGCATCAGTTTCAGAACGGCCTCCCGCATGGTGATTCCTCCGTAACGCGGGTTCGCTACCGGCTCATCCATCATCTCGTCCAGGCGAGATTGTATCTGGGACTGGTCTGGAGTAAGAGGGTCTAGGTCAGTCATTGGTCTACAAGTCCATTTAACGAATTCAGTTGATTCCACTTGAGTTTGAACTCATAGGGAATTCCGGATCTGACTCAATCGAATCAACCTATTTACGAATAAACCGGTCAGTAATGACGCGTCTCCACACGGTATTGAATGGCTAAGCATTCCGGTAAAATGCTCATGCGATCAAGTCTTTATACTTTAACCGTTTCCCGACCATTCCCTGAACGACCATAGCCATCTGGTCAATGGTATCCAGGTTACGGAGATTATGCTTCCCCGCGAACTGGGTTACGTAGCGGTTGAGGTGTTTCTTGCTTAGATGGTGGTAGGTGCCATGATAGGCACGTTTGAGCGTTGCCCAGAACGATTCGATCCCGTTGGTATGGGCTAATTCCCCCAATGCAGTGGATACGGCCCACTGTTTTTGACTGTGATTGACCGATGTGTGATACGTCAATCCCTCGTAGCTCGTATGATCATCAGTAAATACCGAAGCATCCTTTGAGCGTGTATCATTCACAAACTCCTGAATCGTTGGCTTCGTGGTATCCTCGATCACCTTTGCTTGAATCTGATTCGTCTTACGGTCCTTGATCCCCAGTACCGCACTCTTGCCAACCGTACCCCGCCCTGCATTGAGTTTCTTATCCTCATGCTTATTCTTCTCCAGTCCACCGATATAGGCTTCGTCTACCTCAACCGGTCCCTCAAATACTTCAAGAATCTCTGGTAGCAAGCCTTCACGTATGCGGTGTAACAGGTGCCAAGCAGTCTTTTGAGCAATCCCTAAATCTCTATGGAGCTTCATGCTGGACACGCCTTTGAGACTGGTCATCTCCAAAAAAATTGCCCATACCCACTTTGGGAGCGGCAGTTTTGAAGATGCAAGAAGGTTACCTGTTTTTACGGAAAAATACCGTTTGCAATCTCGGCAACGATAAGGCATACCGTTCTCGTTGCTCTTGGTCTCGTAGGTACTGGTCCCTTTGCAACGTGGGCATTTGCGACCATTCGCCCAGAATACAGATTCGAACCATTCGGTCGCTGCCTTCTCGTCTGGGAATTGTCTTGCCAGATCAATCAAGCTAATCCCTTTGCGGTGTGAGCGTCCAGGTCCCTTGTTACTCATAGTCTTAGCCCCTTCCGGGCGTTGCTGAAATATAGTACGTTATACGCGCATCTTAGTGAAAATATACAGTTTGAGTTATAATTCCCATAAATAAAACGGCTCTTCACTAAATATAGTGGAAGCAACCTTGGATTCGAAAATGCTTTGAATGGTGCTGGCTGAATTTTCAGTCTACCTTGGGAATGATTTTCCAAGGTTATCCATCATTCTAAACATCTGAATCAGCGTAATGAAAACGGAGATCAAAGAGATCAAGGAGGTTCGTCACGCATACGGGATCGAGTCTCGTTGGGAGATTTCACGGATGACGCTGGACCGTGAGACGAAAGAAATGGAGGTTCATGTTATTTGCACGGATGCATCTGTGCTACGGTGTCCGAAGTGTGATCAGGTTTGTTCTTTGTATGATCGTCGTCCTCGTCGGTGGCGTCATCTGGACACGGGGGAGTATCGTACCTTCGTGGTGACAGAGATTGCTCGTGTGCAATGTTCAGACCATGGAGTTCGGACGGTATTGGTTCCCTGGGCATCGGCGAAGGCCCGGGTGACGTTTGCCTATGAGGCCCTGGTGATTGACTGGCTTTAGGAGACGAGTGTATCCGCGGTTGCCCGTTTGATGGGGGTGAGCTGGAGCGCAATTGACGGGATCATGCAACGTGCGGTGAACCGGGGACTTGCGCGAAGCGCGGCGCCGTCTCCGGCCCACATTTGTGTGGACGAGACCTCGTTTCGTAAGCGGCATAATTATGTGACGATTGTATCGGACCCTAAAACGGGGAAGGTACTAAATGTGAGTGAAGGTCGGACAAAATCGAGTCTACGGGCTTGGTATGCGGGACTTACCCCGGCGCAGTTAGAACAAATTGAGAGCGTGAGTATGGATATGTGGCCTGCGTACATTCAATCCACGCTGGCGTGTGTGCCGGGGGCCAAGAGAACCGGGCGTTGATGAAACAAGGAATGGAAGATCTCATAGGGACCAAGTATGACTGGCTGACCAATCCAGTCAATATGTCGGAACGGCAAAAGAAACGATTCCAAGCGTTGCGCAAGAGTACGTTGAGAACCGCCAGAGCTTGGGCCATTAAGGAAGCCGCCCAGAAGTTGTGGCACTATGTCAGTCGTACCTGGGCCTACAAGGGCTGGAAGCGCTGGTTATCCTGGGCCATGCGCTGCCGGCTTGAACCCGTCAAAAAAGCTGCCAAAACCATCAAGAATCACTTGTGGGGCATTATCAATGCCATCATTCTAAGGGTCAGCAATGGTCCTGCCGAAAGCTTAAACAGCCGGATCAAAACCATCAAAGTTCGGTGTCGCGGATTCCGCAATAAACAGCGGTTTACCAATGCTATTTACTTCTATCTTGGAGGTCTGGATCTCTACCCAGATGGAGTCCGAAATCGATCTTTCCACTAAAAAAGATGAAGAGCCAATAAAACAAGTGTAATCATGGCCAAGCCGGGACGTTCATACAGAGACGGAATAACGTTGTTACAATTACAGGACTTGTTTCCTGATGAAGCATCAGCACAGCAGTGGTTTGAGTCAGTTGTTTGGCCTGATGGCCGAAAGTGCCCGCGATGTGGGGGAGACAACACGTATAGAGGGACACACAAGACTATGCCATATCGTTGCCGACCATGCAAAAGAACGTTCAGCGTACGTACCGGAACAGCTATGCAATCGAGCAAATTACCGTTACGTATATGGGGCTACGCCATCTATCTTGAAATGACTTCGCTCAAGGGTGTATCCAGCATGAAACTGCATCGTGATCTTGGTATCAAACAGGATACGGCATGGCATTTACAGCATCGCATTCGGACGGCATTCATCCAAGAGATTTCTAATGAGTTTGCGGGTCCAGTTGAAGTTGACGAATCATACTTTGGTGGACTAGAAAAGAACAAGCACGCTAGCAAGAAAGCCAACCTGGGACGTGGTCCTGTAGCGAAAACAGCCGTCGTGGGAATGAAGGATCGGGATAGCAATAACGTAGCTGCACGTGTGGTTACCAGCACTGATAAATCAACACTGCAAGGATTTGTACGTGAGCATGTTGAAGACAGTACGAAGGTCTACGCGGATGACGCACGGGCTTATATTGGGCTTGAAAACCACGAGAGCGTCAAACACAGTGTATCTGAGTATGTGAACGGGCAGGCTCATACAAATGGCGTAGAGAGTTTCTGGGCTGTTCTGAAGCGTGCTTATCACGGAGTCTATCATCATATGTCTCCGAAACACCTGCAACGCTACGTAGATCAGTTCGCAGGAAAACACAACCTTCGCGGTCTTGATACAATTCAGCAGATGAACCACGTGATAGCTGCTATGGTCGGAAAACGACTCATGTACAAGGACTTGGTGGGGAAGTAGTAGATCAAACGGGAACCTAAAAAATCAATGTAACCATGAGACTTATTAACTCTCTCCTTTATGATATTTTGGTCTTCATTGAAGGACATGAAGGACGTGGGCCGTACAAAATGCCAGAAAAACTCGGTGACTACACAATAGAGCAAGTCAATTATCACATCCGAATGTGCGAAAAGGCTGGTTTTATAGAGCCTGGCCGTTCGAAGATTGGGCTTACTGGTTATCCTAGCTACTTTGAACTCGGAGAGCTTACTTGGGAGGGACACCAAGAAATACACCGCCGACGCAATGGGAAATAAAGAGAGGGAGGGAGGGTAATCCTATGATAATCAGTATGGGATTTGCCCACAAATCCTTTAGTCTTTAGTAAGAACCATTTCCACGCAATCTTGCGTATACTTGTTATATTCCGATTCTCACTTCACTAATGGGGATGTAATGGATATCTTCAATTCCGCCGTGTCTGTTCTTTCACTTGTAGTTATAGCTGTTGGGACTTTTATAGCTCTTCGTTCGTTGCGCGGCAATACCCATAAGAATATCAAGGAGGACGGAGAGTGGAAGGGGAAAGTTGATACTCTTTTGGAAAGTATTGTGAAAGATTTGGAAAGAATTGGGGAAGAACTTACCGAGTTGCGTAAGATTGTATTTTCTCGCTTTGGCAATTCTGTGATCAGTTCAGATAGTCCGCTTCGACTTACCGCGTTCGGAGAAACTATATCGAGAGAGATCACAGCGCAAGCATGGGTTGAGAGGGTAGCGGACTCTCTCTATGAGGATATCAAAGGAATGGATGCTTATGAAATACAGGTTTTTTGTTTCGAGTACGTAGAAAGCACTGATGAGTATAGCAATGAAGAACAGAAAGCAATTCGACACGCTGCCTACAAACGAGGGATAAAGACTAAAGATATTCGCCAAGTTCTCGCTATCGAACTTCGAGACAAATTGCTGAAGAATGCTGGACTAGAAGCCCTATAATTGGAAAAATGGTAATTGCACCATGAAACCAGCCTCCAACTCAGAACAGGGCAAAGAACAAGAGCGACAACGGCTCTTGGAGAAACGATCCAATACCCCAGCGGTCAATCCGTTCTATCGTGGCAAGACCCCCAAAGAAGTGGCGAAGATTCTTTTCCGAGCAAATCCGACCACACGTAAATCAAAGAATCGCGAAGATTGATTATATGATCAATCCTTCCATCCCCTCCCCCCAATTTTCGTGCCAAAACGATATGGACAGGCGACAACTTGTACATAATGCGGGGCATGAACAGTGCCACGGTTGACTTAATCTACTTGGATCCTCCGTTCAACAGCAACGCCAATTACGCAGCTCCCATTGGCAGCAAAGCTGCAGGGGCAGCCTTCAAGGATACCTGGACGCTTAGTGATCTAGATACTGAATGGGTCAATCTGATTGAATCCAAGCATCCTGTGTTGTACCGAGTCATCACGGCTGCTATGACTGATAGTGACAAATCCTATCTGGTTTACATGGCAACACGGTTGTTGGAAATGAAGCGACTGCTCAAGCCCACTGGATCAATCTACTTACATTGTGATCCAACCATGAGCCATTACCTGAAATTGGTGATGGATGCTGTTTTTGGGAAAAACATGTACAGAAATGAAATTGTATGGGAACGTCTTAAGGGTGCAGGGAAACGTACACAGCACGCACCTATTAGTTATGGTCCGGCAACTGACTCCATCTTGTTTTATGCCTCAAAGAATGCGGTATTTAACATAGGTGATGATCTTGTACCCTTGTCGGACGAATATCGAAAATCCTTTAAGTACCGAGACTCAAAAGGAGTTTATGCACGACGCAGTCCGTTTAACGCCCCTGGGCAGGGGGCCCGTCCTAACCAGTGCTATAAATACAAGGGATTCTATCCTCCCCATCCGAGTGGATGGAATGTGACATTACCAACGCTAATTCGGATGGACGAAGATGGTGAGCTTGATTTCGCAAATGACCGTGTGTACAGAAAACAGAGACTCCCATCAGGGAAACATGCAAACAGCCTATGGACAGACATCAACGCTGCACCGAAAAGTGAGCGTGTATGATACCCAACACAAAAACCTTTGGATCTTATTAAGCGAATAATCAAGATATCAAGCAACCTTGGTGATGTTGTTTTAGATCCGTTTTGCGGATGTGCGACAACCTGCGTTGCAGCTGATAAACTGAATCGTGAGTGGGTGGGAGTTGATATCTCAGATAAGGCATATAAATTGGTCATTGATCGACTTCTGGAAGGCCAGGGAGCCGTATACCACAGCGATGGCGTTAAACAACATTCCTTATTTGAGGAAGTCATTCATAGATCGGATGTGCCTCAACGTACCGACTTAGGCGAAATACCACGTTATAATTGCCAAGAAAACAAAACGTGGTTATATGGCAGCCAGGAAGGAAACTGTGCTCACTGCAATACTCACTTTGAAATGCGTCATCTGGAAGTGGATCACATCATTGCTCGAAGCAAAGGCGGTACGGACCACATTGATAACCTACAAATGCTTTGTGGCAGTTGTAACCGCATCAAGGGCAATCGTGGTATGGCGTACCTTCGGAAATGACTTCGCTTGGCTGCTTAACCTCTCCACTGGTGGTCCAAGTAATCAGCAACACAGTTTCACTTAAACGGGTAATTCCCCATTAAATCTATCACGGTTCCCCGCGTGAAAATGCTAACTATGATTCAGCCAAAATTAATCATTCCATCCAAATCGTTGTAGAACCCATTGTTTACTGGGTAGGCGTTACCACCGGATGCGTGCACTTTGGCTCTTGATTATCCTTCCATTATGGTCTGACACTGTTCCTGCGGACGGTCCACCCTTTGAACCCCAAGAAGCACTGAAAACCATCAAGGTACCCGATGGCTTACGTGTAGACCTTGTCGCCGCAGAACCCCTGGTGGCCGACCCAGTCGCAATGGATATTGACGAGTATGGCCGGATCTGGGTCGCCGAAATGCCCGGCTATCCCCTGGACATCGGCGGATCTGGGCGAATAAAAATCCTGCATGATACAGACCAGGATGGTCGACCTGATTCTGTAGCATTATTTGCTGACGGACTCAGGCTGCCGACCGGTATTATGCGCTGGAAGGACGGCGTCCTGGTAACTGATCCACCTGATATTCTCTATCTTCCGGATACCAATGGGGATTCCCGAGCAGACAGCCATATAGTAGTACTAACCGGGTTTGCGCTCTCAAATCCGCAACACAATACAAATTCGCCGCTTTACGGACTGACCAACTGGATTTACGTAGCTAACAACGGCACGATCTGGTGGACCGAAAAATATGCGGACCCCTTCGGTGATCAAGGAGATCATGTGTATTTTCCCGACAATCCTGAGGGAAAGCGTCTGCCGCGTAATGCTGCCGACCGAAACGTGCGTTTCCGACCGGATACCTATGAGCTTGAACTTCTTGGTGGACGATCCCAGTTTGGACATACCTTTGATACTTGGGGAAGGCATTTTTTAGTGGATAATAGTCATCACCACTCTGTGGAGGCCCTTGCTTCGCAATACTTGGAGCGGCGCCCTGATGTACCAATCCAAACAACCGTTCACAGAACGCCGGACCACGGGGATGCTGCCGAAGTATATCCCATCACCATCAGCCCCATACACCAGTTGCTGACTGATCGTGGAGTATTCACTTCTGCATGCGCGCTGACCTGGCAACTTGGAGGTTTGTTGCCTGCACCATTTGACAGCAACATTACGCTGGTCGCGGAGCCTGTTCACAACCTTGTGCATATTGACCGAGTGGTTCCAGATGGGCCGGTTTTTCGGAGCGAGCGCGTACTCGAGAAGCGTGAATTTCTCGCTTCCACAGACAGCTGGTTTCGTCCGGTTAATTTCACCATTGGCCCCGATGGAGCTATATATGTTGTTGACTACTACCGGCAGATCATTGAGCACCCGGAGTGGATGGACGACAGTCTGGCGGCTTCCGGTGACCTGCACCAAGGCACCGATCGCGGACGCATCTATCGTATTGTACCAGAAGACACTCCTGAACTGGACTGGCACGGGAAGCTCAACCTTGCCAATGCTGCCCTATACGAACTAGTCAGCAAGTTGGCCTCTGAGAATATCTGGTGGCGTCGCAACGCGCAGCGTATTCTGGTGAGTCGGGATCACCAGGATGCGATAGCCCTTCTCTCGGAAATGGCTGTATCCAGTGCTTCTGCCTTAGGGCGACTTCATGCCCTTTGGACCTTGAATGGCTTGGGCGCACTCACAACCAGTCAGATTACGTTGGCACTTGATGATCCGTACCCTGGAGTGCGTGAAAATGCTATACGGCTGGCAGAACTGGCGCTGCCCGATAGCCCTGAACTCGGCCAGAACCTGCTAACCATGACCAAGGATCCTGATGTTCGGGTTCAGTATCAGCTACTCAATACCCTTGGGTACCTACCTGGCTCAGATGCTGCTAAACTTGGACTGCTTGAGCAAAATATTGAAAGCGAATGGTTTCAAACGGCCGCACTCCTGGCACTTGATGTCTCTGTCCATGACCTCATGCAAACAGCATTGTACGAGTTCACAGCGCCAGACCATGTCATTGACCGCTTTGTCCTACGTCTGGCACGTATTCTCGCGAGAACAAATGGGCTGGTACCTGCCCTAACCAATGAGGGGCCTGCTCTTGCTGCACGTTTGGAGGGGGCTGCGGAAGGTTTGCAGCAACGTCAGGATAAGGTTGCAATCTCACCAGAGCTGTCCAGACATCTAGCAGAATTAGCCTTAGCGCCGGATGATGAACTGGGCAATGCTGCTGTAGCGTTACTTGAAGCAGTGATCCTCCCCGAATCAGAGAGACTCGAACAAGCACAGCTTATAGCGACTAACATTAACTCAACGGTGGAGACAAGAGTGCGGGCAGTGCGTATCCTGTCGCTTACCCCTGATAATATCGAAATCCTGGCGGCGCTGCTTGACCCCTCCTATCCTGTGGAAGTCCAAGTCGCATCTGTGGAAGCATTAGGAGCCCAACCAGGCACAGGGCCTACACAGTTTTTGCTACAATCCTGGCCTAATCTTTCGCCACGCTCCCGAAATCGGGCACTGGACCAATTTTCCAGCCAGGATCGTGCAGATCTGTTAATAACTGCATTAGAAGAGGGAGTCGTTCTACCTGAAGAAATCACTTGGCACCAACGCGTCCGTTTGATGCGCGATACAGTAGAACCCGTCCGAAGCCGTGCGCGAGCAATCCTCAAAGTAAAGGATACCGCTCTCGGCGCATTATCTATTCCTGACGATCCGGGGAAAATTGATCATGGACAGGTACTATTTGAAATCCTGTGTGCACAGTGCCACATGGCAGGGGAAGTAGGTGCAGGCACTATTGGACCAGATTTGGCTACTGTACAACATTGGCCACGCCATGCCCTGTTAGCCGAGCTTCAAAACCCCGGTCAGAGGATTGCCAGCGGTTACGAATCGTGGAAGTTGACGCGCACCAACGGTTCAACGATCGAGGGAACTATTGCCTCAGAAACCTCTTCAGCAATTACAATTAGCACCCTCACTGAGACGATCGTGGTTCCACGACAGGATGTGAAGGAATTGACTGCAATACCCGGTTCGTTTATGCCACCGGGCCTTAACATGGCTCTTGAACCTGATGATCTGCGCGATTTGCTTAGCTTTCTAAGACAGGAGCTTCCCCAACAATAATCTTTCCACTCCCGATGCAAAAACTTTTGATACTCTTCACGGCAGCCTTGTTGTTCACTGCCTCTCAGACCATGGCACAGACGCCCGCTGTGCCCTCCCTCGACGCGTGGGAGATTCACGATCTTGATCGCCCGCAACCGGTTGTCGTTACTCCTGGAGAATTTACTCCCGCACCCCCACCCTCAGACGCTATTGTTCTGTTTGATGGAACACACTTCGAGGAATGGATGCATGCAAACGGCGATGCAGTTAAATGGCATTTACGCGACGGTTACATGGAGGTGAATCCCGGTACCGGGATTATCCAAACCAAACGTTCGTTTGGCGACGTGCAACTTCATATCGAATGGGCAACACCAAATAGTGGGACAGGACAGGACAGCGGCAACAGCGGTGTGTATCTCATGAACACCTATGAGGTACAAGTGCTTAATTCGTTCGAAAATGAGACCTATCCCGATGGACAGGCCGCATCGTTGTATGGGCAGTATCCCCCACTTGTGAACGCCAGCCGCCCACCGTTGGAATGGCAGTCCTACGATATTGTCTTCAGAAGACCCCATTTCGAGGAGGACGGTACACTGAAGCAACCGGCAAGAGTCACTGTTTTCCATAACGGTGTACTCGTTCAGGACAACGTGATCCTGACTGGACCTAGTGGGCATCGATCCCGTCCCCCGTACCGGGTTCACGAGGACGCGTTGCCACTCATCTTACAAGATCATAACGAACCTACACGCTTTCGCAATATCTGGATCCGCGACTTGGAAAGAGATATGTAATCTATGAATGACCTTAATCGCAGGGATTGACATTGGCGGAACACGGACGCGCTGTGCGCTGGCGCGGAAGGATAAGCCACACGAAATTTACCGCAGGATATCGGTAGCGACGCCGCAGCAAGGACCTGATGCGGTGCTTGATGCAGTTGAGGACATGATTCGTGACAAGCTAGGGGTAGAAGAGCCATTATGTGCGGTTGGCTGCGTAGCGCCGGGCATGACGGATACACAGTCTGGCGTGGTACTTGAGGCAACCAATCTGAATTACTGGACTAACATTCCCCTGGTCACCGAGCTTGAAACAAGGTTTCAAGCACCTGCTGCTATAGAGAATGACGTTAATGCTGCGGTCATAGCGGAGACTCGACTGAGTGTATCCACTGAAATGTCCCCAGTTGTCTACGTGACCTTGAGTACGGGAGTAGCTGCTGGCATAGTCATTGACGGCAAAATCCTGCGGGGAGCAAATTACTGCTCCGGCGAGATTGGCAGTATTATTCCCTCCCCCGAGTATCTCGGCCAAGATTGGCAACCGGGTGGATGTTTGGAGCAACTGGCGGGCGGCGTTGGCCTGGCTGCCCAATGGGCCAAAATCCAAGGTGCTCCCCCGAACACAACGAGCGCACTCGAAGTGTTCCAAGCAGCTGATGCAGGAGATATTGAGGCGATCGCGTTGATCAATAAGGCTACTGACTACTTGGCACAGGCTATCGTAGCACTGGTCTGTATCCTTGATCCTGCAATTGTGATCCTGGGTGGAAGTATTGGGCTCGCCAGACCAAGGATTGCCGAACGTATGCGCCAGGTATTAGCAGAATCAGTTCCTCACGCGCCCCCCTTACTACCGTCCTATTTGGGAGAAGATGCTCCGCTCTTGGGTTCACTTATACTGGCTGGATCCTGCCTTGGCGACTCGTTTTCTGACCCGGCTGCTTCCTCTGCTTCAGATTCACGCGCAGACATCAGTCCACCATTGTAGCTTCCGTCCAATGCACGTCCGAGTGCAGACAAAATCTGGTCAAGATCCAATCCTACAACCAAGGCATATGCCTTGGTCAGACTGCGTAAATAGACCTCATGAAAACTCTCATTATGATACAAGCCACTGGTTTCGTAGTCTTGTAATACCGACTTAGGGATGCGCGTCTCAACGTAAATAGTCTCTAACGAGACTCCTCGCTGTTTTCTGAGAGTACGTAGATCATGTGCATACCGACGCCTTGCCTCTTCAAATTGGCCCGCGGCCATTCCTTTAGGATGGTTAACCATTGATCCAGCATGTCATGTGCAATCAAGCAGTGCAACAAAATAAGGAAATTTATCCAAACCCCAAGGCAGATACTGTCATGCTTTGATAACTGGACTACGCAATAAAAAATGCCCAGCTGACACTCGGCATTTAATTATCAACTGCCTCTGTTCTCAAAAAAACGGCAGCACATGTGAAAATCTGGGCCTTTACCACATGAAGGGAGATGCGCGCGAGCAGAACATCTATCCCAGATAGTGCTGTCCTTATCCTAGCAGTACAAACCCACAAGGGGCAAATCTGAGCGCACACGCCAGTCACTCGAGGACTGCTTGCCTGCACTGCTCAATCCCGTCGGGACGGCGAGATTCGAACTCGCGACCCCTTCAACCCCATTGAAGTGCGCTACCTGGCTGCGCTACGTCCCGGGATCAACAACTACGCTAATTGCTGCCTGATGTTCTCCAAGAACAAGCGCAAATTCAGCAGTTCCTTCCGTTTTATGCTACGCTGAACAGGTGATGCATCGCCTTCGTTCTCCAAGACCTGTCTAGCACCGGCTAATGTGTATTTGTTCACGCGAAGAAGCTCATAAATCCGATAAGCTGCCTCTAAATCCTCCTTCGTGTAAGTCCGTCGGCCAGCATTGTTTTTTCTGGGGTTGAGTTGGGAAAATTCATTTTCCCAATAACGTAAAACATGCGTCTCTACTCCAACGAGTTCCCCTACCTCCCCGATCGAGTAGTAGAGTTTGGTGATCTTGTCCTTAGTCATCAGAGTGCTTAAGTATTTGGGAAAGAGATTGTCACGATATGTCGGTCAAGAATCCAGACAAGATAGTTCACATGAGCTTAGCGTGTCACGCGCGTACCCTGGAATCAGTTGTCGTCAATGGGCACCATCAACTGAATGGATCCTACGTCTTCCGCGCTGTACCTTTAGCGTCTATATGTTTGGGCGGAGGCCCATATTTTCTATCTGTATTCTGAGTTCTCTCGAGTTTATCAACCACAGAATCACATGCATTCTTGAGTGTATTGCGCAAGAAATCATCTAATATCACCCCTTATCTAAAATTAAGATCTTGATCTGACCTCACCTAATTGCATCCTGAGTTCAAATTATATCCTAGTCGGCCGCCAACTATGCCACATAATCCCCGAACATTGAGTGGGGGAAATATGCTATCTGTCTAACCCTATTCGACGAGTAATCTCTCCAATTCGTCGAATAATGTCCTTGGAGTTGCACAGAACCCCCAGCTCCAGCGCAGTTCTTCAGGATCCGTCTGATCACATAAGTCTAACAACATGAGAGCGCCCCGGCGCTCTTTGGCACCGGGGCGCTCTTTAGCAGTCGAGCAGTTTTAATAACTACTCGATCACCATTCCTACTTCCCTACTTCATCAGGGTCATGCGTCCCGTCTTCACATACCGGCTCTCGGCTCCGGTCGCAATCATCCGGTACAGGTACGTCCCCGACGCCATGTTGATCGCGTTCAACTCAAGCGTCCGGTTCGCACCAGCTTCAAACTCCCTCGCTGGCAGTGTCATCACTTCGCGACCCAACATGTCGACCACCTGCAGGGTTACCTGTGCCGCCTCTGGAAGATCAAACTCGATCCGTGTGGATGGATTGAACGGATTCGGATAGTTTCCATGCAGTGTGAATTCTGTCGGAATCTCTGCGGTTCCTTCTTCTTCGACACCCGTAATTACCTGTGAGAGAAATACCTCTCCGTCATTAGCCACTCCCATAAGTTCCAGATCGTCCTTGCTACCAGACAGATTCAAGATCACCGTCTCCCCCTGATAGCCATTCAGATCCAGATAGTAAACCTCTACTTCCTCCCTGTTATCCGGTGATGTCACTTGGACACTATGGGCTCCTGGAGCAAGGGAGAGATATCCGGTTGTCGAATCAAAGCTGAAGTTGTTCGCCAACAACTTCGTCGGAGTCATATTGTCTGCAGGATCCAGAACTCGTACATCTACATCCCCCAGATCACCAGATCCATGGACCAGGATCGCCTCCACCATGTTTTCCACCGAAGATTTCAGCTTGGTATTGACCATCTTGATTCTCGGCTCCGTCGCCGCACCATGAGCGATCACCGCGTGGCTCTGCCCATTCGCGAGAGAGTTCAATGAAATCTCAATGGTCCCGGCAGGAACACCAACCGGCACGATTCTAAGCATATCATCTCCCGTAGTATCATAGTAACCGTAGCCAGTTGCATCCCGGAAACCAAGATTTCCTGCCAACTTAACATCACCATAGTACAGGTCAACCGGGACAGGAAGCGGCAGGTTGTGAATGAACTGGACCTGAGTAGATCCCACCACTGGATCCAGATGGATCGGATTCTCCAGTCCATTCGAAGCAATCCCTAAGATGGAACAGCCCTCCTCAACATCTACACCCTCCTGGGTGACGTTCAGCACACCATTGATAAAGTCATTTACAGCAAAGGTAGTCTCATGCGATGCTCCTCCTACGTCATATGTTCCAGCCAAACGTGGATTCGACCAATCGCAATCCCACTGTACAATGCGAATTCTTCGGGAATCAAACACATTCTCGAGCCCGTCTGCAGCGACACGAATATTCAGACCGCTGTATATCAGATTCTCCTCCAAGTCCAGTTTCCAGAACATATCCGAATGCGCATTCAGCGTAAGCGCACCACCGTCTGCCTGAACCAGTAGATTGTCGTTCTCCAGTAGGTTAGCATCGTCCGCCGGACCCATCAGAGTTACAGCGACCGCTACGGTTTTTTGAAGGTTATCGGGCACCTGCAGAATAACCGGACGGAAGGGGGGCTTATCTCCTTCGTGTCCTCCCATAGGGAACAGATACCCACCGGTCACTACTCCGCCGCTGGAATTGCCGTCTAGCAGATGACGTGTCAGCGTACCCGATACATTCGACTGGCGGGATCCTTTCCAAATGGCAGCCTCGCACATCTCATCACCGTTGGGACCGCATCTCTCTCCTCCCTGAGCAGATGTGCGCCGGACGAGGTTAGCTTCAGACATCGTGTTCTTGAAGATCCATGCATGTTCACCGGTACTGATCACGCCTCTCTCCAAGGTCAGTTCAGCAGCTTTCTCTTTCTCACCCTGCTTCACATCGCTCTGCCTCACATCGCTCATGAGCATGACCCCTTTGCCTGTGTTATTAATCGTGACGTTGTGAAGATCAATAATCGCAGCTGTCTCAATGGATTGCTGTGCCCCCCCTGAGAACTCAAGGGCTGCCTTGAGTGTGAACGGCGGGTCAGCTCCGCCCAGTTTGACGGCCCCGAAGTGGAAGTCTCCTTTCAGGACTATCGGGTAATTTTCAGATGTCCCAAACCGGCGGACGCTATCGGCCACCATGAAGTCGCCCATGACGGTGAACTCACCAATAATGTCACCACTGACATCATCTACACGGGCATTTAGCAACACACCATCCTCTGCGTGTGTTGTCTTCCCCGCATTCTGCGTGAAGTCGCCCATGACAGTCACACTTGCCTGATCCCAGGCGGTCATTCCTCCGGTCCCGCCGATCGCGAGATTACCGCCAAATTTGAGGCTATTCTGGCCATTCACATAGATCCTGGCAGAGTTGAGCTCGACATCTTTCTTGATCTCAATGGCATACTTATCCGTTTTGGGATCCGTCTCGTCATAAAATTCAACCGCTCCACCATTCATCGCTGCTAAGCTATCAATCACCACCTTCGTATCATGGAAGTAGAGACTCCCGCCCCAGTTGTTAGTACCGGGGTTCGCGGTCGCATCCAGTACGACCGTGTCAAATGCCTCCCCGTTAATCCAGGTTTCCTTACTTCCTGCCGGTACGAAAATCTTACCCGTCACCGCCCCCATAACCGTTAGTCTCACATCGGGTCGGAGTCCATGTCTTCCTTCCAAACCCCTCGCGGGTGCTGTGTAAGCCGGACCTAACTGAAGTGCGCCCGTCCCCACATCAATCGTTCCTCCTTTACCCACAGTGGCCACTGCGCTTTCATTAACGTAGTGCCCACCGGAGTTCCGCCGCCCCAGCACATGGAGTTCCCCACCACCGGTTACGATCTTGCCTACTTGCTTGGCAACTGTTGCAACCGTCACGGTGCCGTGCACCAGCACATTATTGCCATTGGAATGCAGTTCTCCTTCGTCGACCATGACGAATGGGCTAATACCGGTCACACTTGGCATACCAACCGTCAGATGCGAGCCGTCTCCTTTCATATGCAGATGTCCCTTGAAGATATGGACTCCCTCAGCGAGGGATTTTGGCTCGTTAACGATAATCACCGCATCTTTATGCTCCACCACAACTTTACGAGGAGTGAACCACTCACGGCCAGTCATGTATTCTCCCCCCGTCACATACTTCAGAATATATCCATCATCGCTACCAGCAATGGGCTTCGTCACATCTGTGCCAATACTTCCTGGCCTGCTTGTATCCAAGGCCAGAGTACCATCCCTCACCACAAGGAGCCCAGCGACCGTCATCGTTTCCCCATCTGTACCCGGATCCGGATCAACCAGCACCACCGCTCCACTGCAGAGCCCCAAGTCGTTTAAGGTAGCGGCAGACAAGAGTCGCAGTGTATTATCCACTCCTACATCTACCGAAAGCCTCCGAACTTTATCCAGTGCAACCTCGTCTGAGTCGATGGTCGCATACGTGAGATAATCCACCGTGGAGCCGTTGGCCAAACTGCCTTCCAGACCATCTCCCTGGAGGATGAGCGCGTCTTCTATCTGGACGCTTCCTTCAGAATCTAGTTCTCCGTCCTCGGTAACATGGACTGTAGTGGCTATGAGTGTCCCTTCTTCCTTCACCGTTACATCATCTGCAATGACCACGGTACGAATTTCTAGCTCTGCTTCCTCAGTGAACGCGACATCCCCTGAGAGCGTGACTTTATTTCCAAATTTCAACCCAGGGGGACTGCATACGTCGTTTTTGTCCGAAATGGTTGACTTCGCAGGGTGCCACATCTCGATTATTGCATCTGCACTGACTTCCACATCTCCTTCAACGAAAAGATTATGCGCTCTAGGATTGTCTTTTGAATCAGTCGGAACTCCTGGAGCTCCCTGCAAGAGGATTCTCCCACCATCTGCAATGAGAAGGTCTTCCTTCACCCTGGACTCGGATTCGCCGCTGTCTACGCTAAAGATTACCTGAGCGTCATCATCACCAAATCTCAAGTCGAGGTCTCCCTTAATGGTATTGGATGCGCCTGCAAATTCCACACCTGCAGGTGCAAATGCCACATCGTCTTCATCGTCCACGCGCTCAACATAATCGTCAGGAGTCGAATTCGGAACACCAAAATCTGTACGAACGCCAACATCCTTAGAAACACCATAATCATCCAGGATTACGTGCCCTTCGATCGTTGCATCCTGCTCGAAAAGAACCCGGGCATCGTTCCACTGCTGGATGTTTCCTTCCACCGTGACATCAGTTTCGAAAATAACGTCCGTGGTAATGTCGTTTGTTCCGTCAATACTTCCTATAACAACGAGGTTACCGATTTTTTTCAGGCTGACACAGACATTTCCGGCGGCGACGGCATAGAGATCACTCTCGACCGTGCCATTCCCTGTGACCATCAGGCAATCATCTACGGTGATTTTCTCCTCGTCCGGAAGATAATCCCCTGGTTCATGCAGCATGAATCCAGAAGCAGCCCGCTCATCACTGGTATGGGCGATCCAGAGATCTCCCCCACCATCAACGGTGCCCGCGACATCAAATTGTCCAATCATCTTGCCCGGCGCACCTTTCTTCAGTCGGACTCGCACGCTGGCATCCTCTCCGATGGTGAGGGTCTCTCCGTCGTCGACGAACAGTTCGCCCACTGCAAGGACCGAGGTCATCGTGTTATCTGGATCATCTACCTCATCAATCGTCAAATCATCTGCTGAGATGACCAACTCATCAATGGAGGGGGTTCCGTTGATTTCAATTTCGGTGAAACGGAGGCTGGCATCCCCATAAGTCATAAGATTGGCATCACTCATAAGCTTCACTGGTCCACTAAAGTGCACGCCACCTTTCGCTGAAGCATTATTTCCTCTCACATAGACCCCAAGGCTCACACTCTTGTCGATCGTAATAGCCTCGCTGATGGTTGCGATCTCCCTGTTGGTTCCTCGGCGGATCTGCACTAGGACGACATCATTTGCTACTCCCGCTTCAATCGCGGCTTCCAGTGTACACGGAGTACTGAAGGGGCAACCATTAGCACTAGAACTGCTACCACCAGACGAAATGGCGTAGCGGGTCACTCTTGCCGTGGTCACACCTGCAACGTCAGAGGGAGTTCCCGTGCCAGCACTGCTGATGGCACTGACCCGGTAATAACGCGAGTCTTTATCGGTAAGACCACTGTGAGAGTAGGTCACATCCGTACTTCCCGTGTTTGCCATCAAGTCCGTCCAATTTGCTGCATCTGGGGCACTATCAGAGTAGTCCTCAGAGACCTCGATCCTGTACCCGGTAATGGCAGGGCCTCTATCCACATCTGGAGCAGTCCACGTCAACACAACGGTGCCTTCGCCCCTGGCCATGGTTCTCAAATCGGTAGGCGGAGCGGGCACGTTGTGCGTGGTCGCAGATACAGAGGCAGAGAAATCTCCCCCGTCCGCGCTAGCAGCATTGATGGCTTTGACCCGGTAATGACGCGTGAGGTTATGACTCGGATCCTCCGCACTGAGGTCGTGAACGACGCTGAACTTCGTTGTCGCCGGAGTTGCGTCTGCATCTGGTTCCATTATATCAGCTGTCAATGCCCCCCAAGTTGTCCCTGCGTCATCAGAGACCTCAACGCTGTGGCTCGTAACGGACAATCCTCCGTTGTTCTCATCAGCCACTGGACTCCAAGACAGCGTGATGCTGCCTGCGGTCCCTTCCGTCGCCACGGCTGCCAAGTCACTGGGCGGAGCGGGCACGTTGTGCGTGGTCGCAGATACAGAGGCAGAGAAATCTCCCCCGTCCGCGCTAGTAGCATTGATGGCTTTGACCCGGTAATGACGCATGAGGTTATGACTCGGATCCGCAGTGAGGGTGTGAACGGCGCTAAACATCGTTGTCGCCGGCTCTGCGTCTGGATCTGGTGCTGTTACTACTATCTCTGTCGATGTCGCCCAAGACGTTTCATCGGTTGGGTCTCCAGTGACCTCAACGCTGTAGCCAGCAGTGCCTTCCATAATGGGTAAGCCTCCGTTGTTCTCATCAGCCACTGGACTCCAAGATAGCGTGATGCTGCCTGCGGCCCCTTCCGTCGGCTCGGCCGCCAAGTCATTGGGCGGATCGGGCACATTGTGCGTGGTCTCAGATACAGCTCCAGAGGGACCTCCCGTGCCAGCAGCATTGGTGGCTTTGACCCGGTAATGACGCGTGAGGTTATGACTCGGATCCGCAGTGAGGGTGTGAACGGCGCTGAACATCGTTGTCGCCGGCTGTGCGTCTGGATCTGGTGCTGTTATTACTATCTCTGTCGATGTCGCCCAAGACATTTCATCGGTTGGGTCTCCAGTGACCTCAACGCTGTAGCCAGCAGTGCCTTCCGTAATGGATAAGCCTCCGTTGTCCTCATCAGCCACTGGACTCCAAGATAGAGTGATGCTGCCTGCGGCCCCTGGCGTCGGCTCGGCTGCCAAGTCACTGGGCGGATCGGGCACGTTGTGCGTGGTCGCAGATGCAGAGGCAGAGAAATCTCCCCCGGTCGTGCTAGTAGCATTGATGGCTTTGACCCGGTAATGACGCGTGAGGTTATGACTCGGATCCGCAGTGAGGGTGTGAACGGCGCTGAACTTCGTTGTCGCCGGCTGTGCGTCTGGATCTGGTGCTGTTACTACTATCTCGTCCTTTTTTTCGCTCCAAGAACCTGCATCGGTTGGGTCATCAGTGAACTCAACGCTGTAGCCAGCAGTGCCTTCTAAAATGGGTGAGCCTCCGTTTTCCGCATCAGCCACTGGACTCCAAGATAGAGTTATGCTGCCTGCGACCCCTGGCGTCGCCACGGCTGCCAAGTCACTGGGCGGATTGGGCGCAACTACTAAGGTGGTCGCACTTGCAACGTCAGAGGGATCTCCCGTGCCATGCCCGTTGATGGCACTGACCCGGTAATGATACTCGGTTACGGCCTTCAAACCAGTGTGACTGTAGATCACATCCGTATCTCCTGTATTTTCTACCAGTGGATCCTCCGGCCAAGACGCTGCAACGCTTGGGTCTTCGGTGGTGACCTCAATCTTGTACCCGACAATGTTAGAGCCTCCAATATCCGCCGGTGCAGTCCACAACAAACTGATGGCGGATCTCCCTTGGGACGGGATCGGCGTCAAGGTGGTGGGCGCATCTGGCGCGGCACCCGTGGTCGCAGATTCAGGGGCAGAGAAATCTCCCCCGTTCGGGCTAGCAACATTGATGGCTTTGACCCGGTAATGATACTCGGTTCCGGCCTTCAGACCCGTGTGAACAGCGCTGAACTTCGTTTCCGGCGGAGCTGCTCCGTCATCTGTTATTGCTATAGCCAACCCCTCCCAACTGCCATCCGTCCCATCAGAAGACCATTCAATCTCGTAGCCAGTAATGGGAGAGCCTCCGTCCGACGCCGGCGCAGCCCACTCCAGAGTAATGGCGCTCATGCCTATGGCCGACATGAGTGTCAAGTCGATGGGCGCACCTGGCGCACCTGCATCAAGGGACACAGTGGCAGAAGAGGCAGAGACTACTCCCGGACCAGCATCATTGACGGCGCTGACCCGGTAAGTGTAACTGGTTCCAGGATCCCCGCCAACGTGGCTGTACTCATACTCCTTATCCCCACTTTGTGCAAACAGTTCACTCTCTGGATGAACTAGCTTATCTTCCTCCACGTCCGCCCAAGTTGTCCCTCCGTCCTCAGAGACCTCAATCTTGTAGCCCCTAATGGGGGAGCCTCCGTCCCCGGGATCCCCAGCGTCGTTGTCCTCCGGTTCATCCCAAGATAGATTGATGGTAACCCCGTCCGCGTCCAACATGGCTGACAAATTCCTAGGCGCAAGTGCCTTGTCTGATGAGATGACACTTACAATGTTGGTGGTTGCGCTCTCCCCCACAACGTTAACGGCGCTGACTCGATAATGGTACTTCTTTCCAGCTGTAAGATTTCTGTGTCTGTAGGCCCTTCCCGCATAATCTGCTGGAAAGCCTGGCAAGTCTCCCCATGTATCGTTGCTATCATCATTATCATCGGTATAGTCCTCAGACAATTCAATCTTGTACTTGTAGTCATCCGGTTCTCCGTCATTCATTGGTGCGGTCCAGGACAGGGCAATGGTTTCTCGCTTGTCCAGGGCCACGGCAGTAAACTCGGTGGGGACACCTGGTGGGGCCAATTTAACACCTGTTGTAACTTCACTCCAATCTCCGTCGCCAGCAGCACTGACGGCTCTGACCCGGTAATGGTACGTGACGTACACAGGAGGATCATCTACGTTTTCTGCCAATCCAACGTCAGCGGTATCGACCTTACCTGCCACAGGTGCTACAGGTGTACCTCCCGTAATGTCCGCCCATGTGGCGGCGGCGGCGTCCGTGAGGCGCTGAACGTTGTATCCGGTAATGGGCAAATCACTACCAGACACTGCGTTCCAAGATATCCCGATGTCGTTTAGAGCGGCGTCAGTTGAGGTCACAGTCACCCCGCTGACTGTCACCCCGCGGGGCACACCCGGCACGTCGTGCGTGGTCCCAGATACTTCGGGAGAGTTGTCTCCCTGGCCAGCAGCACTGATGGCTCTGACCCGGTAACGACGCGTGATGTTATAACTCGGAGTCAGAGAACTAAGGTCGTGAACGGCGGTGAACTTCGGTATCGCCGGGGTTCCGTCTGCGTTTGTTACACCCGCCGTTATTTCAACCCACTCCGGATCTGGATCAGCCTCTGTGTCCCAGAACTCAAGCATGTAGCCACCAGTGGCGCCCGTGCCAGCGGTGTTCTCAACGGCTATGCCTCCGTTATTAGCCTTATTTATTGGACTCCAAGTAAGAGTGATACGGCCTTGTTGCTCTGCAGCATCATTGGTTGCATCCCCGGCCACGGCTGCCAAGTCAGTGGGCGGGTCGGGCACGTTGTGCGTGGTCGCCATTTCGGGGTCAGAGGGAGCTCCCGTACCAATAATGTTGATGGCGCTAACCCGGTAATGACGCGTGAGGTTATGGCTCGCAGTGTTAGCACTAGCATCGTCAGTCTCCTCAGGGAGGATGTGAACGGCGGTGAACTTCGTCGGATCTCCAGATACAGCTGCTGGTGTTACAGTTATCTGCGCATCTGGCACCTCCGTCCAAGGTACATCTCCGTCTTTAGAAACCTCAATTTGATAGCCATCAGCGGTTAACGGAACGTCACGGCCTCCATTATCATCCCCAGTCACTGGACTCCAAGTAAGAGTGATGCGGCCTTGTTGGTCGCCCATCGTCTTATCGGCCGCCCCGGCCCTGGCTTCCAAGTCATTGGGCGGATTGGGCTTAGTTAGCTGTTGCGCAAATGCACCAGGAGCCACGATCAGCATGGCAAGCAGTGCCACGCAGCCGACCCCGAAAAAATTAGTAATGTATTTCATGTGTTCGGGCCCTCGCCCGTTGAGTTGTGAGTCTGGTTTAGATTTGAGTAGAATAGCAGGAGAGGTACCTAACTGCAATTAGGTAAGCCTAATTCAAATTAGGCACTCCCGGTACTCTCTCAAGGGACTACACGCTCAGTAACGACTACGCGTAATTCCTATCTGAGATTTTAACAAGTGCTTCTTCAGAAAGTTGAAAAGATTTCGCCAGTTAGTAAGAAAAAGTTCGTTGGATTGCAACTACAGTGCTGAACCAATGCCTCCAAAATACCCCAATCTAGGTTAATAGAGCGATCCATCCAGCCTGATCCCGTCCAACAGTGACTTGTATCTGTTTGATCCAATCACAAAGACGTAAACTCTCATGTAATTCCACTGATCCACAACTGACTACTCATTCGATCATCCGAACTTGATAAACAACGCTGAGCTGTGAAATTAACGATTTGCTCTACGGAATAATACCGCAAACAGCACCAAGATACGAAAACCGCCTCTATTCTGTCACGAATTTCCCTGATCAGTTGGAATGGGTATTGAAGGGGAGAGGGACTTCTGTATTGACTACCTGAAAATAAGAGGACAATCATTGGCTGTGCCTATCATCCAGAAGGGCCCACATCGGTAACAACGTCCTCAACAACGATGAGAACCTTCTTGTTATGATGGAACGGGGAGGTGTAATTGTGAATTGTGGGAGAACACACATAACCCAGATGTACAGTACCCAGAACGAATCAATATTTGTTAGCGATTCCAGAGGCACAATAAAAATTTAGGTTCTACCAGCGGACGGTGGACAAATTGAAGACACGGAGCATGGATTCACTCATGGCACCGACTGGATGACATTCCAAACCGCCGCTCCGGGAGAACTTCGAGAGGTAGTCCACCCATACCAGTAAATCCAAACCCTGAAACTGGATTGGCGACTTGTCCAACCGGGGTACAGCCTTCGCGGCGAATGCGATCCATGACGCGTGTCGTCATCAGGCTGGGCGAAAATCCTGTATTGCTGTCGTCGCGGTTCAGATAAAAAGCCGGAAGATGGATTTAAGGGGTTGATTCAGAAAATAGAGTTCCCTAATTACAGTTAGGTACCCCCGCTGAAATTCCAAATCAAAACTTATCAACCTAACGGGTAGAGGCCCAAAAACATGCAATACTCCACTAATCTTTTTCAAGCTCGGCTGTGTCGCGGTGCTTATTGCGCTGGTCGGGCTACCTGGTGCATTTGCACAAACAACAACCCATTACGTAGACCCGGCCGCGGCCAGTACTGCGACGGATTGTACCGATCAAACGAATGGATGCACCTTGACGGCAGCTTTAGGTGCGGCTTCGCACGGTGATATCCTTTCATCTAGTGTCCATAGGGTCGGCGGCGAGGTTAGGATTCCTGGTGGTCCCTATTCCATTGGCGACAGTGTGACCTTTTCTGCCCATCTGCAGAGCGGGGGTACCGGAATGGAGGGTACGGTGGAGTTCACAGGTGATGATCCGGTTACTATTGATGATGGAGGGTAAGCTGGACGTCGCGCCAATCTCACGGCCAAATTCAAAGCGGTCATGATAGGGACGAATGGCTCCGATCCTTTTGTGCAAACGTAATGGGCCAGGAGGACTTGGAAGTTTCGGGTTACATACAGTTCGGAACCACTCTAGCAACGCTCAGCAAACTTATCGTTGCCGAGGATTTAACCCTACGAGGGCCAGCTCCGGAAGAGAGCACTGATGCTCCTGTTCTTGCTGTTTCTGAGCTTACGGTCGATAGTGAGGCAACTCTGACGGTGGGCACATCAGATAATCCGCTTCAGTTGAGGGTTCCTTTGACGAAGAGCGACGACATGGATAGCATGGATGATTTCACTGTAATGGGGAACCAGTACGGGAACCGGGGCGGTATGGATTACACACCTTGCAACAACGGACGAGCGGAGTGCGAATAGGGATTGTTCTGCTGATCCTGTTGTCCCTGGTTTCTTATTGCACGAATCAGACGAGTATCTGCCTGATGCCATGAATAAGGTTAATCACGAGGATTGTGTGATGATTACAGGCGGTGGTCGGATCCTTAATGATGTCCATGCTGTCGCAGCTGGCCATGTCTGCGTTGACCTGGGGACAATTGGCAGCCTCACCGTTGTAGGGTCTCTTAGTGAAAACCCCTCGGATTATAACCTTAGCCGATGGGACGACGGGGGATGCTACCGAATAGTCGTCAATATCAAAAATGCAGTCACAGCTTTCAGTTGCCCGTGCGTGTGAGAGACCTTCCGAACATAGTCCTTGCTCTTCGACCAGTAAGCATTCCTCCCAACGTACTTTCCATGGTTAACAACGACCCCAAGCACTTAACTCGCCAAACTCGAATTAATTCAAACTGGTTCTGACACCCTGCCGGAATACACAGATGCCTGTACTTTCGCAATATGCACACCAGTGTCCGGATATCCCCGAACGAATACCCCAAGCGTTGCAACTTCTCAATTGGCCTGAGATGCACGGAGGCGATCAATGTATACCTTTGCGCGCTCGCGATCGCCGCTCCTGCGGTACAGCTCTGCCAGATATCGGATGAGTGCATTGCGCTCACTGCCGCTAAGTGCATCTATGCGCGCTTCTGCTGCGTGCGCATACTTGATTGCTGCCTCAAGGTTGTTTCTGAGCAGGATGGATACGTCGAAGGCGGCCCGTGCTGCAGTATGCGCATTTAAGGATGCACCTTGCAGGAGATAGGCAAGCGCTCCTTTTAAATCTCCTGCGCGCCGAAGCGTCTGTGCCAGGTTGTAGGTCATGACCGCGTAATCATCTACGAGTGCCTGTCTGCCCGGTGCCTCCGCGACCAGATTCTGCATTGACGCGGCGGCATGCTCTTCTGCACCTGATGCATAATGCGCCAGGGCCAGTTGATGGCGTACATCTATTCGGGCATCCCGCTCGCGAATATCTGCAAGTAATGCCGTCAGTCCCTCAACTGCCGCTCCAGGATTGTCGGCAACCTCATTCAGAAGTACATCAAACCGCTTACGTGCACTCACATCACCATCACCCCACGCCAGCCAGACACTGTCAGCATGTACGAGTGCGTGCTCTGTCGCAGTTCGTTGCCAGGAACGTGCACCGTTCAATGATTCCCGTGCGAGCATACTGTGATCTGCCAGAACAAAAGCCCGGCTCGCACGAATGTGATAGGCAAACAATGCCGCGGAATCCGGGGCCTGGGTTAAGCCCATGTCTATATCATCCAGTAAGACCAGCGCCGCACGCTCCCACAACGCACCTGCAGCTACCCCGGCTTCTTTTGTTTGCTGCTGTTCCTGAGCCGCTGCTAAAAGCGCGATATAGTCATGCCTGTCCTGGTTGCGGACAACCAGACGCTGGAGAATACGAAGTTGATCCTGAATGGCGCCCTCCTTCCTAAAACGCTCAGCCAGAATCTCGTACACACGTGCCAGCCACTGGCTGGCTTCGTCATCGAATGCATCCGCATCCAGCGCCTGCTCAAATTTTTCTGCAGCTTCTTCAAGTAACTCCAATGCCTGTAGACTGTCTGCCTCGGACAATCGCTCAAGTACATCGGCACCCGCATTAAATGCCGCCAGCGCTTTCACCGTATCCCTCGTTTGTGCCACAGGTGCTGTGCCTAGTAAACTGTCGGCGAGATGAGTGAGCCTGCGGGCTTCTGCGGATACACGTGCAGCGTTTTCCGCATCCCGGGCAAATGATTCCGCAGCCAGCTCCCAAGCCATCTGGACGCGTATGCTGTCCACGCCGGGCAGCGTTGGTTTATCCGGCGCAGGGGGCGCTACGATTGGGGTTGACGCTGCACAGCCTGCACCAAACAGCATCAGTATAAGGGTCAGCTCTCTCATTCAAGTGTTAGTCTCAACTTATCCCACCAAGCCAGAAACACATCATAATGGAGCGATACATCTGCGCTGGCAGCTGCGCGCTCCTCAGAAGTGATCCCGGTAATCTCACCACCGCTCCGGCGGGTAACTCCCAATCGGAATCGCCGCCCTTCCCGCTTAAAGCTCGGATCCACGATATAGTAGGATGCGTCACCGCGAACAATCACTATGTGCAGTTCCTCAGACGGCATGCGGACCATCAGGTAGATCTCCCAGGTTTCGTTTGCATGTTCAAGGGTTGCTGAGGCGCTCAGATTGCCCGGCTGATAGCCAACGTGTCGCTGTACTCCGGGTGGAAGATCGGCTTCGGTAAGCCGCATCCACTGGATGATCTTTTTAGCTTCTGCTGTCTGCAGCACACGATCAGGGCGGACGGGCGTGTTGTTTTCTATCTCCAAGGTGGTATTAGGCGTAGCCGCTCTTTGCGTTACGCTTATGGATGACGACTGCCGTGCATCCTGCTGTGCTGTGTGCGATGTCTTTTGCTGTGCGATCCCGGGAGATTGTGGAAGCACCCGCACGGTCACGCCCGCCGATGGGGTTTTGGTTTCTGGACGGCTGACATCCAGTTCTATACCCGCTTCCTGCTGTAGCAGAGGACTTGGCGCCGCCCGTCGAACCGGGGCTGACACGGGAGACGGTGTCGGTGCAGCTCGGGGTATCTGAGGAATGCGCCGCTCAACCGCTGTGGGCGTAACCGATGTCTCCGGGGCTGATGGTGCAGTTGCCGGGCGAGTCACCGCCGGCTCAAAACCTTCTACAATGGGAAGCTCGCGAAGCTCTGGGGTATGGCTTTGTACTTCTACCCAAGCAGCAACCAGCCACAGGATCAGTACGACCGCAGCAGTCATCGCGCATGCCAATGCCCGTTCTTTTGTTTGCGTACTCATTTTTGTGTTGCTTCTATCCCGCACTGAAGGGCTGCTGCCATGCAGGCATCCAGCAGGGTGACGATCTGTTGCACGGTAGCCGCTTCGACGGGGGCCAGCAGGAACCGTATGCGCGCCTGCTGCGCCATGCAGGCTGCAAGGGCCGCTCTGCTTGATGTCTGACAGAGCATCTGTGAATTATCCAGGCGCCTTACGGTCCCGTTCCAGTCATGATCAAACACAACACGGGCTACGGCCGTCTCCTGGGAAGTGGTTGACTTGCCAGGGAGTGGCACCTGCAATGTGGGATTCAATTCTGCTACGGATAAAAATGCCAGCAGAAGAAGAAGTCCCAGGTCAATAAACCGAAGTAAGTGTCCGTTGCCACGTTTCATGGTAACTCTCCACGCATTTGCCGCACCCTGAACGCTGCCCGTCGATCCAGTCGGCGCACTATGGCATGCACTGCAAGCAGCCTGCTCGCAGGCGCTTCGGCATCGGCTATGAACTCTATTTCCGCGGGCCACGACTCCAGGGCAGATTCCAGCTCTGTGAGAGACACGGATTCGCCTCCCGGCAAATGAATATTGCCCTCCCGGGTAATTGCAATCTGCATTGGAACAGAAAGCATCCCCTCATCTGTGAGCTCGTGCGTGACCGGTAGATCAGGGCCTGCTGTCGTAAAGCTGGCCGCAGCCATCAGACTCAGGAGCAGAAGCAACGTGATGTCGACTAGCCGCACAATCAGTGATCCCCTCATGTTCCTTCCTCAGAAAGGCATAAAACACGACTCCGTACTTTCTGGGCCCATGCCTGTGCAGATTCGATGTATCGGCTCACGTAGCCGTGCGTCACCGCTTCAAAGAGCTCAAGCAGTATGCTCGTGACGATGCCCAGAAGCGTGGATACCACCGCTATTGCAATGCCTGCAAAGATGGTCTGTGCATCGCGTGTGCCAGTGGAAAACAGCGCATAGATTCCAACCAGCGTACCCAGAAGACCCAGACCACCTGCTGTACTGGAACAGTAGGTTATAACACGTTGCGTTCGTGCGTAGGCAGCATGCGCCGCTGCAGCCACATCGCTTACCTCCCGACCCATAGCTTCCGGACTGCGGTGCAGCTGCAGCACACCGGAAAGAAGCCGTGTATAGAGGCTGTCCTCGGCGACACTCTGCGCATTTTCGAGCGTCGAAAGGGTTGTTGATTCCACGCTCAACCGTATCAGTGGACGTGCAGCCAGGCGATCCCGGAAAAGACGCACAATGCGGAGCATCAATACGACTAACCCGGCAATGAGTACGGCCAGTATCGGCCATTGAAAGCCACCCGCCTGGCTAAAAAGTTCGAGAATCGAAAACGCCTGCACTTCCTGTGGCAGGGCGACTTCCTGTAGATTTTCTGTCATTGGTTTGTTGGTTGCGTTTATGATTGGCCACATAGAAAAGTGACCGTTATGTTTCCCTGGTAGTGTGCTTCGGCATTCGTTGCATCCGTTCGCACTGTACCTCCGATACGAAAAAATATTCGTCCATCGTTGACACCAATCCGCCTGCTTCCCGAGCCTTCAATCAGGGGCACATACCTAGCCCCTGGAGTCGCTTGATAAGCAAGTTGACTGGTGAATCCGATGCTGCCGGCAGATGAGGTGAGTGTGCCTGGTGCCAAGACGGTTACAATGACTGATTCGGCAGTGGTGATCAGCGTCAGTGCGGCTGGAGCATAGGAAGATGCGCTGCGCCCGTAGTGCTGACTGCCTTTGTAGCTTCGCCCACCCGTCGCTGAACTGAGGGTAATAGATCCGGACCTGTATGCTTCTGCTTCCCCGAAGTCCAGCTTCTTTGTCGCAGTGACAGCACAGCTTATCTTGTCTGCATGCACTTCATGCGTGACAGGAATTGAGGTTGAGTAGGTACCCTTTGGCCCGCTCACGGTGAGTATTGCATAACCCTGATAGATCCCAGGCACAATATGCGGCTGGAGGGATACCACACCACTCAGATACCATAAAAGCGCACCCGAGGCCTGACTTCTGCACATGCGTGCGGCGGCGTTGCCATCGGAGCGCCCGCATGAGAGGCGCGGCTCCCATTCAAGCGTCTGGCCCCCCATCCTGAGTGGACTCCCTTGTATCACAGCGTCATACCATGCATTGGCCTCCAGGGAGAACGTGGACTCTATTAATGCCGGCGCACTGCGCTGGTGCAGGATGAGTGGTTGGCGTACTACGAGTTGCGCCGCGGAATCATAGGCCGGCTCACACAACAACACGAACAGAAGTATGCGGATCATAGCCGGTCCTCCTCCAAGTCTATCGTCACACGAATTGGCTCTGTGCCGATCTCGACGGATTTTTCTGCCAGCACATCCTGATCCAGAACATCAATGATGGTAAGTGTATAGCGACCTGGACGTACCTGTAGTGCAAAGCCCCCATCTCGATATACCTCCGCACGCTCCTCGTTGTTAAGCAGAACCTTGAGCCGGAGCGGCGCCCGATCCAGCGCAGTAATCTGCCCCGTAACATGCACCAGCTGCTGCATGGGCACATGGATCACCTTCCTCCGTCCCGGGTCCGCCGTAAAACTGAAATCCCATCCCGTTGCAGGGTGTAGCGATGGATCACGAATAGAAGCTTCCAGAATGCGCACCTGATACCGCTGGTACGGCTCCAGATGTGCTGAATAGAGGGCGCCTGTTTTGAGACGCGTCCATCCGCTTTGGTAGAGTTGTGCGTCAATATGCGGAAGTATTCGCTCCCCAGAATCTTGTTTACCGTTGGCATTGATGTCTTCGAATATTCGGAGCTCTGCTGCACTTTCCTGGTGTCCGGACGGAGTCAGGGCCACCCCGGGCCACAGGTGTATGCTTCCTTGGGCCTGCTGCGAATGCGTGAATCCATGAGCATCACGTCGACCGTGAGCAAACAGGCTCCCGAATGACGAAGTGATCTGAATGCTTAGACTGGCGACAGGGATCTGATGGTTTACGTCCCATCCTGCGCCGAAGGCCAGGGATTTATGTCGCAGTGTGAGTAAGCCTTCTGCACCATAAGCCTGCTGCGTGTAGTTGCGTTCGGCATAAGCAACAAGCCGCAGGCGTGCAAACGACCAGCCTGCAGCAAAGCGCCAGCTATGGGATGTGGTTGCCTGTACCAGCGGACCCTGCAACCTATCGAACCCCCAATTGGCTTGCATCAGCAATCCCGTGCGGTGGTGCAGCCAGATTTCCGGGTAAAGGATCAGGCTTCTGTAGCGCCCCACCAGCACCGACCGACCGCCTCTCAGGAGCAGGCTGAAAGGCCCTTTACTGGCCGACGCTGTTATATTTGCGTTGAAAAATTCTCCACCCTGCGCATCCACGTAGGTATTCAGACGCAGCCCTGAACGCCACATACGAAGCATCGTCAACCAGCGCATGGATGGAAGATGAAGTTGCGTACTGAGCACCAGGAATACCACTGGACTGAGTGTGAGGCCGGATACCGCTTCTGTGTGCCCCTGCACCTGTGACAATGCACCTCGCAGTGTTAGCCTTTCATGCAAACCATACTGGAGATTAAGCGCATACGCATCTTCCTTTACATGGGCGCTATAGTACACCTTTTTGGGGGGTACGAGCGAGGTTGGTGTAAATTGATAATGAAGCTCGGATGTCGCGCGTATGCCCCCCAATGGTTGCGTGCGCACTTCAAGTTTAGTCGTCCCATACCAGACGGGCGTCTGTAGTTCATAGCGCCCTTCGGCATCTGCCTGCACCTGATCAACCACCTCACCACTGATTACCGCCTGGATGAGTGCGTGTGGTGCTGTCCGGCCCTGGATTGTGCGCACGCGCTGCAAATGCTGACGCGCCAGCGGCACATTGGTAATCGACAACCCGGTAGAACCATTCGTATAGCGGCCTGCCTCCACTTGGGTCAACCATTTACTCCTGGGCCGATCATACCGATAAACCCATGTGTAATCATCCCCTATGGTTGCCCCCACTGTACCATGTAAAACGCTGCCCGTGAGCTGTATGTACGGACGAACGCCAAATGCATCGTGACGCACCTGCCAACTCACCATCAGTCCGCCCCACATCGTACGCGTTCGATCAAATAGATGAGGACCGGGGGCTTCGATCCAGCTGCTTTGCCGCTCACGCAGGGCGCGTACATTGAAGGTACTCGCTACCGAGGATGCCCGCAGTTCCAGTCGGTTCCGGTCAAAATGCAGCGCATTACCAAAACCGCTCAGTAGATCACTCAACGCAATCTTACAGGAGTTGCCCTGCGGCAAACTGGCACAGGCAAACACATGTTGATGACGAGCATCAAGCGCTTTTAGCTGGGCCCCCTGGAATTGCACCGTAAATCCGAGCGCATAAAACAGCTCTCTACCATCCACCAGAAATATCTCTCCGTCATACCACGCACGCACCATTTGCTCTTTGCCCGGCACTTCCAACAGGAGCGGGACTTCCATGAGCACCTGTGCCGTTGCCAAACGCAGCACAAACATCAACAGAATGGTCGTAAGGCCCCGTTTTCTCATTGATCACCAGGTCAACTCAATTGATGAAGGGACCCCTAGTATTCGCTGAATGGAGCGTGGCAACCCCGTATACTCTGTGTCGAACTGTAACTGTACCCGGCGTTTTTCCAGGTCCTGATGTACAGGAATTCGCACAAGACGCGTAGTATAGACGGCAGCCTCTGCCCTGCCGAATTGCTGTCCATCCTGCAGAACACGTATGCCTCCCAGGAAAGGCCATGGACCGTGACTCTCCAGATACAGATGCAATGTGTTCGGTGTGCTTTCGAGCACACGGGCGGTGAGGATTGGGATCCCACTGCCCTGTAAATACACGAGCGGTGCGACCAAATTGTACACAATGCTGAGCCCGGTTGCAACGGCTGGTACCTGTCCGTTCACAATAGCCCCCCGCTCCTGCATCGCAAAGTGCATAAGCGCAATATGCCCCCCTTCCGGGACCGTATTAATGCGATAACGTACTATCTGCTCACCGCCAGCCGGAAGAATACACCTGTCCGGGAAAAACGTCACATGCTTGGTCAGATCCCCTAGTTGACCCGCTTCGTCCAGTACAACAGCGGTCGTTGAATCCGTTGAAGCAATCGCACCGTAGCGTGCGCTAATGGTAACCTCTACCCCCTCGGTGCCCGCATTATATAGTGTGAACGCCCCGTAGGGGACTTCATTTGTAACCACAGCGTAGGCCGGTGTCACGCTAAGTGCTGCCTGACCGTACGCCTGACACGCAAGAATCCCAATAATCGACAAAACTAAAAAGCTGCGTACCATGATCTATAGAGGTGCGATTCGCACGGCAAGCTGCCCTGCATAACGACCCTGGGCCGCTCCCCAGAGCTGAATAGTCCCTCCAAAACGAAGCGCTGCACATCCATCGGCTCCAAGCGTGCCTGTACCTCGCCTTGCAGGCGTGAGCGCGAATGCGCCCTGATGACAGCCTTCGCTCTGCGCCCAGAGCGGTGTAAAATCGACCCCGTCATCACTGCCGTGTTGCCGGAGCTGGACGGTCTGTTCAACGCTGACCAAGAACCCGCTTTTTGCGGGTCCACGCACGATAACCTCTCCCAGAGCATGTGTGCCCGAAGATTTACCGCTGACCAGTCCAGTAGCTGGATCCAGCATAACGTTACCCGCATCGGCACGCTGTTGTGCAAAGTCTAATTGACTGCTGCTCACGCTCACCGTTAGCACCCGGGGCAGTACTTCCAGATGGACTTGCATGGTGCCACTGGTTTGTGCCTGGACCACTGTCGAAAAAAGCACCAACCCAATTAACTGTATATACCGCATGATCAATTGCAGGTAGCGCTTGCAGTGATGATCCCTGTATAGGTACCGTTGGCATCGTTGAGATCAATTCCACTTACCGTACCGCCGAACCTGAAATGACGTGTGAATGACGTGCCCGAACCACTTGCCGTGCCACTGTATGAAGTGCCGCTAATCGATGAATAGCTGCTGTTGGAGCTTGATGATTGTGCCCATGTACCCCTGTAGCTCAGGTTATCGCTGGACTTTGTCAGTGTCGTGGGAAATGTGCTCGTGACCGTATAGGAGGCCACATTCTCCCCTGTCAGGCGGGCCTGACCTACGCTGCTGCTGCCGCTGACCGTCAGCGTACTGCTTCTCGAGCCGGTCTGCGCATTGATCGCGACGGAACCGCTACCCGTACCTGGTTTTTCCACAGTACCGAAACTCAGCGATGCACCCTGCGTCAAGGTACAGCTTGCCGAAGGGGCAGAAAGCGTGATGGATGCCTTCACGGTAGTCTGCCCAAGCATGGGCGTTACCCACCAAAGGGCTAACAGAAAGGTTGTTAATAGAGATTTCATGTGTGTTGTTAATTGCAGGTTGTGGTGATGGAAATTTGCCCTGAATACAGGCCCGGCCTGGTATTTGCCGATAAGCCTCGGATATGACCTCCCACACGGAAGTGTCGCTCGAAGCTGGACTCGGCCGAGGTGTGCCAGATCGCCCCCTCTACAGACTCGAAGGGTTCTGTTGCCGTGCTGGCCTGTGCCCACTGCCCCTCATAAGCGAGTGGTGTTCCCGGTCCGGTGACATGCTTGGGGAAATCAATGCTGATTATGTAGCCCGAGGCGTGCTGACCGGTTACGACAAACCATCCAGGTATCCGCCCGCTTTTGCCGAACGCAGCAGGAGGTAGACTGACTGACTGCTCTCCGCCTTTTACTACCCCAAAATTGACATCCTGCCGGAGGACAAGCGCGCAGGTGGCTTGCGGAGCCTTTATTGCAAGCCACACTTTGGTATTCACTGCCTGCGCACAGACGCTGTGCGCTATCAGCATCGTAATGAGAATCGTACTCATTCGCATGAGCGTGTATGGATGCGGCCTTGCTCCGCGTACGTCTGGACACAATCAGAAGCATCCTTGAAGGCCATAACAACCGCGGGCGCAGCGAACCGGAATGCCTGCCAGAGTGTGTCTCTGGCAACGGGCCTCAGAGGCAACCGGTAGCGTATGGCGTCCGGATCATAGTTCCAGATTTCCAGGCGCACCCCCTCTGGATCCTGAGACATGCGCAGATCAAACTCATCGCCCTCATAGTAGCGGGCAACAGCGCTGAGTACATCGCCTGTGAGCGCAGCCCGCGCATCCTGCCGGTTATGCGCATCGGCGGCAATCCGCATGCTCTCTTCCCGTGTTGCGTCGAGTCGATAATCTGCAGCTATTTCCCATGATTTCATGGATTCCTGCAGGAGGCGCGGCACATCACTGCCCACCTCATAGGTTTCCATTGAGGGATAGAGCAGGACCAGATCATTGGGACCAAACCCGTTAGCCGTCACATCAACAACGTCCACGCGATCAACCCTTCCGATGGCTGGGATCAGGAGCGCATCCAGCATTGCGCTGATCTGTACGCTGTCCGACAGCGTGGCTACGGGCCGTGTGAGTTGATCAAACTGTTGTGCATTCGCGGTCCGAATGCACCCCAATACCAGAAGGGTTCCTATCAGTGTTCTAGTCATGTTGCTCACGTTTGAAGTATTTGAAGTCCCTCATCGGGTGGATGATGGTCAGTTGGAGTGGCACTTTGGTAAGCACCTGCTGCCGGTAGGTCATCGGTTCAGGTAGCGGTATGCGATACGTGATCGAATACGCGAAGCAGCGTGCCTCATCGTCACTGTATAGTTGTACAGGTCGTGCTGCCAGAAAGGCCTGTTCGAGCAGGTCGGTGCTTGCCTGGAGGCGCTGGTTCACGGCATCATAGTATTCCATGATTGCTTTGCAGCGGCCGATCCTGTCTATACGGACAAGCAGCTCACGCATTAGCAGATCCGTTACCAGCCGCCGCGCGAGAGGACTGGAAGCACTGTCGCTCAGGATCACCTGAGCAACCATGGACGAATCATGTGCAGCCCGTCGATAGAGCTCCCCGGATACAGGCTTCGTTGAGCGTACCCAGAAAACAAGCACCAGAACCAACGCCAGTGTGCCTGCACCGTAATAGAGGTATTTGGTTGACATACATGCCTTTCATATATCCACCGCTGTGTACCTCACCAATACCTGCAGGTAACAGCTAATTGTAAACGGTTCTGACAAAGATTGCCTGCACGGGTGGGTTTTTGCTCTATCGTTGCAGAACCGAAACAGACAAATAGATTCGGCGACAGACTCGTCGGAATATGTGCTCTCAGAGCGCGGCCCTACGGGGAGAGACTGTGCAGGATTGCACTTAGCGACGCAAGCCCCTTTCTTTTGTAGAGGAGCCACAGGCTTCAACATTCCGAAACCGCAATCAATGTGAATATTGCTCTCTGAGTTCGCACAATCCCGGACATGCCACAGCATGGAACAATCCTCCGACCATTGCGAAATTTTTGCCAAAGAAATGATAGAGAGTCCCCCTTAAATCAGCACAGACATATCCAGTAAATTTCTGATGTCCATAGCCCTCGAAAAATGGGGGGGTTAGGAAAGTTCTTTATTTCTTAATCTTGTTGCACGGACAAACTTGAGTAGAGATGCCTGACAACAATTCGGAACAGAGGAAAAAGCTGAACAAAATTATCCGCGATATCAAAGAGAACCCTCCTCACGTATCTTTTGATGATGGTGATTCGATCTACGCTTATGGACTGATCACTCGCGACAGGGTCATCGAACTCCGAGAATTGGCGGCCTCCATTCTTCCCCGCGATATCATTACACGGTTGAGCGAGATCAATGTGGATGTGGAGCTCAACGATCTCACGCCCACATCCGAGGCTATGGCAAAACTTAGAGCTCTCGTTCCAGCCATTGAGGACGCCCTGTCTGAATCAATAGCGGATTTCTCTAGTCGATTTGGTTTTGAGACGGAGCGTGAAATAGTTCATCGAACCACTGCACCACCCGAACTTAGATCCAAGATTGTGGACATCGCATACGGTGCCGGCATGGCGCCTAGGGATGTGCGAGAGACCGTTTGCAGATGTCTGTGTGTGGCACCAAATTTCCGCACAGGAAACAATGAGGGAATGATTGCAGAGAGTCGGAATCTTCTCGCCGAATGTGTTTGGCATGATGTCTACAACGTCATTGAAGCTATCTACGAAGACTTGGCCCCTGATGGGCGAGAGCACTTTGAGAAAAAGATCAATACAGTGTTTCGGCAAGAGGGTATCGGTTGGCAGCTTGTTGCCGGTAAGATTACTCATCGTGGGGAAGAGCCGTTCCAAGTCATCGCCCAGGCAGCACTGGAACAATTGGAACATGCCGACCTGAAAACAGGAGGCGAGGAGTTCCTAGAAGCCATTGGAGACTTGTCGCACCGACCGGTGCCTAAGCTATCAGGTGCTCTTGCCCACGCGTACAATGCAGTGGAATGTGTGATGCAAAGTGTATGTGGAGAAAATGGTGCAACGCTGGGTAAGCTGATAGACCGCCACAAGGGAACCATACCACCGCCTCTGGACAGTGCCGTGAGGAAACTTTGGGGATACGCTTCCCAATATGGGCGACACAGAACCGAAGGTAAAAATCCTCGCGCAGAGGAAGCTGAACTGGCTGTACATGTGGCAGCGGCCGTAGTTACGTACCTGTCGAAGAAAGCGATGGTTGATTGACGACATTACGCAAGTTCGACATTGTAGTGGATTTTTTTGCTGAGAATCCGTGTGCTATTTTTAGGAGGTTCGAAAAAGAGTTATTTTCGGTCGTGTTTTTACATTTCGGCGACTTCTTTTTTGGGCGTTTGACCTTGACTCGCTGCGTATTTTGTTCTGGTTTGAGCCCCATTGCCTTGAATATCTGACGCTGGAATGGCTTGAGATCCTGGTCTTGTTTGAGCAGGATACCGTGCGTCTTATTCTGAGAGACAACGGTCGTCACGCGCAGGTGCTCGCTAAGTTTGACCTTGAGGGTGGCCCAGTTCTTGTGGATCTGTTTTGCACCCAACTTGCTTCGAATCAAATGCACGACATGAAAGGCAAGAATGGACAGAAACAGATGGGCTTCAATCTGCTTATCCTTGCTGTTGTGTATTCCGACCATGTGGGCCACTGATTCCGAGCCATGTGGGCCACCATTCCGAGCGAAGTGGCCACCTATATGTTGCTAAACTGACTTTCATGATTTGGTGGATTCGATGATCAATTCTTGTTCACCTTGGACCTTGCGCATGGAGTCACCGATCAGTTGAATTCTGTGGGCATTGTTGACCAGTCGGTCCAGGATTGCGTCGGCTAATGTGGGATTTTCCATGGTCTGATGCCATTTGTCTATGGGGTACTGACTGGTGACAATGGTTGATCGCAGGGTATAGCGGTAGACCGGTAGGGACCGGGTTTCCCCCATAAGCGCTAACTTGTTTGTTTGGAAAAATATTTTTCGATCTGGACCTTTCTTTTACGGGTAGATTCTTTGAGTCCATTCGAGATCGCTTCCCAGTCTTGGATCATGGCCTCCAGGCCACAGGGGGGCTCAATCGCCCGAATCACCTGATTCAAGGCGAACTTGAAGTCTTTCCAAGGACTCTTCTGGAATGCGGTAGCCCCAGGGGGAAAAAGTTCGCGCATGACGAACGATTTTTTCCGTGAGCAGTGCCACAAGAAGCTTTCCATAGAGCCAGGCCTTCGCACTCTCTTGGTCATATTTCGGTAGATGGCCAAATTGCGCCAACGATTTGAATCGTTTGAATACGAGTTCAACCTGCCACCGCAGCCGATACCAATCAAGTACTTGCGATGCAGAAAATTGATCTGCCGGGAAAGTGGTAAATACAATTACATAGCGTGCAAAGCGTAGCGTTTGTTCCAAGGGCTTTGTCCCATGGTTTTGGGCGTCCTTGCGAATTTTCTTACGGGCCTTCTGGGCCGCTTCCTCTGTTTTTCGAAGTACACAAACACGTCCAGGTACCGGAGGATCCGACCCGACGGACACCTCCCATTCCCCAATCGCACCGATGCGGGTTATTGACTCCACCGCACGCAACAGATCAAAGGAGGTGTCGGGATTCGTATTGAAACGAAGCGTACCCGTATTCACACGAACAGTGACATACCCACCAGACCTCGTCACGTATTGCACGCCACTGGCCGTTGCATAGACGCGGTCTGCCAGAATATAATCCCCAGAATGAATCGGAAATTGCTTAAATGATTCGCCGGTTCCCTTTCCCTTGGTCGGAGTGAGTTTGAAGAAATCGCACCCAAAGGAAGGGAGGGCAACGCTATAATGTATTCGCCACTGCGACCCGGTTCGTCCAGGCTCGCAGACCACCGTGGCATCAAACGCACGTACTTGATGCTTCGGATCACCGGAGGTGATGATCCCATGTTCCTCAAATAGTGCCTTACAGAGGGCATAAAGCCAGTCCCGAGATTTGCGTAGACGCTTGAGCAACGCTACATCAGATAGCTCGGCCAGATTTGCCTGACGAGCCCGTACAACGGTTTCACGTAGGGAATGCCCACATCCCAAGTGGATGAGCAGGGTTCGCAGAACCCAACTTCACATTTTGCTCTGATAAGTTACTAATTCCGGGGCCAATTTAGCCTTCTTTTCATTCAAAACGGCCAATTTTCGGCCGTTTTTTGCTCATTTTCTCCCTTTTTGGCCCAATTTTGCGTGGTTTTGGGTCAAAAACCTCATTGTAGTGATTATTTTAGTGATTGGGAACTCCCGGGAACCAACCTCGTTCCATCCCCGACACCATTCCATCGCCCAGTATGTTCATCCGAGCCAACCACTACATCCGCAAAAACGGGGAAGAACGCCGCAGCGTTCTGCTGCTGCAATCCCAACGCATCAAAGGAGTCTCTCGACATAAAACCCTCCTCAATCTCGGACAGGAGTTTCCAGTCCCCAAACCCGATTGGCCCGAACTGATCCGAGAGGTGGTGGCCCGGCTCAAAGGACAACCCGCCATTGTCTTTGAGAAAAAGGACCCCGACTTTCAGAATGCCGTGGACGACACCGCCAGGCGACTGCTGGACCAGGGCTTTAACATCCATGCCAAACCCCCGGTAGAGTCGGTCAAGATTTTTCCCGATCAGGTCGAACATGTCAACTCCCGTACGGTGGCGGGCGAGCGTCTGGCCATGGAAGCGATCCAACAGCTGAAACTCCCCGAAATCCTACGGCAGCTCAATCTCCCTGAAAATCATGTCCAACTTGCCTGTGCGGTGATTGTCGGGCGCATGCTGCGTCCAGGCAGTGAACGGGCCACCCATCACTGGATGAGCTACACCTCCAGTATCATGGAGATCCTCAACACAAAGCTGCCATGTCTCAATACATTGTATGATACCTCGGATTGGTTATCCAAACATCGTCACGAGATTATGGATCGGCTTTATGGGACCACGAAGGAGTTGTTTGACGGTGATGAGACCATCATCTTTTATGACTTGACCAACGCGTTTTACCATGGTCAGGTAAAGGGAGCGCTGTTACGGTATGGACGCAGTAAGCAGAAGCGGGATGATTGTCCTCTGGTCACACTGGCCTTAACCTTGGACGCATCAGGCTTTCCGCGCAATGTGGAGATTTTACCTGGCAATGTGGGGGAGCCCGGGACGCTCAGGCAAGCCATTGAGAAGTTGAAGGATGAAACGCCCACGGTCATCATGGATGCGGGCATTGCGACCGAGGAGAATATTGCGTACTTGAAAGAGAAGGAGCTGGATTGGATCTGTGTTCGGCGGACCAACGCCCCTGCGGTGCCCATCCAGGAGCCGGAGCAGGCGTTTGAGACGGCGGGTGGGGTGAAAATCAAAGCGTGGGAGTTACCCGAACTGCAAGAGCGTGAACCGGAACCCGAAGAGCATGAGATCAAAGATCAGGAGCGATTCGTGTATGTACACAGTGAAGCCCGACAGGCCACCGAGGAGCAGATCCTTGCATCGAAATGTGCAAAGTATGAAGCGGCGCTCACCAAGCTCCATGAAGGACTCTCCAAACCCAAGTATCTGAAAAATTATGAGAAGGTGCTCGTAAAAACCGGTCGACTGAAAGAAGAGCACAAGAAGGTGAGCCATACCTATGAGGTGACGGTCACGAAAAAAAAGGGAACCAAACATGCCGAGAGTGTGCGCTTTACCAAGCGTGAAGTGCATGAAGACCGGCTTCTGGCTGCAGGAGGATATGTGCTGCGCACCAGCCATATTGACTGGTCGCTGGAAAAAGTGGCCCGCACCTACTGGCGGCTCACCGAGATTGAGAATACCTTCCGGGTGATGAAATCGGATCTGGGTTTACGGCCAATCTATCACAGTAACGATAAACGGATTGAAGGACATTTATTCATCACTGTATTGGCCTATCATGTGGCTCAGCTGGTTCGCACCAAACTCAAGAAAGACGGAATCCATGACAGCTGGAATACAATCCGCAACGAACTCAACGAGATCAAACGGGTGACCACCAAGTTACCCATGAGCCAAACGCGCGCGTTGGTCCTGAATGTAGATCAGAACCTCACGCCGTTGTTGGAGCGGGTCTTCGAAATCCTGGGATTCAGCTATGACCCCGATGCGACCCGAACCAAAGAACTCCTCTCCGATGAATCGAAAACGCCCCAAAAGCCACCCGACTCATGAATGGGATGAAGTCGTTTAGGGCAGGGGAAAGAATGAACTCCATATGGAGGTGCGATCTCTGCATCCGGTCGGGAGGGGTGGAGACAAATACGGCCTTCCATCAGCAGAAAAAACAAGAGATGAAACCACCCTAAACCAACTCCAGTCAATCCCAAACATAGGCGGTCACAAAAAAATGCTCCCAAAACGGGAATGGAAGAAATCCGTATTTTTTTGTCACTACAAAATGTGAAGTTGGGAGAAGCATCTCCGGAGACTTATCCTTACGAAGTCCACGCAATGCGCCCGTATCCGCTGCTAAATCCTTCCAATTCTCGGGCAGAAACGAAAGCAATACACTCCAGTCCTCACTAATCGGAGCCGTCGTAACGGTTCGCTTCATAAAAAATCCTGATCAAGTTCCTTTGATTCAGGGAAACTACAACAATTATTGATAACAAGTTAGCGCTTATGCGGGTTTCCCCGGGCCCCCCGGACAGATCCGGATGTGCGCGTTAACGCATCCGGCTCCTCCCTTGGGTTGCACTCCCATGCGTGACGGCATTGCTGCCGTAGCTGCTTGATCCCCTTTTACACACTTATCCATCTCTGTGTATGGTATGTGTGGGATGCTCACAGCTTCCCCTCGGGTGAGGGCCTTCGCTCCGGCAGCTCCGCAGGTCGCCCCTTGTTCGCCGCTTTCATCGCTACTATGCCCTCATCTGACTCCTGTGCCGTGATCACTTGCCTTACGACAAGCGCAGTCCAGTTTTGCTGGACACCGCACAGGCCTCCCAGGGTAAGATGAACCGCCTTCCTTGCACACCTGCCGAATGCACCACCCCGACGTATAGATGGCCCGGACTTCGCGATAACCGGCGCGCTCGTCCGATCGGGTAGGCCTCGTATTCGGTTCTT
>MPNB01000026.1 GCA_002238805.1 Rhodothermaceae bacterium bin80 | reverse complement strand
AGAATACACAACCCCTTCGCAACTCACTACATCAAATCCCCCTCACCAATACAACACGACCTTCGTCACGCACATAAATTTGAAACAGAAAAGTTGGCTTTTGCATATGGGATTTTCGTACGGATACCTTGATAGTAGCCTACGGGATAGTTGTGCTGAACTTCTGGCACACCATATGGGCATAGCTGCCAACACGGTCACCACTCCTGTCCAAGGACGGAACAAAGTCTGAAATATCCAACGCACCGGCATCTATTTTCCAAAGGATGTCCTCGCGTTCGACCTTCAGTTCCCGATGATTGAGATTCAGCCTGTCGATCATCTCCTGCGCTGCTTCGTCACCTTCAGTTGCAGGCATAATTTCCCCCGTTAGCCCGAAACGAAAACGGTCTGTGCAGCCGGGATAATCAGGCTCAATATGCTTGTTTTCGTCGAACCAGCTATCCTTCGCTTGACCACAGAGATCGGCCCGCACTCCCTCTATACTTCCTTGGTTACAACTCAGAAACAGATTCGTGAAGCACATTGTCATTCTAGGATACTTGCTTTGTGGACGGAAATGCTCGATTTGATAGAAAGTCCGCGACCTGTCGCAACTCAATGCGCGGCCACAATAAACACACAGACCACGCTGCGCCTTCCACAACGCATCCACAACCGCCTTTCTTACTGGATTCCGTAAATCCGAATACGTCGGTTTCCAATCTGCCGTTTCATTTGCCAGCCAGTCCGTGAAAAGCGTGGGCACTTTCTTGGGGTGACTTCCCCTCATGATTTCTGTTTTAGACTCTCCAATCGCTTGATCATGACCTGAGTATCCGGCGTAGGTGCAGCGGTGTCTGTCTCGTCCTCTATCCGAACAAGCATTTCTTGCGCGGTGGTATGGTCACCACGATCTATGGCACGGTTAAACTCGTTGATAAGGTTGCGCACAGGTGGATATTGCCTGGCTGCCCCCAGCACGCCCTCAAGAAGGTAGTTGCTTGAGCGGCCACGTGTATAGAGGGGAGGAGTTGCCTTTGTGCGCCCCGAAGAGTCTACGTCAAGGATCCGTACATGCCTGTTCCTCACACCCGATAGGACTTGTGGCGAGTGAGTGGTAACAATGAACTGGCACTTCTGGAATACGCTGCTTAGCGTGTCCAGGATTTCACTTTGCCAGCCGGGGTGCAGATTGAGTTCAACCTCGTCAATCAACACGATCGCCGGTATTTCCTCTAGCGGCATATATGGCGCGAACATCTGTAACCGCCGCGCTAGATCTGCTAGCAAAATAACGTAAGAACGTTCGCCGCTGGAAAGGAGGCTGACATGCACAGCCGTCTCGTCGTTCTTCACCAAATGTAATCCTCGTGGGATAGACGCTCCCTCAAATGAGATGCTGGAGAAGCCATCTATTTTGGTGATCAGGGACCGGACAGCTTCAAGTTGGGGGTCGCGATAGCTCGAGTTCGCCGTGTCCCTAACAGTGCGGGCCTCTTGCGCATCACGATGGTCCCACCATAATTCTAGGTGGCTGATCGCCCGAAGGTTTTTCAGCAGGGCAATGTCTTGGACAACTTCGGGGTCAAACACTTTGTCAGGATCGTCATCTTCATGCTTCATTTGTTCGAAACCCCTGTGCTGCCGGTAATAAATGATGCGAGGCGCAATTTTCTCCCTACTCCACAATTTACGGAGCCTTGAATCGCCACTGATTATCGGGTCTTCATCACTTCCACTAGCTGTAAGGCTTACGCTTTCCCGCCTTTTCGAACGCTTTCCCGCCTTCCCAAACTCAACTTCCAGCTTTACCTCCAAAGCTTCAGCACCGATGCGAACGTCTTGTCGGGAAAACTCTAACCTTTCAAATGTTTCCCATGATGTGTGTGACCGCACAACCCACATTATAACCGCTAGTGCATCCAGAGCGGATGTCTTCCCCGCACCATTTCGGCCGACAACCACAGTTACGTCTGGTTCGAAACTGATATCGAGTTCACGGATACTCCGGAAATCCTTTATCTGCAGTTTGGTTATTCGCATGCTAGACCGCCATTGCGGGGCTCCATCTGGCAGAGGCGCTCGTGCCATAGAGGGCAAATAGCTTCTCCACCCGTTCCGTATTGTCCTTGGAGTTCACACCGAAATATACCCGTTTGTCTGACGACAATAAAAATTTACCTCAACGACAATTAAAAGTTTCCTTTAAAAGTTCCATTGGAGCAGGGCGCGCAACGAAGCGGAGCAACGAGCTGCGGAGCGAAGTTGCGCGCGATCAATCCCACGAGTTTCGTCTGCGCCCGAACTGACAAATTGTCAGTTCTAGATGGACACGAACCAGGTGCGATGGAGGTGAATTTATGTTCGAGAGATTCATCAATCGTAGATTCAGGAGGACCCGGTTTCGAGCGGTTCCTGTTTTGCCTTCTGCCGCTGTTGCGCCGCTTCAAGTCGGTAGTTCGGCAGGTTGAGTTCAAGGATCACGCTGTGATGCACAAACCGGTCCACGGCCGTCGTCGTGACCGTGGGATCCTGGAAGATCTTCTCCCACTGGGAGAAGACCAGGTGACTGGTGATCAACAGACTTCCGCGTTCGTAGCGCTCCGCCAGTACGTGAAAAAACAGATCCATCTCCTGACGACTGTGCTGCATATAGCCCGAACCGTCCACAGCGAATGCGGGACCTATAGAGCTGTGGCTACAGCGGATTTGCTTAAATGATGATCCGGTCGATTTTGAGGAACCCCTCTGCAAACTTGTATCAGGAATGGAAAATACAATCTGGAACAGTTCATTGGTCAGGATAAGAGCTGTGAAGGATGCCGTAACTGCCGATAGCGTTGTGGACCGAGATCGTATTCAGAAGCTATCGCGGGTAATTGACAGGAAGGAAATAGAGCTCTTCCCCTGGACATACTGGTAGGGGTGACGGACAGACTGAACGAGGGGCTGGTGATGTCGCCGGCCCATGCCAACCCTGATCGCTTTTCGGAGGGTGTAAAAAAAGTACAACATCGTAGCAGTGCCGCATGGGCACTCCGAAACCTCAGACAACTCCCGCTATCAAATGACAAGGTGTGCTAACTTCACACGTGCGTCGTTCTCCGGCCGAGAGTCGAGGCCGGCCTCGCTCCGCGGGCAAGCGTTTCACGAAGTGAGACCTTGCTTGCTCTGTGCTAAATCCAGCTGTACGAACCGAGTCTGCACGATGTTAAGCGAGTCCTGCTACGACACGAACAAAATTCTGGCGAGGACAACTGATGGGGCAAGAATAGCACACATAGCACGAAACGCTACGATCCAGAGCCTGCAGCACAGATTTGCTTGCGGGATCGCAGACCTCACAGGATCCCAAGGGCGTACGGAGGGACTAACCGAGGAGACTGTTCAGGGTAATCACCGCCGACAGGATTACCGTTGCAAATCCGATCACCCAGATCAGCACGTTGTACTTCGTGTTTTGGGCGTCAATTTTCGTGTTTTGGGCGTCAATTTTTGTATTTTGGGCGTCCAGTTTCGTATTCTGGAATTGCAACTCTGCCCGGAAGGCCGCCATGTTGGTGTCAATTTTTGCGCCAAGTTGGCTGACTACATTTGCAGATGCCATGTTCTCAATGTATTGAAAAAGTTTGAAGGCTTCGCCGCCGTTGAGTCCTGTTTTTCTTAGGAGTTCGTAGGCCTCGGTGCGATCATCGGCCTCCTCCGAATTGTTTTGTTCTGCCATGGTTCAATTTAGACGAAATTCAGAATTAAGTGGTTCCCGTTTGTGTGTCAGATTGTCCACTCATACATCAACTTCCCATCTCTGGAGTCCGGGCGCACCAAAACCATATATCCAATGGTCATTTATGCCGACAGCTCCAAGATCGCGGATAATCAAGCCGGCGGGTGGCTGTCAGTCCAGGTTAGGTGAGCGCAATTACAGCCGAAAGAATCGCCGTTGCTAAGCCAATAACCCAGATCAGAACATTGTACTTCGCGTTCTGCGAATCAATCTTCGCATTCTGAACATCAATCTTAGACTCAAGCCTAGCAATCAGATTTGCCGACGTCATATCTCCAGTTATGTTGAATAACTTGAAAGTCTCATCACCTTTTAGCCCGGTCTTAGTTAGAAGTTCATAGGCTTCAGTATTGTCATCGTTCATATCATTTCATCTACGATATTTCCATCGGATACTACAAACTGCTTTCCATCACTCAAATGGAGACTGGTACGACCTATCGCTATATTACCGGGAGACAAATGTACATAGTAATTTCCATCCTTCATATTTGCCCCATCCTCAGCCAGCAAGTTTTCCAACACCGCGCGTCCACTCGATCTGCTCCCGGCGTCACCTATCAGCTCGCCGTTATCCTCATATACGATCTTGTACGTCTGCATCATCTTTGCCCCTCCAGGGCGGTTATGTGTTGAAGTGTTGTTACACAGTTGCTCCCATCCCACCATGGCACACTTGTTTGTTGGTATTGATCTCGGAACGTCTGGTATACGAACACTGGTCACTGACGAAACCGGGCAAATCCATGCAAAAGCAAACTGCCCAATCCAGGGAGAGCGACGTAACGGGCTACATCGACAAAATCCAGTAGAGTGGTGGGAGGCGATCTGCAGCACAGTCAGCGCATGTATATCACAGCTAAAGCGGTGTGGTGCTTCAGCAAGTCAGCTTCGCGGCGTAGCAATAGACGGAACTTCAGGTACGGTAGTACCTACCGATCGGGATGGACAATGCACAGGTCCTGCCATCATGTACGATGATATCTCCGGGCGAGAGTTTCTGACCGAGCTTTCGAGAACACACAGCGCGGCAGTTCTGTCGCTGTCTGCCCTGGGCACTGCCTACTGGTTAAAGAGTGATAACTCTCAGCCCTCGCCATCACAACTCCTGCCCCAAGCTACCTGGGCATGCAGACAGCTGGTTGGCAGCGCAGTACCCACCGACTACAGCAATGCACTTAAATTTGGTTATGATCTGGGAAGAGGCCAATACTACACATGGATAGATCCAGCGATCTGTGCACAGCTGCCAGCTGTCGTTGAGCCCGGTACGATCCTGGGTAAGTTATGCAGAGAAGCCAGCGAACAAACACAATTACCTGAAGGGTTGCCCCTTGTGGCGGGCACCACGGACGGGGTTGCCAGCTGTATTGCCTCAGGTCTGCGCCGAACCGGTGATTACAGTACCTCGCTCGGATCGACCCTGGTTTTCAAGTCCTTATCTGAGCACCGCTCATCACATCCTCTTCTGTACTCCCATAAGCTGCCTGGCGGTTACTGGCTGCCAGGGGCAGCAAGCAACACGGGGGCTTCGTGGATCAAGACTTGGTTTCCTGATGCAGACCCCCCACGGATGGATGTCGAAGCACTCCCGTATCTCCCATCCAAAGACACAGTATATCCGCTCACGCTCAAGGGGGAACGATTCCCATTCGCAAACAGCAGTGCACGTGCGGTTCTGCCTCCCGGTTTAAGCGGTGCACGCAAGTTCGCTGCATGTCTACAGGGAACAGCATGCTTGGAACGCATGGCTTATATGCTACTCGACGAAGCACTAGGCACGCCTCCTGGTCAGGGGGAGGTATACAGCACAGGCGGTGGCAGTTGCAGTGATATATGGATGCAACTGCGTGCGGATCTTTGTCAGCGGATCTACCATCGACCCGCGTGCACGGAAGCGGCATTCGCTGCAGCGATCTTGGCTGCTGCAGCCACCCGTTATTCAACGCTGCCGGAAGCTATCCAACAGATGACCCACCAAAGCAAAACTTTCGAACCGTGTCGCGAATATGAGGAGGCTTATGCAGCCTTTGTTCGGAGCGTTCGACGGTATCTAAACCCCTAAGCATCCATTGCCTGCACAACGTCAAGCACCTCAGTAATGATTTCCAGCGCTTCATTCAAGGTGTCTTCGGGAATATTAAGCGGAGGAGCAATCCGGATGACGGTTCCCGAATGAAGTGTCCAACCCAGGAGAACCCTTCGCTGCAGGCATTTGTCCACAACCTGCTTCGCAACCCGAGTGTTCATCAAATTCATACCAAGCATCGCCCCTCTGCCGCGTAAGTCAGTAACGAGCGCATGCCTAAGCTTCGTGCGTACACGCTCACCCACCCATAATGCGCGCTCAACCAACCCCTCGTCCCGCAACACCTGTAACGTCGCATAGGCTGCCGCACACGACACCGGATGACCACCAAATGTTGTTACGTGACTGAGTGGAGGATCACGCCGCAGCGACTGCATCACCTTCGCGTTGGCTATAAAAGCCCCCAACGGCATGCCGCCTCCCATAGCTTTGGCCAAAGTCAGGATATCCGGTACAATACCTTCATGTTCAAACGCAAACATGCGCCCCGTCCGGCCAAAGCCGGTCTGGATCTCATCCAGAATCAACAGCGCCCCCATGGCCGTGCATCTCGCACGTAAAGCCCTGAACCAGCCGGGTGGAGGCAAACGCATTCCCCCCTCACCTTGGATAGGCTCAACGATCACACATGCAACCGAGTCATTAATGCCCTCTAAAGCTTCGAAGTCCCCAAACGGCAGAAACGTCACATCTGGTAACAGAGGGCGGAATGGATCCTGATAAATACGCCTACCCGTAACGCTCAGGGATCCATGAGTATCGCCATGAAAAGATCGCTCAAAAGCCACCATCTGACCACGTTCGGTGTACTTCTTGGCCAGCTTGAGTGCACCCTCGTTGGCTTCAGTGCCTGACATTGTGAAGTACACAGAATCAAGTGCAGCTGGCAGAACGCTTGCCAACTGTTTAGCCAACCGTACCTGAGGAGCTTGGATGAACTCACCGTACACCATTACGTGAAGATGCCGATCTAATTGATCACGAATCGCACGCAATACGCTCGGGTGCCGATGTCCCAGTGACGAAACTGCAATCCCGCTGATAAAATCAATCAGTTTGCGTCCATCGGTCAACACGAGAAATGGTCCTTCTGCCCGCTCTATTTCTAAACCAAGAGGGTGATCACTGGTCCAGGCAATGTGCCGGGCAAAATCTGCTTTCATTGTTCAATCTCCAATCCAATCAGGCGAACAGGTATATACACGTCGGGTTCAACTTCTTCTGAACAATAAGCACAACTCATGGATCTTCGCGGGAAAGTAGCGGTCGTAACCGGCGCAAGCAGTGGCCTTGGAAGCGAGTTTGCTCGACATCTGGTGCGTCATGGAACCACCGTCTACGGACTCGCACGACGAGTAGACCGTTTGAAATCGCTCGAGTCCCAACTGGGAACGAAATTTAAACCAGTAGAATGTGACGTGACCGACGAAACGGCAGTAGAGCTGGCTTTTTCAGGCTTGAATCACATTGATATTCTTGTCAATAACGCGGGCCTCGGCCGTTTTTCCGCAATTGATGCTCAGACCAAAGAAGATTGGGATGCGCAAATTGACACAAACCTGACAGGCGTCTATCTTTGTACACGTGTGGTGGTGCCGCGCATGAAGGAGCAGAATGCGCAAACGGGATTCGGTGGACATATTGTTAATATTGCATCTGTTGCGGGTTTGGTTGGTAATGCAAATCTAAGTGCCTACAATGCTACAAAGTTTGGTTTGCGCGGCTTTAGCGATGCAACAATGAAAGAACTGCGCGGCCATGGTATCAAGGTAAGCTGTATCTGTCCCGGCAGTGTAGCTACTGAGTTCGGTCGCGTCGCAGGTTCTTCAGGCGCCCCTAACCCTATGCAGCCGGAAGATATTGCAGCGACGGTCATCCATGTACTGGAGGCTCCTGACAATTATTTGATTTCCGAGGTGGTAATGCGACCACTTCGACCACGTGGATAACCATGGAACGTAGACGATTCATTCGATCAGCTGCCCTCGGCACCGCAGCCGGTGCTGTCCTTACCGGTTGCGGCCCCCAGAGTAGTGATGCCCCGGCTGTTCAAACCGACACTCCAATGCTGCGATGGCGTCTTGCATCCAGCTTTGCCCGCTCTCTAGATACCATTTATGGAGCAGCGGAGGTAATGAGCAACCGCGTCAGTCAACTGACCAATGGACGGTTCACCATCCGTGTTTATCCGGCCGGTGAGATAGTTCCTGCATTTGAGGTGCTTGAGTCGGTTCAGAAAGGCACGGTGCAAATGGGGCACTCGGCGGGTTACTACTACATAGGTAAAAATCTCGCCTTCGCTTTCGAAACTACGGTTCCTTTTGGCCTCAATGCCCGGCAATTTAACAGCTGGGTCTATGAGGGGGGTGGACTGGCAATCCTTCGGGAATTATTTGCAGACTATGGTGTGCTCAACTACCCCGGTGGCAATACTGGCGCGCAGATGGGGGGATGGTTCAACCGGGAAATCAACAGCCTACTGGATCTGCGCGGGCTTTCAATGCGCATTCCTGGACTAGGCGGACGGGTTATGGACCGTCTGGGGGTGACCGTACAGCAGATTCCGGGCGGAGAAATTTATCCCGCACTTGAGCGTGGAGCAATAGACGCCGCCGAGTGGGTAGGTCCCTATGACGACGAAAAACTGGGCTTCAACCAGGTTGCGAACTACTACTATTCCCCGGGCTGGTGGGAACCAGGAGCCAATCTCTCCTTCTTTGTCAATCAACAGGCAATGCAGGAACTCCCTCCTGCGTATCAGGCTGCATTGGAAGTCGCCATGGCCGAAGCCAATCAGTATATGCTTGCACGGTATGACGCCTTGAACCCGCCTGCCTTTCAACGTATTCTTGACTCCAATATCGAATTACGTGTTTTTCCGAGGGATGTGATGGATGCGGCATACTCCGCTTCCGAAGAACTCTTGCAGGAGGGACGTACAGATCCTGCCTTTGCTCGCGTGCATGATTCTTTTCTCGCATGGCGCCGGGACTCTGATGACTGGATCCATACAGCGGAATACGCTCTGTTTTCTTACATGCACGTCCGCAGAGAAGAAGGTACAGGTACCTAAGGCACTCAGAGCGCCCAAAGAACTAGGTCAGGGAATAGGATCAGGAGTATCAATCCTACGACCTGAATTCCTATGAAGGGGATTACTCCCCGATAAATCGACTCTGTCCGCATACTCGGTGGAGCCACGCCTCTTAGATAGAATAGAGCAAATCCGAACGGAGGCGTCAGGAATGATGTCTGCAGGTTCATTCCTACCATTACCCCAAACCAGACCAAAGCAACGCTCGCAGGTACACCTAGCATCGGGCTCAGGAGTTCGGCAGCGGGCGCAACCATCAGGGGGATAATGATAAAGGCAATTTCAAAGAAATCAATAAAGAACCCCAGAATAAATATCGCGAGGTTAGCAACAAGCAGGAACCCTATTACGCCTCCGGGAAGATTGATAAGAAGGTCCTCGATCCAGATTCCACCATCCAGTCCCCGAAATACAAGCGCAAATGCGGTGGAGGCAATGAGCAACATCATCACCATTGCCGTCAGTTTCACAGTCTCTTCCATGGTGCCCCGCAGCGCTTTTTTGTCCAGACGGCCATTCAACGCTGCCAGGCCAATGGCGCCAACAGCTCCCAGGGCCCCAGATTCCGTAGGTGTGGCAATGCCGGCAAAAATGCTGCCGAGCACCACAAAAATGAGTAGCAGTGGTGGGAGCATCACCAGGAAGACCTTCCGCAGCAGTCCCTCTCGCTCTGCGTTTCTTACCTCCAAGGGGAGCGCTGGCGCCGCGGACGGCTTGAGAACAGCAGTTCCTGTGGCATATAACCCATAGAGTAGCGCAAGTAAAACGCCTGGGACCAGTGCGCCGATAAACAAGTCACCAACGGATACGCCCAATTGATCAGCCAGTACTACCAGCACTACACTGGGAGGAATGATTTGCCCCAGTGTTCCAGTCGCTGTGATCACGCCTGCGGAGAGCTCTCTCGAGTAACCGTTCTTGAGCATGATTGGCAATGAAATCATTCCCATTGCCACTACACTCGCACCTACAATACCTGTCGCGGCTGCCAGAAGCACCCCCACAAGGATGACTGCGATCGCCAACCCTCCACGCATCGGACCAAATAGAAGCCCAGTTGTATGCAGCAGGTCCCGTGCAAGATTACTCTTTTCAAGCATGGTCCCCATGAAAATAAAAAAGGGGACTGCCAGTAGCGTGTAATTTGACATAATGCCGAACAGACGATCCGGCAGTGCCAGCATTAGATGCCAGTCGAAGTAGCCTGTGCTAACGCCAATCACAGCAAAAATAAGCGAAGCACCCCCAAGGGAAAAAGCCACGGGATAGCCCGAAAAAATCAGAAGTAAGGCTACCGCAAACATGAGCGGTGCCAACCACTCAAGTCCTGGCATGTCTGTTCTGGCGTTGAGTTTCCGCGAGATCAAGGATGGTTACGGTTTCGCGAGCTGCAAATGCCAACCCTTGTACCATTAACAGTATAAATGCAAGCGGCACAACGGTTAGAAGGGGGTAACGTGGTAAACCTCCCGGATCCGGCGACCCCTCTAACCGGATCCATGAATCCACGACCACCGGCCATGAAGTCCAAATCATGAGTAAGCAAAATGGTATGAGGAAGGCTACCGTACCTGCTATGTTTACCCAGGCCTTGCCCGTCGGGGAGATACGATTGTAGAAAATATCAACCCGTACATGTGCACCGGTCTTGAGAGCGTAAGCTGCCCCCAGCAAGAAAACCACACTAAATAGATACCATTGGAGCTCAATGAAAGTATTGGAACTCGCCTGCCTTGCTACTTCACCGATCCAGTGCAAAGCTCTCTGAAACGTGCCTGCACTCTCGGGATCGATGTGTGCCCAGCCTGACAATGAGCGCATTATCGCATTGTATGCACCTGCTATCACCATGAGCAAGATACAGTACCATGTGAGTTTTCCGAAGAAATCCGTCACCCGTTCAATTCGGCCGGCGCACGTTGTAAGGAACCCCCCTGCACTCATGTTTGAACCCGGCAGATCACTGATATACTGATTCTGCAACAATCTTCGACCCCGGTGTGCATACTTTTGCTTATTTCTGAAAGAATAGGTCAATATTAGTGAACGCACTATAGTAAGTATACAGATTCATGAGTTTTTACGGAGACAGGCTCATAGCAATCTATCGTAAGCCCGGTCGGCCTCAAAATAGTTCTGTGTCTTGGGTCACCCCGGGGAATCCCGGCTCAAAACGAGGTCTTCGGTTGCTGCGTGCAACAGCATCGACAGAGCTTCCCGTGTTGCTATTTCCCTGATGTTACATGAGTGCCAGCACCAATATCTCGGTAAGTCGCCACGGTGCTTTTGTCGCTCGCTTCCCGGGACACATCGGTCTTCCCCATATTGTTGGAAGGTCAACACTCACATCAATCGTTTCGGGGTCTGCTCGATGGTCACTGCGCGTTCCGGCCCGCATGCCCGCTAAGCTATTCGCATAACCTGTTAAATCTTAGTGCTTCATACCATATTGTTACCTCCATAACACGCTAAGGCCGCTATCAACCGAGTGAGGTGTTGGACTGGTTTCGCGCCCGTTTGGATCTCATTAGGTGAGTGATTTGGATCTCTCAATAATCCATTAGGAATGCATACCTTGATGCTTAGCAACGATTACAAGAAACTATAGGAGATCCCAATGACGAAACCACAGCTGAGATTGATCGTCCGTAGAACTGTTCTCGTCGCTGGATTCCTCCCGCTGAGCCTGCTGTTGGCGATCAGCACCGGACATGCCCAAGAAGTCATCGAAATTCCAGACCGGGACCGGCCTATCGAGCCCGGCTTCGAGGAGGTCTTCCGCGTCGGGGTTATCGACGGCGAGGATTGGGAGATGTTCTCAAGGATCCACAAGGTGGCCTTCGACGCCGGAGGCAATCTCTACGTCTTCGATTCCGCAGACCAGGGAACAGGTTCGAATCTGCGCATCGTGGTGTTCGATCGCACGGGGGCGTTTTTGCGAACGTTCGGTTCTGCGGGTGAGGGGCCGGGCGAATTCAGATTGCCTCGGACCTACGGTGTCATGCGCGACGGGACTACAATCGTGGGTGATATGGCGCACCGGGCCTATCACGTCTTCGACCCTTCTGGTCGGTTCGTGCGCATGGTCCGTGGTGGGATGGGAGCATCGCAAGGCAGCGGGATTGAAGGCATGACGACGACCGTCGGTGCGGCGGTGCTGCATGAAATACAAGTGGATCCCCGCGGCGGAGCAGTATACTCAACGGAAGTACCGCAGATAATTGTATCGAGCCTGAGCGGTACTTGGGAGGTGCCATCTGACTATCGCCCGATTTACCATCACACCCTTGGTGGCACGGAAGCCCAGACGGAAACAGTGGTCCGGGCCTGGCGGCCTCGACGCGATCCCCAGGAGGACGCGTTCAAACTTCCAGGCAAACTCCCGGTCACCATCATTGGTCCAGACCGTACGTCGAAGCCTCTGCAGGATATACTTGGCGAAATTACCCGTCCCCGCACCTTCGAACCGAGGACCCTAATGGGGATACTCCCGGACGGTGGCATTGTCTACTCTGACTCTTCGTTGTATGAGCTGAAGGTGGTTGCCAGCGATGGTGGCGGGTTGGTCCGTACTATCACGCGACCGTTTCGCCCGGAGCCGGTGACATCTAGGATCGAGGAGGAATACAAACGTCAGAGGGAAAAGATGATCGACCAGGCCGGCGAGACGGACGGGCGTTCTGCCTCCTTTTCGGTCGGCACGGCCCGGTTCTATCCCGAAATACCGGTCATCCAGGAGATCGGCACCACTTGGGAGGGTAGGATCTGGGTGACGCGCCAGGGCGACGAACTTCTTGAGGACGGTCCTATCGATGTTCTGACCGCCGATGGCGAGTACGTTGGCACGTACTCTGCGGGCGTGACCAAGATGCCCGACGCCTTTGGCCCGGACGGGCTGGCGGTGTTCATCGAGTACGACGAATTCGACTTGGCCAGCGTGGTAGTGCGTAGGCTTCCGGTCGAAGTTCGGTGAATCCCAATGCTACCCCCGCTTAGGCTACTGAGGCGAGATATGCGGGCTGGCGCAAGCCCCTTGGTTTGGTCCGCTCCATTGAACACTCAAGACGGATAAGCGTATTTCGGTGGCGATTATGGGCAGTTGCCGGACGAGTGAACCGGCAAGACAGTCATTCTCAGCTATCTTTGTCATTTCCTCTGACAAGGTACTGATTTCAGGCTTGAGCATGATCGGCAATGAAATCATTCCCATTGCCACGACATTCGCACCTACAATACCTGTCGCGGCTGCCAGAAGCACCCCCACAAGGATGACTGCGATCGCCAATCCCCCACGGAGCGGACCAAAAAGAAGCCCAGTCGTATGCAGCAGGTCCCGTGCAAGATTACTCTTTTCAAGCATGGTCCCCATGAAAATGAAAAAGGGGACCGCCAATAACGTGTAATTTGACATAATGCCGAACAGACGATCCGGCAGTGCCAGCATTAGATGCCAGTCGAAGTAGCCTGTGCTAACGCCAATCACAGCAAAAATAAGCGAAGTACCCCCAAGGGAAAAAGCCACGGGATAGCCCGAAAAAATCAGAAGTAAGGCTACCGCAAACATGAGCGGTGCCAACCACTCAAGTCCTGGCATGTCTGTTCTGGCGTTGAGTTTCCGCGAGCTCAAGGATGGTCACGGCTTCGCGAGCTGCAAAAGCCAACCCTTGTACCATTAACAGTATAAATGCAAGTGGCACAACGGTTAGGAGGGGGTAACGTGGTAAACCTCCCGGATCCGGCGACCCCTCCAACCGGATCCACGAATCCACGACCACCGGCCATGAAGTCCAAATCATGAGTAGGCAAAATGGTATTAGGAAGGCTACCGTACCTGCTACGTTTACCCAGGCCTTGCCCGTCGGGGAGATACGGTTGTAGAAAATATCAACCCGTACATGTGCACCGGTCTTGAGAGCGTACGCTGCCCCCAGCAAGAAAACCAGACTAAATAGATACCATTGGAGCTCGATGAAAGTATTGGAGCTCGCCTGTCTTGCCACTTCACCGATCCAGTGCAAAGCTCTCTGAAACGCGCCTGCACTCTCGGGATCAATGTGTGCCCAGCCTGATAATGAGCGCATTATCGCATTGTATGCACCTGCTATCACCATGAGCAGGATACAGTACCATGTGAGTTTTCCGAAGAAATCCGTTACCCGTTCAATTCGGTCGGCGCACGTTGTAAGGAACCCCCCTGCACTCATTTTTGAACCCGACAGATCACTGATATACTGATTCTGCAACAATCTTCGACTCCGGTGTGCATACTTTTGCTTATTTCTGAAAGAATAGGTTAATATTGGTTAACGCACTATCGTAAGTATACAGATTCATGAGTTTTTACGGAGACAGGCTCATAGCATCTATCGTAAGCCCGGTCGGCCTCAAAATAGTTTCTACTGCCTTGGGTCGCCCCGGGGAATCCTGGCTCAAAAACGAGGTCCTCAGTTGCTGCGTGCAGGGATGCGTAGATATTAGTTGGTCAGGGGAGCGCGATCTAGCAATTTCGACTTATATCGCATTCCCCAAATAGGTTTGCCGTGCACAGCTCCCCGGTTGCAGTAACAACCACTACTGGCACGGTTCAAGCTCGCCCGCACCAACGCCCAGTATATCTTCCTGCCATTCATTTCCGTCTCCATCAAACCGGTACGTGTCGCTTGTATAACCTGCAAAAATCCCCAGCCCGTTCAGAACGTTTGAATGGACTTCGACGGGATTTGTGTGAATGAAATTTGGTAAGCCCACATAAAGATCCTGCAGTGACACCGATCGCTCAAACACAAACAGGTCATCACTGTACGCCGTGAGCACAAGCATAAAATGAGGTCGGATGGATTCGAAGACCATCGCTTCAAATGTGATTTCAAATTCTTTCGTGGTCGCCTCAAATAATTGATCAGAAAAGAAAGCAGACCAGAACAGATCTTCAAAATCAGGGACCGTCGGATCATCCACAGCCTCCGGATAGTCACGGAATGAGGGCGAGCTACTCTGAAAAGTTAACCGCGAATAATCTCTCACATCTCGGGGATCATCTCCGATTCTTCGGCCGCCCCAGGTTTCGTCCCTGCAGAATGGTGCCACTTGGAAAAGGTCAAGACGATAATAGTTTCTGCCTGTCCGGTCTGCCAACCTAAAGCGCATTCTGTAATTCTCTGTGGCGGAAGAATCATCTATTGCCAACCTTTCCACTTTCAGAAGTTCACTTTGCAGCAACGGAGCCCAAGAGGAAGCCGTCGCTTGAGGGTATCCGTCTACATTCACTTGGATTCTGTACACTGACCCCTGTTCTGGTCGATGACCGTGGGCCGTCTGATAGACTCCATGATCAATCTGTCGCAACGTATCACGAAAGTTATTCTCTCCGAAGATGGCAATCATAGCATCAGACACCATTAATTCACTTCGCATCGTGATATCCCTTAAAGGGACGCTTTTGCTAATTTCAACTCTCCATAAGCTATCAGGAGAAAAAATTGATTCTACAACAAGTCTTGATTGGTAACCTCCCGGAACTTCCAGGTCAACGATCGTTTCGCACCCACATACTGCTGTGAAGAGAAGAATTACAACCCACTTACGCATCACCTAAAACCTCCATTGCCACGAAATGGCAGGTATCAACTGCAACATGCTCACCTGCTGAAAACAGATAGATTCACAGGATGCGTCATTTTCCGGATATATGAACATGGGGTTTTTCCGATTATAGGCATTGTACAGGCCTACGGAAAACGTTCGCTCTCCCCAAGACCGTTGCTTCTTAAAGTTTACACTGATGTCAAGGCGGTGATATGCTGGTGCCCGTGCTGAATTGACGGGGCCGACGTCTAATAGATGGTTAGAAATACTAAAGTCTAATAGCTGGTGGTTAGAATCGCTATAATACTGACCCACGGGAACCCAGACCGGATAACCACTTCCATAGACCCACACTGCTGATAGTTGTTTTGTATTTGAAAGTTGATACCGCATCACTACCGAAACATCATGACGTCGATCATACCCGTCAGGAAACGGATTCCCCCCATTAAGGGACTCAAACCGTCTGGTAGTCCGCGCCCAAGTATAGCCCGCCCATCCCGTCAGGCGCCCCCTTTTTTTTTGAATGAAGATTTCCGCTCCGTGAGAGGTGCCTGTGCCGATCTCAACAATGTCCGGCCAATCCAAGAATGCTGACCGATACCGGTATGCTCCAAGCTTGTATTCAAGATGTCCTTTCATACGCTTCAGATAGCCTTCAATTGAAACCTGATAGCGACCGTCTCGAAACCCTTTCAAAAAACCTACTGCCAGTTGATTTCCACTCTGAGGAGTAATGCGATCCATGCTTGGAATCCACAGATCCGTAGGTAATGCGGTACCTCCACCCGTCAATAAATGCACATACTGCTTTGACTTTGCAAAAGAAAACTTGACCGCGGCCTTCTCCGCAACTCGTACATTGACACCTATCCGCGGCTCAATGGAAGCAAATCGCACACTTCGGGCAGCGTAATTCGAAAGCCGAATCCCGGTAGTCACACGCAGGGCACGATGGAGTTGCATCTCATCTTCGGCGTACAGGGCCATTTCCCGTGAGTCTATGACCCCCGTTGAAGCTTGCAACAGGCTGACCAGCGGCCGACCCGACTCTTCCAGTCTCGTCTGGGTACTTCCAGGGTTGAAACGATGCAAAATTCCCTCCGCCCCAAAACGCACGTAATGCCGGGAGTTCGGAACATACTCAAAATCAATCTTGGCCGTCCAATCAACGATTTCGGAGTGCCACGACCCCTCATATTTGATAATCTCGCGATCGCTTTCATCCAGAGAACGCGTACCTGAGGAAAAGCGATATTGCATGACGCCGATAAGAGCATTGGCGAATAAGCGATCCCCAATGAGCCGGTTCCAACGGAGAGAAGCCAAATGATTACGCCAGCCCACATCGTAATTTAATTGGGTATCCGAACTCAGACCAGGGGGTGTTGACCGCTTTTCGTAGGAGAATTCATCCTGACCGGCATAAGCACTCAGATAGATACGGTCTTTCTTCGATATTATATAGTTAGCCTTGAAGTTCAAATCGTAAAATGCTGCACCATATCGAGTGCGACTATACTGAAAGGGGCGCAATAGCTGATCGATATATGTTCTCCGACCAGCCACCAAAAAAGAAGCGCGATCCTTCACGACTGGTCCTTCAAGCATAACTCGCGAGGAAACAAGGCCAATTGCTCCCTGTCCCGCGAAGCGCTTCAGGTTTCCCTCCTTCATCGTGTAATTGATCACTGATGAAAGACGCCCACCATATCGTGCTGGAAATCCGCCTTTGATCAACTCGACTTGCTTCATTGCTGCCGAGTTGAAAACGCTGAAAAATCCAAATAGATGATTTGGGTTGTAAAGGGGTAGTCCGTCCAGCAAAATAAGATTCTGATCCGCACGCCCTCCTCGTACGTATAGCCCACTGCTGCCTTCAACCCCTGACTGGACGCTGGGCAATAGTTGCAGCGTCTTTTGAATATCAATTTCTCCTAGGATTACCGGCAGTGTCTCAATTTCCTCAATTGAGATCTCATGGCGGCTCATCTGTACATCATCAAGGTCGGTTTCTCGATCCGCGATGACTTCTACATCCTCTAATCCCACAACACGAGGCGCCAATGTAAGGGTCAGGGTGGTATCTCCAGCGAGTTCAAGGCGAGTCCAGACTGGAGCATATCCGACATGCGAAACCGAAAGCAAGTGAGATCCTGGTACAGTCGTCAGACTATAGAACCCATACTGATTTGTCGTAGTACCGATTTGAAGAGCGGGAATGTACACGCTCGCTCCGAGAATTCGCTCACGACTGCCCAAATCCTCTACATAGCCGCTGACCGTTACAGACTGAGCAGCCACTAAACTGAATTGGGTACTCCACAATACCCCCAGTAGCAGCCCGCAATTCAGCCATCCGATTGTCGCCATTCTTTTCCCAAAAAGAAGTGAACGCTCATGGGGGAACGTTCGAAACTATGCCGTTCGTATTTTCTCGGCAAGAAATCAGAAAAAGACGTGGATCCCCACTCCCCGTGCCGGGGCATAACCGAGGTTGCCTAAATGATCCACAGATAATCCGATGTCCAAGGTCAGAAACAATCCCTTGCGAGAAGACTTTCCAACGATTCGAAGTTCAGCACTGCCACCACCTGTAAAACGATACCTCGATGTTAAACCTGACTCTGCCCTAATGCCAAGCCTACCAACTTGGCCAAAGACTTTGAACCTCACTCTCTTCCAATCACGAACAGAATGGTTATACCGAACGGCTACATCAACATGCAGATCACCATTGTCGCTACGAATTCCAGGGACGAGGACCTGAATGGTCTTATAGCGCACACTTAATCCCCCGGCATGCGGTGCCGCGAATACGAGCCCTACACCAATGTCCGACTGGGCATACGAGGGTCGTACGAAACAGGCCATGACCGCAATAATAACACACAGTAGGCCGACAAGCACTCCTTTGCAGAAAACCACTTTGGAATGGTTATATTTAGCTGGCTCTCCACCAAATGTGGTGAAGGGCCCTTGGTTTGAGTATTGGCATCTATGTCGTCCTATGATGGTAATTCGTCTACTGTCTTTGCTGTTACTCATTTCTGCCTGTGCGACTGAGCCTCCACCCAATATCGTACTAATAATGGCAGACGATATGGGCTACGAGACACTGGGTGTTAATGGTGGTTTAAGCTACGATACGCCACATTTGGATTCGCTCGCCCAACGTGGCATGCGCTTTACCCAAGCTTTCTCCACGCCCCTGTGCACACCTACCAGAGTGCAGCTGATGTCCGCCAAGTATAACTTCCGCAATTATATTGGATTTGGTCTACTCAACCCGGCTGAGCGAACGTTTGCCCATCTGTTGCAAGACGTCGGTTACAAAACAGCGGTTGCAGGCAAGTGGCAGCTGTATGGTAATGCACGGCAGCGGGAGCTGGCAGGACGCGGTGGCTCGACCCCAGAGGAAGCGGGCTTCGAAGAATTTGCACTTTGGCAGTACATAGAGCGCGGCAGTCGTTACAAATCACCCACGGTACATTACGCCGGACATATGCCCGAAGTATTCCCCAACGCTTATGGCCCGGATCTGTATACCGATTACATTGAAGATTTTTTTGAGCGGTATCAGAACGAGCCGTTCCTCTTGTACTTCCCAATGGCCTTACCGCACGATCCGTTTTTGCCACCGCCAAGCCATCCTGATTTTGATAGCCTTGATATTGCCACGGCACGTAGCAATTCCGGGTACTTTGCCTCAATGGTAAACTATGTGGACAAACTGGTTGGCCGCATAACAGGCAAGTTGCGTGAGCTGGGGCTTGACCGTCAAACACTGGTGCTGTTCACGACGGACAATGGAACGCATAGGAGCGTGCTCTCGCAGCATGAAACTGGTCTAATTCGAGGCAGGAAAGCCTTTCCTGTAGCAGCCGGGACTCGTGTACCACTAATCGCATATTGGCCCGGTACTATTGAACCGGGCACAATCAGTGATGCGCTGGTGGACTTTACGGATTTTCTGCCGACCATGTTGGAAACGGCGGGCAGTACCGTCCCGGATGATTTCACTTCAGATGGACTGAGCTTTTATGGTCAGCTGACCGGACAGGTCGATACCACGCGCGACTGGGTATATTGTCATTACGATCCACGGTGGGGGCAATTTACGCCCGCGCGATGGGCTCAGGACCACACCTGGAAACTTTACGGAAGTGGCAAGTTTGTCAACTGGTCCGAGGACCCCGACGAATTACAAGCCCTAGAGGATACCACGTTGGATGAGCGTGCCCGTCTGGCGAAGAGTAGGTTGCAGGATGTTCTGGACCGTATGCCGTCACTGCCCCAAACTACATCCGAAGATTAACTGAGGGCTATTAACAACATGACTGTGATCCCTTGGAACTCTTGACCTGCCAGTTTGGCTATCGCACATGGTTCCATAAAGCATGGATTTCAAATACAAGAGTCAACGGATGCGTTTGCTGGCTGCTGGGGCGTCCACATGGCCTGTCAGCCGGTATGTGCTGGGAGGCGGGGCAACAGGATTGGGAAATTGCTGGAATCACATCACCTGGGAGAATGCCTTCATGATAGAGCAGTCCTCTCGAGGATCAGATGAATTTGGCGGTCTACTATTGTCGTTAGCGAGAAGAAACTCTACGGTCGGAATGGGGCAACTGCACGGCGAGGTGCGTTCGGGTTAACGATCCCTAAGACCCGCGAAATGGATCCAAGCATTACCATACAATTTAGTTACAGTCTTAGTTATGATTCCCGTCGGAAGAAATATGTTCAGATTTTGATATGTATCGTTTGAACGATCAATGAATTGTTGTGGGTATTCCAATAACCTCGATTTATTCGAAACCAAGGAGGCTGTTGCAAAATTGGTGTTTAGGTGCAATTCAGGCGGGTGGAGATCTGTGCCTGGCGAGCGGTCTTGGCACTTCAATGGTCTGCAAACACCTCGTCTATGGTAGATACTACCACATTTGGTTGAGAGCTTCATCAAGACGGCATAGACCAGCCCCACCTCTTCCGCACCGCAAATCTGCGGCCGTCACAACTACAGCAAATCGGCCCGCGTTGATACGCTCTGGTGGCGAAGCGTATCAATTGATCTATCATCAACACCACCACCCCGAACATCATGTGGCAGTAGACCTTCTTGGGCCCGCGCACCCGCACCTGCCGTCCGCCAAACTCGTCCTTGAGCCGCCCGTTGATCCGCTCTACATTCGAGCGCTCCCGATATCACGCCCGCTCCGGGGGCAGATGATCGATACACCGTTGTGCCCGCCGTTCGCGCTTCAGCGTTTGGTCACGACGCGGGTTGCGATCAATGATGGGCACGTGGCCCAGCAACCGGCTATGCGTCCGGATCTCTTTTCGCATCGTACGCGCTGTCCATCAGATCGTACAGACTGTCGACCCGTGCGGCCGTCATGATTGCCAGCGGAATCGCGACCTGACTGTCACGCACCGGTGCCGAGGTCAATACTGCGCTGACCGGAAGGCCGCCATCAATCACGTCGAGGGGCAACTTGTAGCCGACCCAGCTTTGCTGGTGCCCCTTCGCATTACATTTTGTGCCAACCGTGCACGCATTCGGCAATTCGGCCAGCGTCATGTTCTGTTGCCGTTGCAGCCGCGTCAAGGCCTTGGGCCGTTTTTACTCTTCGGCGAACGCTTGGCCTTCTTCTTTTTCTTCTTCGGGCCGGATTTGGCCGGGCGCTCACGCGCCGAAATCGCGGTCGAGTCCCGGGATACATGTCCCGCCAAATGCCCGGCCAGTGTTTCCTGGGCCAAGGCCGCGTGCAGCTGGCCCGGAAGATCCGTCTCCGCGAATTCCTCAAACGCGCAGGAGAACATGGACTCCGTGGGGACCAGGTCGGCCTAGGCCCAGCCACACAGACGGCGCAACGTCGGATTCGACTGCAGCCGATCCACAAGCGCCCGCGTGGTAGGCAGATTGAGTACAGCCTTCGCCAGAAAGGCCCGCGCCAACGCCGCGCGATCCGCCCGCGGCGGCCGACCGGGGCGTATCTGGGCTTCGGGAACAGCGCCTCGAGGTCGATCAAATCAAAGAGCGTCACCAAGCGCTGCTGGAACTCGGTGAGCGGTCCGAATTCGTCCTCGAGGGCCGGAAACAGCGAGCGCTGAATCGATTCCAGTAGCGTGATAGTTGCCTAAGCAAAGATGTCCTCCGCTCCGAAGAGCTACAGATTCGTTTGGAGGCCCGCCCCAATCTACGACCCCAGAGACACTTGCAAACACAAAACTCCCGCATTCCCGAAACGAGCTAATGTCCCACTGGTTATGTATACTGTGCGAGAGGCTCACAAACCAGTAAACCAAGAAAGATGATTCCGACCTGGACATATGGGCGCTGTGTCGTTCTGGTTACGGCAATGTTTGTGATACCTGCTCTCACGGTGGAAGCGCAGCAGACCTGCGTTGATCGTGACTCGCTTTACCGCCTTGACGGAGATGACCTTCTTTGGCATAATGTGCGAGCGGTAAGTGCTGATTCTACTCATCTGTTCGTGCTTACCCAGACCTCTCCGAGAATTCATCGCTTCGATCTAACCGACGGAACCCACCTGCAGAGCTGGGGCCAAGACGGCGAAGGTCCCGGCGAATTCCAGTCATCTTCCGGGATTACGCTGGTCGGCGACCATCTCTTTGTGCTTGATGGCAATCAGGGAAGGTTGTCCATATTCGAGGTCACGGGCGATTTGGTGCGCACCGTAGCGCTCCGGGAATTCGGAATGCCTCCCATGTTCCCTCACCGGATCCATCGGGCTCGGGGCGACACGGTTTTGTTCGGGTTGTCCGTGCCCATGGGCAATGAAAGGAGCATCATCGCGCAACCGTTCGGGGCTAGCGCCACCGAAGATCTAGTTCACCAGGACACGGTGATCGTTTACCCCGGACGCACGGCGACCTTGCGTCTCACGGCAGAGGGAGCGCCGGGCCTTACCCTTTCGCCTCCGTACTCGCCGAACCCAAAATGGACTCCCATATCCGGTGGCGTCGCGTTTTGGCAGGGATCGGATTCGGACATCCAGATATTGGGATTCGACGGCGTCCTGAAATCTGTAATATCGCTGGCGCTTGAGGACCGTTTTGAGGTCACTGCGGAGGACAAGGATTACTGGCTTGAGAACGAAATTCCGCAGGAAATGTTCGGGCAGCAGGTTTTCGAGCCCCTGAGAGAAAAGGCACGGCGAACTGTTGATTTTCCCAGATACCACCCACTTATGTTTGCGCTCCTAGGAGGTCTGGACGATCTCTTGTGGGTGCGCCGGACACCGGACGGGTGGGATCAGGTTTGGGACGTCGTGGATATGCAAGGGACACGTGCCAACCGGGTTTCCTTAGCGCCAGGCCAAGCCCTCATGTCCGTGATTCCCGATCACTTGGTACTGAAAGTAACTGACGGACTTGGTGTCGAGTCGATTGAGGTTCATCGGTGTAGATCTCTTCCGCCCGGGAGAAACCCATAAAGCTTGGGCGTGCCAGCCTGACTTTGCTCCAAGGAGTTTGTCCCGTCATTGGAAATGGCAAGGACCGCATTAGCATCGCGCAATGCGCCGAACAGCCGAACGGATTTCGCAGCTGTGCAGCGGTTCAAAGAACGGCCGTTATTGTAAACCGGCGCCATCGACCCCGCACAGGTTCTTTTTGGGACTTGGACAAAGAATCCATCACGATACCGGACGCACACAGGCCACTTTTGGGTGCTTATATACAAAAGTGCTGGTGAATTTCGCAAGCACTCCCAAGTTAACCATTAAATCGTGGTCTTCGAGTGATCGAACCTGTTTTGGCGGTTCAGTTTATCCAGCAAACCGCGCCGATACCGACTTCCGATTGGAACCGAACATTCAACTTCGTGATCTGTAATTGCACAGTTCGAGGCGCCGGACGTTCAACAGGTCTGGAAGCAGCCGGCGACATAGAATAGATCAGTGAAAATGTGTGCCTCATGACATTCGATGATATTGCCTTGCCGCAGACGCTAAACTAACCGCATTGATTATGTGTGTCTTATTCAGTAAACCGGACGAACGGTCGTGGCTCCCTGGGTAGTACTAAAATTCGGTGGAACGAGCCTCTCTTCGCGAAAATGCTGGGACACGATCGCCAGCATCGTCCATACACGCAGAACAGGTAACGAACGAGTATGTCTGGTGTGTTCAGCTGTCTCTGGGATATCTAGAACCCTCGAAAAGCTCGTTGAGACGGCATTGCGGGGTAGCCATGAAAGAACACTAGAGGTTATCCGTGATCGGCACTTCGCACTTGCCGAAGAACTCGGAGTAGATGGTCGGGTACTGCTGAATGAGTTTCTCCAGGAACTCGAACGCCTTGCTTACGGAATCTCACTTACTCGTGATGTCGGACCGGCACTGCGCGCACGAATTCTGTCCATGGGCGAACTCATGACTACAACGCTCGGCAGTGCATTCCTCAATGCTCAGGGGGTTCGTACAGACTGGGTGGATGCACGCAAAATCCTAAAGTCGGAAACCATCGCACGCATTTTGCCGCACGAAGAGTTCCTTTCGGCACAATGCGACCACGCAGCCGATCCCGAACTTCAACAGATTGATGCAGATATTTTCATAACGCAGGGTTTCATTGCCAGTGACACCCGCGGCAGAACAGTGCTGCTGGGTTGGGGAGGGTCAGACACGTCAGCTTCCTATCTTGCAAGTAAACTTCAGGCCGTGCGTCTGGAAATTTGGACCGATGTGCCCGGAATGTTTACCGCCAATCCAGGTCATGTGCCCGGTGCACGTCTACTTAAGCAACTCGAGTACGACGAAGCTCAAGAATTGGCTAGCTCTGGCGCCGAGGTGCTGCATCCACGCTGCATCGACCCGCTACGCGCACAGAAAATTCCTCTCCACGTTCGCTCAACAGCCAACCCTGATCTTGAAGGAACTGTGATTGGTGCAGGCCTCCAGAGTTACGGTGCGCAGGTGAAAGCAATTGCTGCGCGCACAGATCTGACTCTGATCGCGGTCGAAACACCGCGCATGTGGCATTCGGTAGGATTTCTAGCGAAGGTATGCAGTGCATTTGAACGGCAGAGCCTTTCCATAGGAATGGTAGCGACCTCGGAAACTAATGTTACTATTTCGATCGATCCGGTATATGGATTGCCGCTTGAAGAATCCACTATTGATGCACTCCTTGACGATCTGAACAGCTTTTGCCGGGCAAAACGTATCAGTGGATGCGCCGCAGTTAGTCTGGTGGGGCGAAACATCCGGAGCGTGCTGCACGAACTTGGGCCTGCGCTTGAGGTCTTGGATGAACAAAAACTGTACTTGGTAACGCAGGCCGCCAGCGATCTGAACTTCACTTTTGTGGTAGACAATGTGCACGCGCAACGTCTGACGAACAAGCTGCACAGCCAAATTTTTGGCCAGATTGGCCCGGATCAGCTTTTTGGTTCCACTCATCGTGAGTTATTTGAAACCCCAGATCCTGCCATCGCTACGCCCTGGTGGAAAACCCTGCGCACTCAATTGCTCGAAACAGCATCTACATCCGCGCCATGCTACGCTTATAACTTGGCCAACTTGCACAACACGATAACCCGTATCCAGACGCTTAAAAGTGCTGATCGCTGCTTCTATGCGATGAAAGCCTGTTGGAATCCACAGGTACTACAGACCATATATGAGCGCGGGATCGGCTTCGAGTGCGTATCGCCTGGCGAACTTCATTATGTTCGGAAGCTCTTCCCTGACATCAACCCCGACCGCATCCTGTTCACGCCCAACTTTGTAGCAAAGGAAGAATTTGTTCTGGGCTACGAGCTCGCAGGCCATGTGACAGTGGGCAACGTACGTGCCTTGGAGCTTTGGCCCGATGTCTTTGCGCACCGTGCTGTCACGCTGCGCATTGATCCTGGGCATGGTCGTGGACATCACAGGCATGTACGTACTGCTGGATATACCTCGAAATTTGGAATCACGCCGGACAGTCTGCCAGCCGCCCGTCGGATTACAGAAGCGCATAACATCCAGGTTGTGGGTCTGCACGCACACATCGGCAGCGGCATTCTAAAACCGAATACTTGGAGTACCACCGCATACGCGCTGGCTTCGCTCGCAGAGACATTCCCTGCAGTTACATACTTAAATGTGGGTGGGGGCTTCGGTGTGCCGGAAAAACCGGGAGCCATACCGCTTGACCTTGCCACCTTGGAGGAAAGTCTGCTACGATTCCGGGAAACCTATCCGCAATTCGAACTCTGGGTGGAACCAGGTAGATACCTCGTTGCAGAGACCGGGGTGCTTCTGGCTCACGTCACACAGGTCAAACGAAAAGGTCCTACGTATTATGTGGGCGTGAATACGGGTATGAATTCGCTGATCAGACCCGCACTTTATGGGTCCTATCACCGGATAGTTAACTTAACGCGACTGGACGCGCCCTCAACCATCACGGCTGACATTGTTGGTCCCATATGCGAAACCGGCGATATTATCGGACGCTCCCGCAGGCTCCCCGAAACCGTCGAAGGAGATGTTCTGCTCATCGCTATGGCAGGTGCCTACGGCCGGGTGATGTCATCCAGCTACAATATGCGCAAGCCTGCGACAGAAGTGGTTCTTTAGTGCTGGTGGAATTTGTGTCCGCAGTACTTGCAAAAAGCTGCGCTTTTCTCCAGTTTCGTTTCCTTGCAACGCACGCACGGCGTTGTTCGCTTAAAATGTCGACCAGCCATGCTGATCGACATGACGATGATCGCGTAACCTATAATCATTACCAAAGCTGCAAAAAACTTTCCCAGAGGTGTTTGCGGGGAGATATCCCCATATCCGACGGTCGTTAATGTAACCACTGCCCAATACATACTTAGAGGAATGCTGGTAAAACCATTCTCCGGGCCCTCAACCAAATAAAGCACGGCACCAATGGTAGTTACCAGAAGAGCCAGTGCTAGCACAAAGACCCATATTCGCTGCCAGCTGTCCTGAAGGAGATAAAGCAAATAGATTCCGGCTCTACTGTAGTGAACCAGTTTCAGTACCCGAAAGACACGCATCAAGCGCAAAACCCGAATCACGATCAACGCTTGTGCGCCGGGCAGAAAGAGGCTTAAATAGGTCGGGATCACCGCAATCAGATCAACTACACCGAAGAAACTGCGAGCGTACCCTCCGGGGTTCTTGGAGCTGTATAGTCGAAGCACGTACTCCACTGTGAAGATTACCGTGAACATCCACTCGAGGCCGATCAGCGAATCCCGGTAACGAGCCTGTACCGTATCAATGCTCTCGAGCATGACGGCTACTACGCTTGCCACTATGAGAACAAAAAGAACGATGTCGCTCCCCCTTCCCAGTGAAGTTCCGGACTCAAACAGAATTTTGTGAAGAAACACACGGCGCGCACTCCGTGCAGGTTTCTCTGCCCTATTTTCCTGTTCTTCCACTTTTCAGGTATAGTTCGTAGTGATAAAGTGCGGCTATGATAATGCCATGTTGAAGTGTCCCGGTAGTAATAAGCTTTGGCACCTCACGCACATCAACCAGATTAATGATAATATCTTCGCCCGAATCGAGCTTTTGCTTGCCTGCCGGAGTTGCATCTTTGGCCAGAAAAAAATGACACCGATTCGTCGTGATCGCAGGATTAGGGGCCATTGAGCCTATTGAATCGAGCGTTTTTGATACGTAACCTGTTTCTTCTTGGAGCTCACGTCTTGCAGCCTCCCTGGGCAACTCACCCGGATCAACGATACCTCCTGGTAACTCTAGTTCAATGGTTCCCGTGCCCGGTCGCCATTGCTTAATGCAAACAAGCTCGCCTCTGGTGGTAACAGGTACTATCGTAACCCAGTCAGGCGTATCCAACACGAAAAACCTGTGCGTACGCCCGGTTCGTGGTGACACGCAGTCGTCCTGGCGCACCTTGAAAACCTTAAAGTCGCCAAGATACTTTCGCGCTGTGCAATTCCATAATCGATCCATTGCTACTCTTTTTCAACTTCGAAAAAGGCCTCGGTCACCATCAGTTTCCCTGAGCCATCAGATAGTCTCGCTATGGAGGTGTGGTTTCATCATGTCAAAATGCGGGCATGGTCGGTCAATTGTTCTGATCAATCTTTTTCGGTTGACACCCCCCCTGATTCTGTTGATGATTGATTAAATAGTCAACCTTCAAGGGCCAAACGTAAAAAGTCATTGTGATTATTCCCAAAGCCTATTTCAATGTCGTGTTTTCTATCGTGCTTAACGATTGCATCGTGCATTGAATTCAGATACTCATTCGCCCGATAAATGGTCTGCACCACTGACATGTCATATTGTTCTGCTTTTCATTGAACAATCAAATAGACCATAAATGTTACAACCGACTCCCGGATGCTCTCTGCAAATTTATCTAGAAAGCGGGAAATATTCTTGAGCTGCCCGGCCAGATATTTTATTCATGTGAACCTGGCTAATTTAAGCTTTCCTGTCCGGCTTGTGACGATCAGTGATACACGGATCAAACTCATTTTGGATGGCTGTGTCCGATATTTTTCCTTACGGATCCCCCCAGTTAGAAACTCCTGCAACGTATATTGCTGCACTATGTGTACTCAGAAGCCAGTTCGCCACACAGGGTTGAAGGAAAATATGAGTGAGCTATTGCGGCATCCTATGCTAAGCATACCAGAATCAAACACCAACGCGATCTCAGGAAATTATATGACTGACCAATGGAGGGAAGCTCATGGATGAGACCCTGTCAGAATATATGGCTCACCTCCATGATACCGGAAAATCCCCAATCACCTGCATATGTGTTACCGCTGCGGTCAATGCAGTTGCGAATTCCGCCGGGGAACCCAGTCCGGTTGGGCCCATCACCCAGCGAACAATGGCGGGTGGGAGCGTTCGTCGGCCCCCCTTTTCCAGCTTCGCAGCAAGGCGAACAGCCTGTTCGTGTTGGTCGATGGTTTGGACATAGAGACTAAAAAAGATCCAGCGTTTTTGGTTCCCTTTGTTGACTCGTTTGAGGATATCCTCAAACGAGTGACTATAGCCCCTGTATATTGCAAGGGATGCAAATAAGTACGTGTTGCAGTGACCAAAGAAATTGAAGATAATCGGTATATCGCTGAGCACTTTTGATTTCAAGATCGTTTGATCTTTCCGGGATCACAAGGGCATTGCATACTTGTGGTTTGCATCAGATCTCCGCGGATCACCTCCCCAGGAGTAACCAACCGCCCCCTGCGTCATGAACGCTTGGATGGGAGCCGTGCCCTGGGGAGTGCTGTGATTTACGCCCCGTAGAGAGTTTGTGCCATTGAGCACCGATACAGGGACCGACGAAGCGTCACAGCGATCCGCGATCACCTTCACCCTAAAGATACATCATCATGTCTAAGAATCTTCCCCTCACCATCCTCATCTTTTCTGGCATTGACTGGGGTTCTAAGTCGCACCAGGTGTGCATCGTGAACGCAGCGGGGACGATGCTTGGCGAGAAAGCGTTTCCGCACTCGGGGGAAGGGCTTTATCAACTGCGGGACTGGATCTTGCATCACGCGCGCTGTGACGCGGACCAGATTGCGGTCGCGATTGAGGTTCCCCATGGTCCGGTCGTTGATTGCTTCATGGAGCACGGCTTCCAGGTGTTTGCGATCAATCCCAAGCAGCTGGATCGCTTCCGGGATCGGTTTTCGCCGGCTGGGGCGAAGGATGACCGCCGGGATGCTCGCGTCCTTGCCGATGCCGTCCGGACCGATCCCGGATGTCTGCGTCGACTGGACCCCATGGATGCGGAGATCATTCAGTTGCGCGAGTGGTCTCGGATGGCAGGCGAGTTGACGGCCCAGCGCACCCGGCTGACGCATCAGGTCCGAACTCAGCTCTGGCGCTACTTCCCGCAATTCCTGGAACTCGGATTCCCGCTGTACTCCGCGGTCCTGAGAGACCTCTGGACGCTCATTCCCACGCCAGCACGGGCCCGCCGCGTGCGCCTCGCTTCCGTGGAAAAGGTATTGAAGCGACACCGGATCCGGCGCATCAACGCCGAACAGGTGCTCCAGATCTTGCGGACCACTCCCATCTCGATGGCCGACGGAGTCCAAGAGGCCGCCACCGCAAACCTGCGTCTGCGCTTCCGGCGACTTGCATTGATTCAAGCGCAGCTGCAAGAGGCGAAAGGTGCCATGGAGACCATCCTTGAAACGCTCTCTGCGGAAGTGCCCCCAGTTCCGGTACAGGTCGATTCAGAATCGGCAACCCCCATCTCCGAGCACGAAGCATCCTCCGATGGACCTGCGTTGCGCGATGCGGACATCCTTGCCTCGTTGCCCGGCGTAGGAACCACGGTCCTAGCAACGCTGCTTTCCGAGGCACCCGGGTTGATCAAGGCTCGAGATCATCGGGGACTGTGATCGTTTTGTGGCGTGGCACCGGTCACCCGGCAGTCGGGAAAAACCCGGCGAGTCGTTCGACGACAAGCCTATCTGGCGGGCCTGTCCAATGCCGTCTATCACTGGAGCCGGGTGGCCGTTCAGCACGATCCCGTCAGTAAAGCCAAGTACAAAGCCCTACGAGAACGCAATCATACCCACGGACGAGCGCTGAGGTCGGTGGCAGATCGGCTGCTTGCCGTCGCCTGCGCCATGCTCCGCGATGGAACACGCTATGACCCCAGTCGCGCAACCGTGGCTCCCTGATCCCCTCGCCCAACCAGTTCGCCAAGACGACAAATGAACCGAAGGGAGAGACACAGATTCGGAGCGAAGACACCGTCGATTCGTGGAAAAAATCAACTCAATTGATCTCATGTAATTCGAATCCGTCACGAACAGGACAGATCTACAAAAAAATGAAAATTTTTAAATTATGCCGCTTTTTACTTGCATAAATGGTAGAGAGTCCCATCCCCGGTCTCTGGGTTCCCCAGGCGCTTTGATTATCGAGTGCCTCCTATATGTCTTGCTGACCAGATATAAATTCGGATGTCTGGCGAGAGGGGATAGGCGGATGTCAAGATGGATACCCAGACACAAGAATAAACGCCAGACAGTGGGCGGGGGATGGAAAAACAAAAACGTTTTGCACACTTCGTGTGCACATGCCCCGATCGGCGAGCGCGGCTCCCTAAGAATTATTATTAACCGTGTGATACAACGCAGGGACCTCGTAGCGTAATACTATTGGGAGCGGTCTACGATAAATTGCGTAAAGAAATCTGCCATCGTTGGACACCCCAATAGCCATGGCCCCGTCTTTTAAACCAAGTACTCCCACTGGATAGCCACTCCAATCAAAAACAACAACCGTCTTAGCCGGCGGGGAAAAATATCTTTGACTGCGAATCCATCCTCGGGATCTCCCAGAATACAAGGCAAAAACAAACTGGTCTGTTACCGCAACACTGACATAGCCTTGGATCGTTTCGCGCTCGATTTGCATCCGTGTATTCCCCTGATTGTCAATGGTGGTACTGAATACTGGTTCGTGAAATCCTGGCCCTCGTACCAGGCGAAGCATTTTTGAACTATCGAAAAATTCAATCCGATCCGTATTCTTTGACGCGACCACAATGCTAGTGCCTTCAGAGTTGGTTTTTAGCACGGCTTCATAGACACGTTGCCGCGCAATCATGGGAGTAGATATTTCTCCTGGTGGATCAGGTCCAATTGTTCTAACAAATTCCCCATCCGGTGTATATATCCCCAATCTTCCAGATTCATAGCCTCCACTAGAAGCAATGCTGTCCCCCGCTATCCATACAGGGCTCATAGGAGTCCCCCCTCCCGTAAGGCGGATAGATTCTTCGGTCATGGATGCACCATCAAGAAATTTTAAGACCCCTGGATAATTGTAAATCCATCCCGAGTCTTTCCCTGGCTTAAAGTCTAGTGACCACACGGATGATATTTCTCGGGGGCCTTCTCCTTTGTTACCTGTGTATCCAATGAACTCACCGGACCTCCTGTCGAAAACGGTGATCGCCTGCTCCGCTTGCGAGTCACCCACGAAAACAAACAACTCTCCTACAGCGATGCGTTTTGGATTACCCAATGAATCGCTATGGACAAACAACTCTCCTTGCAGATCATGTGCAAGGAGAGTGTCTGTCGAGAACTCTGTCAGAAAAGGATATGGTTCTGGTACAGAGTCAGATTGAGGCTCAATACAGCCCAATAGCAGTAACGACGCCAAAGAAATCGTCACTAACCAATGCATTGATATCATATGACTGCTATCCTCCCCCATTCTCCTCCAACTCTTTATCCCCATCTGAACAACTGCCATCGTAAAATTCAAATCCGACATGGTCGGTCGAGGTGGGCCCTCCCAGATTGCAAATAGCATTGTAATAGCAACAACTTGTTCCATCTTCTATGGTTTGGCATGGGAACGCCCATGCCAAACCATTTCGCGGTGTGCAGCGTGTACGGGTCTACCCCGCTGTGGTTCTCTCGCTGTGCATCGCTAGGATCTTTTTGGTATCCCAGTCCCGGCTCCGTTCTTTGTCCAACAGTTCATTTCTGATGTGATCGGCGAACTCCTGGTCGGTCAGGGGCTGGCACGTCCATTTGTCGGTTTCTGGGTGAAGCTGGTCCACAAGGATCCCCCAGAAACACTTCCCGCCACCCCGGCAAGGTTTGACCAACACGAGCTCGCCCGTGTGGGACTTATAGGGTGGCTGGACGATCGAGTCGGCTACGGAGATTTCCTCAGGGACGAAGCCGTGGACATGACAGGTCGGCGGATTGAATTGGGCACAGTTGAGATTCTGATCGCTCTGGCTGGACATAGGAGTGATCTACGGGATCTCCTAACATTGCACTCCTCCCTGTAATGAGCGATGGACTCCTTTGTGTCAGTAAGGCAATCCCTTGCGCGTGGAGGATGTCAGTGAGCAGTACTGCTTATTCGAGAACTGACACAATATGCAACATGGCCTGTAGAGAAGCGGATGTGGATCAGGAGATTTGCGATGTTTTTGGCCAGTCGTTTGCTGTGATGTTGAGGATATTCCCTGCACTACGGATGAGGTGTCTTCTGTTAGATGTTGGGATTAAATTATATACTCATGAAAGTAACTGCCAAATATCGAATATTGTTTTTGTCGTTGACATTTGTATTGTTGCCAGTCCTGTCAGGATGGAAATCCGATAGTATAGGGATGGGACCGACTGCCGTTCCCGAATGTGATGACCCACAATGTAGCGTTCGTGACTGTCATGGCTTTTATTAAATTGTGCAAGTATACCTTGTGAATGGTACAATAGGATGGGTCCACTTAATTGGTGTTTCCCAGGAAAACAAATGTGTTCGTCAAACTGGGAGTAGCATGCATCCATATCGACTTAGCCAAGCCATTCTTGTTTGCTTGCTTTTTATTTCTTGCAGCAGTGCCGGGAGCGGTGAATTAGGTTCTAAAAACTTCTTTCTTGAAGCAGCTGAAGAACAACAAAATCAGGAAAGAATTTGGAGAAATGTTCCTACGGAGAGGATAGCTGAACTTCCTATTGATGAGGAAGTCGTTTTGTATAATCCTGGATATATCATACCAGACATCAACGGAGATGTGTATGTTGTCGATTACGGGGTATATGAGATTCTCCGATTTGACTCTAGTGGCGCGTATGTAAGGTCTTATGGGAATGGTATTGGCAAAGGACCCGGTGAATTTTTAAGTATAACAAGCGTCAGCATTGTTTCTGATTCAATAATCTCTGTGATCGACAGTAATAACAAGACGAAATCTTCTTTCTCAAAAACCAGCGGTAGACTTGTAGATTCAGAGCTTTTCGATACTCGAAAGGCTCCTGTAAGATATGCTGTCACAGATTCGGGGGTAGAATATATAGTCCGTTCTTACAACAAATTTTTATTTGAATCCAGATTCGAAGGCAATAACGTTGAATTTGGAGAACTTATAGAAAATCAAGATTCATTTGCTGCTATGTTGACAGATGGACTGTTGGGAACGCATGGAAACAATATGGTGTTTGTGCCCATTCGCTTTCCTGCCATTTTGATTTATGATGTAGATGGAACGCTTCTTGTTTCTAAAAAAACAATGGCTTATGATGATCATTTTGAAGAACCAAGACTCGTAAGAGTTGAGTCTAATGGAATAGTTAGTTATAGAGGTGAAGGAGGTCTCGTTACTGGTATGGTAAATTTTGAAGGAGATGAAATACTGCTTCACTCCTTTGTTGATGAAGGTGTGGTTGCAGTTGATGTATACGAATCTGAATCAGCCGAGTACAAATATTCTTTTAGATTGCCAAATTATACTCTTACATACATAATGAACGATCGAATGTATCAGGCAATAGACACCACAGTGGTCGTTTTTTCAATAGAGAGATAGGTAAACAATTTTACTGAAAAGAGCAGATTGAAGCCCATCTGTTTCTGTCCATCCTTGCCTTTCATGTCGTGCATTTAATTCGAAGCAAGTTGGGCGCAAAACAGATCCACAAGAACTGGGCCACACTCAAGGTCAAACTTAACGAGCACCTGCGCGTGACGACTGTTTTCCCTCAGAATAAGACGCACGGGATCCTGCTCAAACAAGACCAGGATCTCAAGCCATTCCAGCGTCAAACCTTCTAGGCAATGGGGCTCAAACCAGAACAGAATACGCAGCGAGTCAAGGTCAACGCCCCAAAAGAGAAGTCGCCGAAACGTAAAAAACACAACCAAAAATAACTTTTTCTCGAACCTCCAATAGGGCACGGATTCTCAGCAAAAAAATCCACTACAATGTCGAACTTGCGTATTGTCCGTTCATGGGTATAGGGTTGGTCTTTCCCAAACGATCAGCCTGACGGAGAAGTCTCTGGTGAAATACTCGGACAGTGGACTGAATTGCTCCTTCCCACAAAAGACGATGCCACTACCTTTGGTTACACGCGCTGCCCGTCCGCAAACTGCATCAAGTCAAAGGTTCCGTGTCGGCAAAGCCTTTGTCAAGGTTTCGGAGTCCGCCGCTGGGCCGACTCACATGTGCATAGGGAATGTCCGTAGCAGAAGATCAACTGACAATGGAGGCAGTGATGCCGTTAGTGCCACCGCACCCGAGAGAAATATGCCCTCGCGGATGGTGTCCCAGATCAATCGGAACGGTGTCCCAGATCGCTCGGAACGATGTCCCAGATCAATCGGAATCAGTGGCCCAGTTCGATCGGAATATGCAATAATGTGTCGCAATATTGTCAAAAAATCAATTTTATGATTTCGAACAGAGGCCAGGCAAGTAGAATTGCCATAACCCAGGCCATGAGCGTGCGACTGTTGCTTTGCTTTGGGAACTCATAACCACAATAGGGACATACCTTCAGCTTACGGGCCACTTCAAGGGCACACGACGGGCACTCTTCCATCAAAAATCAAGTTAATGTGTTAATGCGTATGAACGCATCATGAATCTTTTGCGTTCACATGGAACACATACACGTCTTATGCTTAGACGCTCGGCTAACGCTCGGATATATCAGTGATCAGCAACCTCCCCATAGAGCTCCCTGTCGTAACAGTTTCGGCATCTGTCGAAATTTACATTGCTACGCCCGAACATTTCCGCTATGCCCACGATATATGCCTTCTGATAAAAGAGGCTGCGGCGCAGCGCGGTACCGGTATAGCCGAACGGGCTCCGGAATATGTTCGGACAAAAATGGCAGAAGGCAAGGCAGTGATTGCACTTGGAGACGACGAGGTGGCTGGCTTCTGCTACATTGAGACTTGGGACCATGGCAAGTACGCGGTTAACTCGGGTCTGATTGTGTCTCCAAAGTTCCGTAAACAGGGGCTTGCCCGTCGAATCAAACGTAGAGCCTTTGAGCTTTCAAGGATGCTTTATCCTGAAGCCAAGCTGTTTGGCATCACGACCAGCCTTGCAGTCATGAAGATCAACTCGGAACTAGGGTACGAACCGGTGACTTTCAGCGAACTCACCAGTGATAACGAGTTCTGGCAGGGCTGCCAAAGCTGCCCCAACTATGATGTACTTGAGCGAATGAAGCGCAAAATGTGCCTCTGCACCGGTATGCTTTTCGACCCGAAGAAAGGTCCCTCCCAGAAATAGCGCACCAATGTTGCGCACTGTTTGTGTTGCCTTACCGATCCCCGTAGTTAAGGAGTATACCTACGAACTGCCAAGGGCTCTCGAAGCGTCGGTGAACATAGGCTCCTTGGTGCTAGTTCCGGTGCGTGCGCGTGTCTATACAGCAATCGTAACTGAACTGGACGTGGAAGTCCGTCCAGAAGTAAACCTCAGAAGGGTAAGGGCTGTCGTCAGTGACGAACCGGTCGTAAACACTGAATTGCTTGCGCTCACACACTGGATAGCCCGCTACTATTTGTGTGCTTGGGGGGAAGCCCTCCAGGCAGCGCTTCCGGCGGGCATGCAAACAAAGGAAAGAGTCACCTTTTATCTGAGCTCCGAATCGCCCGCGGACTGGGTGAACATTTCTGCCAGACTGTATGCGCATATGGTAAAGCACCGCAAGGCAACCCCCGCTCAATTGAAACGGGTTGGCCTGCGCATCTCCGACAATGAGCTTACAAAAGCAGAAAAACAAGGGGCTCTACAGCGGACGGTTGAACTTGTGAACCCGAAGGTGCGCGCAAAGATGGGCAAATTCATATCGCTCGCACACGCATTCAGGACGACCACCGCATTGCGTGACCTGCTGCCCCAGCTTCGCGGTACAAAACAAAAAGCTATAATTCAAGAACTGATTCGCTGCGTCGAATCCGGGCAGATAGAACCGCTACTGGCTGATGTACAAAAAAATTGCGATGCCGGTCCGCAGACCGTTAGAACACTCGAACAGCGGGGGATCATTTCGATTATTGAAAAGAGGGTGTTCAGGATCCCGAAATGGATGCGACTTGCGAATGACTCACCCAGTAAAGCACCAGTATTCCATACATCCCAGGCCAAGGCCGTAGAGGTGCTGCGTGAAGCTATTGAGACACAGGAGTATCACACATTTGTTCTCCACGGGGTAACAGGGAGTGGAAAGACTGAAGTATATCTGGCGGCACTCGAAAAAACGTTTGCACTTAAGCAGTCCGCTATCGTCCTTGTGCCCGAAATCGCACTCACCCCACAAACCGTGCAGCGCTTCCGTAGCCGCTTTGGAGATACTGTAGCGGTTTTGCATTCCCGTATGGCTCAGGGTGAACGTTACGATGTTTGGGAGCAGATTCGTGCTGGTCGCTACCGCGTTGTGATCGGCCCCCGGTCCGCGATATTAGCGCCGATACAGAACCTTGGCCTGATCATCGTGGATGAAGAACACGATGGATCTTATAAACAGATGGATCCTGCTCCCCGTTATCACGCCAGAGACGTTGCCGTCATGCGTGCAAGAATGCGTCAGGCCGTTTGCATACTCGGTTCCGCAACCCCTTCTCTAGAGAGTCTGGCTAACGTAAAGCAGGGCAAGTACACGCTCTTAACTATGCCGGATCGTGTACCTACCAAAGGGCGTACATCGGCAGCTCTTCCAAGTATTCGGGTGATTGACCTCTGTGAGGAGCGCGATAAAAATGATCTGCACGGCGCTTTGTCGACGCCCCTGATCCAAGCTATTGGATCTCGTCTGGAGCGCAAAGAACAGGTGATTTTGTTACAAAATCGTCGTGGGTTTGCACCAATCTTCGAGTGTCAGAACTGTGGTTTTGTGCCTCAATGCATAGCCTGCAGTGTATCGATGACCTACCACCAGGTAAAGCATCAGCTGAAATGTCATTACTGTGGATTCGTGCGTAATCCGCTGGTCAGTTGCCCCAAATGCGATGCAGCGGCTTTTGCTCCCCTGGGCAGTGGTACACAGCGTGTTTCCCAAGAGCTCAGCGAACTGTTCAGCGACGCCCAGATCCTGCGTATGGATCGCGACAGCACACAGGGTAAAGATGCTCATCACGAAATCCTGGATGCTTTTGCCAATAATCAGGCAGACATTCTGATTGGCACTCAAATGGTCGCCAAGGGCTTGGACTTTGGGCGCGTAACGCTGGTTGGTGTGATCAATTGTGATGTAGGGCTTCGTCTTCCAGATTTTCGGAGCGAGGAGCGGACATTTCAATTGCTGATGCAAGTTGCTGGAAGAGCGGGGAGAGCTGATTTACCTGGAGAGGTTCTGTTACAAACGCGGCGCCCGAAGCATCCGATTTTTTCGTTCCTGCAGGAACACGACTTTGATGGTTACGCCCAGGATCTCATGAAGGAACGGGAGACGCTAGGTTATCCGCCGTTTGGACGCGTTATGGGCGTCCAAGTCCGGGGCGCACCCAAGCGGAAGGTTGAACGTCTGGCAGGAAAATGGCGGGAATTGCTCCTTGAGCAATTACCTTCCACAGTGTCTATACTGGGGCCTGAGCAGCCGTACATTGAGCGTGTTGAACATCAGTATCGCTATTTTCTGGTTATCAAAGCCCCAAAAACATACCGCAATCTACACGAGGATGTGCGCACAGCGATTAAAATGGCTCCGTCATCGATGCCCAATCTTCATGTGTCCATCAATGTTGATGCGCTCGAGCAGGTTTGATTTTGCAGGAACCGTCATAGTGGCGGATGGTAAACCAGCCCGAAGGGTGAGTCCCGCACGGTCAGCTCCCTCTGAACCCCGTCAGGGCCGGAAGGCAGCAGCGGTAAGAGGTCGAAGCGATGCGATGCGGGTAGCTTACCCTTCTTTTTTATAACTCCTTGATTCCACTGTTACTCATGTACTGGCCAATCGCACTCTTACTCCAAGAGTCATCAAGCTCTCCTGGTTTTGGAGGCCTCGGGATGTTTCTGCCGCTTCTGCTCATCTTTGCCGTCTTCTACCTCTTCATCATCAGGCCTCAACAGAAGCGCGAGAAAAAACGCAAGGCAATGATTCAAGCTGTTAAAAGAGGAGACAAGGTTGTAACTGCTGGTGGAATCCACGGAAAGGTTCACCAGGTAGACGAAAGCAGCGTCTTGTTGGACGTGGATGGAGGGATCAAGCTTCGTATCGAAAAGAATTCCGTTGCCTCGGTAAAAACCTGAGCGATTCCCGATGGGATCTCCGGGCAAAAGCGCCTTTGACTCAATTGAGTCTGCCATTGCGGATATACGCGCTGGCCGCTTGGTAATCGTGATCGACGACGAAGATCGCGAGAATGAGGGGGATTTTGTAGGAGCTGCCTCAACGGTTACCCCTGATCTCGTGAATTTCATGGCCGGGGAGGGACGTGGGCTTATCTGCACTCCCATGGCTGCAGAGCGTGCGTCCGAGCTTGATCTCGGATTGATGGTGGAAGAAAACACCAGCCTCTACAGTACCCCCTTTACGGTGTCGGTAGACTATTCTCACGGGACATCCACCGGCATTAGTGCAGCTGATCGGGCAGCAACTATTCGGGCACTTGCGGATCCCAAATCAACGGCGGCTGATTTTGCGCGACCAGGACACGTCTTTCCACTAATTGCCCGCGACGGCGGTGTCCTGCGCAGAACGGGGCATACGGAAGCGACGGTTGATCTTGTGCGGCTCGCTGATATGCCGCCTGTGGGAGTGCTTGTTGAGATTATGAATTCGGACGGCACCATGGCACGAACTCCCGAGTTGTTGCGCATAGCCAACGAGCACAACATGAGAATCGTGACCATCAGTGATCTGGTGGCCTTTCGTATGGCACGACGTTCCCTGATTCGTCGTGCAGCTTCTGTTCGGCTACCAACACAGTATGGCACGTTTAACCTTGTAGCTTTCGAAGATGCATCGAACGGTGATATCCACCTGGCCCTGCTAATGGGCTCATGGACAGAAGATGAACCTGTTCTGACCCGAGTACACTCCCAGTGTGTGACTGGAGACCTGTTCGGGTCTGTCCGATGCGACTGTGGGGATCAGCTGCACACTGCTATGCGAAGCGTGGCGGCCGAAGGCACAGGTGTGGTACTTTACATGAAGCAGGAGGGACGTGGAATTGGTCTCTTGAATAAACTGCGTGCTTATGAATTGCAGGATCAGCAAGGACTGGATACTGTCGAGGCCAATAAGGCGCTGGGTTTTGACATGGATCACCGGGATTACGGGATCGGCTGCCAGATTCTTCGTGATCTGGGCATACGCAAACTAAGGCTAATGACCAATAATCCAACCAAGCGTGTGGGATTGGACGGGTACGGACTGGAGATTGTTGATTGCGTGCCAATCGAAATTCCCGCCAATCAGGAAAATGCGAATTACCTGCGCACAAAGCGTGACCGCATGGGGCACGTTTTACCCAATCTGACCCAATCTGACCCAGCACGGCGTAAACTCTAGCCCATCTGATCCAATGCATGCTCCAGCTGAATGCGTAATTGGATATCTAAGCGGTTTTTATCTTTGCTGACCGCTTTGCCAGAATAGAGGCAAGACTAAAGTGTATTTTCTCTTAGTTTGCTCACACAGTCACCATCACATACCCTGTCCCTGCTCTACAGAGCGACGATACCAAAATCATAGTCGGTAGCTATGCAGTGTCAGACCCAAAAATGCTACTGTAACCGCATTACTGTTCGAGTATGAATGAAAACCGTGCTTTTCATACGACGAGGAGCTTTATTGATCTCCTCTAAGCCGATCCGTGTCAATGAGTCAGCTTTAGTCATCCCCAAGTTCGACCGCTCACTTTAGTTCAGCATAGATTATTGCATTTCACGCCCCCATGCTCATGTTCACTCGCCGAATCCAACTACTTGTTCTCTGCTGCATTATCGCTGTACCTGTGCAGGCACAGCGCACGGCCAAACCAGTTCTACATGGTCGTCACTGGGTTGCCATCACTGGAAAACCCTTAGGGGCCACCGCTGGGGCTATGATGTTCGCAAGAGGAGGTAATGCCGTTGATGCTGCCTGTGCTATGTTGGGAGCAACCAGCACAATGTGGGATGTGCTGAGCTGGGGCGGAGAAACGCAGGCGCTTATATATGACCCCAACCAGAAAAAAGTACTCGGCATAAATGCCTTGGGAGTAGCACCAACCGGTGCCACAACTGATTTCTTCAAAGATCAGGAGCTTAAGTATCCCCCGGAATATGGCCCACTAGCAGCCGTTACGCCTGGAACGCCCGGCGGATTGATGGTTATGCTTGCCGAGTACGGCACCTTAAGCCTGAAGGATGTTCTTGAACCCAGCATTCAGATGGCCGAGGGATACCCGATTGAAAGATCAGCTGTACAATCTATTGAAAGTCACGCCGAACGCATTGCTGAATGGCCTTATTCTAAATCGGTTTACCTGCCGAACACGGACGACGAAAACCAGGCACCAAGAGAGGGCCAGCTCTTCGTACAATCCGATCTGGCAGAAACACTGCGAAAGCTTGTCGAAGCGGAGGCGGCCGCACTTGAAGCAGGAAAGTCACGAAAGGAAGCCATATATGCTGCCTACGACCGTTTCTACCGAGGCGATATTGCTGAAGAACTCGTACGTGGAACCCAAGAACAGGGCGGGTTGATCACGATGGAGGATCTGGATCGTTGGCAGGTTTACATTGAGGAACCGGTTGTGACTGATTATAAAGGGATTCAGGTCTATAAGCTCACCTCTTGGGTACAGGGACCAGTCATGCTTCAGGCACTCAACATGCTCGAAACCATGGATCTGCAAGGAATGGGCTACAACAGCACACGATACATCCATGCGCTGTACCAGGTCATGAATATGGTATTTGCCGATCGGGATTTTTATTACGGGGACCCCTATTTTCCTCCCGCTGAGCCAATGGAAGGACTGCTTTCCAAGACGTACGCTAAAGCACGTCTGGAAACAATCAATTGGGAAGCGAATGATTCCGCTGTCAAGCCTGGGGACCCATATCCATTCCAGGGGGAAGAGAATCCCTATCTGCATCATCTGGAAGAATGGTCAGCAGATGTAAATGGATCTGGAAGTGATATTTCCCAGGAGTCAGACTTCTACGCCGGAACCACTTCCATCCAGGCCGCAGATGCAGAAGGCTGGGTCGTGTCCATCACGCCAAGTGGTGGCTGGATTCCTGCGGTCATTGCAGGCGAAACTGGTATTGGTCTAAGCCAACGCATGCAAAGCTTCGTATTGGATCCCGCAGAAAATCCATACAACCTGCCTGAGCCGGGCAAGCGCCCGCGCGCGACGCTCACACCAGGAATGGCACTCAAAGATGGACTACCGTACCTCTCTTTTGCAGTACAGGGCGGGGACAGCCAGGACCAAAACCTGCTCCAGTTTTTTCTGAACATTGTTGAGTTCGACATGAATGTACAGGAAGCAGTGGAAGCCGCCAACATCAACAGCTTCCAGATGCGGGGATCCTTCGGTGAGCATGAAATTCACCCTGGACGCCTTTTGCTGCACAACGGAGTACCCGACTGGGTGCGCAGGGAACTCCGCGGCATGAACTATACATTAACCTTCGGCTCGCGCACCAGCGGACCGATCACCGCTATTGAGTTCGATCGCAAGCACGGCACGATGTGGGGTGGTGCAAGCGATCATGGCGATGATTATGGCATCGCCTGGTGAAGTTCACATACGATAAGAAGTATGTACAACGGGACAGTAAATCAGGCTAAGCGATCAATCTTTCAGCACACCACAGTTTCGCGAAACATGACCTGATTCCTGTAATCAATATGTGTCATATCAGAAAACGGATCAAGCTTTCTGGAATAACACCGCCTGCTTAAGGAGGACGCGTGCTTTTTGGTTCTGACCATGGACGGATGGTTCATTGCACCAGAGCCAGCGCAATGTGTCTATGATTGCGGGAGCAGCACCATCGGCCAGATTGAGCATCTCAAGGACGGCATGGTCAATTTGTTTTCGCACATCATCTGCGTGGGACTGACAAGCGGGGAGCAGCGGTTCACTGGACAATCTATCGAATACAGCAGCAGCTTGATCTAAACGGGTCTTCGGTATCTGATCCAGTTTGGGGCAGGGAATACCTGACAGTGCTTTCACTTGTGTCGTTGACCGCCCACTCTGCGTTCGTTGACCCTGTGTCCAGTGAACCAGGAAGCCCAGCGTAGAATTGGCCCACAGGGCAAACGCTTTGCGTACGTGCTCATCCTGGTGCTGAAGCGAGGTCCAAGCCCGACCACCCATGCCCGGGTACGTTGTTACTGCAGCCAATAGCGACTGGGAGGTCCAGCGCATATTTCGTGCATAGAACAGTGTACTGCGAGACGCGCGCATCGCTTCGCGCTTCGCTTCCGACCCCACACCGGCAGGAGACATCCCCTTGTGGGTCAGTGATATAAGAAGTTGCTTCTGCGTGCGGCTGTCGGCTCTCCAGAGTGCGCGATTAGAACCAATTGCATCCACTGAATTGAATACTGGTACGAACTCAAAAGCACCAATTGGATTTCGACCTGACAAATGACCTATCAGGTGGTGTGTTGGACCAACCTCGAAAAGTTCTCCAATCGAAGACATCTGCACACCGATGGGGACGACCTGACCGTTCAAGTGAATAATGCCTCCCAGAAATGCATTCGCTGCTAAGGCAAGGTCGGCGTGCAGAACGCCCAGAGGGCTCCAAGGCGCTCCATCTGCCCGGGTCGTAAACGTACACATCTGCCCGATCTCATCATCGCCTACCCGGACAGCATAGCTGCTCCCAGAAGCTTTGGCTTCTCTGATCGCAGAACGGA